>NZ_VPDJ01000026.1:0-39191 GCF_013417755.1 Acinetobacter sp. YH12231
ATAGCAAGAGTGAACCACCTGATCCCTTCCCGAACTCAGAAGTGAAACCTCTTAGCGCTGATGGTAGTGTGGGGTTACCCATGTGAGAGTAAGTCATCGCCAGCTCATTATTCGAAACACCCCCTGACTAGTCCAGGGGGTGTTTTTTTATGCGTGAGGAAAAGAAAAAGAAGTAATGAGAAAAAAAGAAAGAATTCATCATTCATTTCATGTGATTTATAAATTAAAGACTGAAAGGCGTATACTATCCGTGTCATTGATGGAAAGCTCATGTCTGATTTAGCCTCAAATTCTCCTTATATTGAATATGGCACACGGCCATTTCTTGCCATTTTATTTTCTTTATTTTTAGCAGGCTTCGCAATTTTTTCATCGTTGTATTGTGTACAACCGATGATGCCCATCTTTGCGAATTTCTTTCATGTCAGTCCGACACATAGCAGCTTTCCTTTATCTTTTTCTACCATTGCCTTAGCGATTGGGCTGCTATTCACTGGTTTGATTTCAGATCGATTCGGTCGTAAGCCTGTGATGGTCACCGCTTTATTTTTGGCAGCGTCACTTTCAATCATTAGTTCTATATTTCCACTTTGGGAAATATTTTTATTGAATCGCGTGCTGATCGGATTAAGTGTTAGCGGTGTTGCTGCAGTTGCAATGACTTATATAGGTGAAGAAATTGAGCAAAAAGATATAGGCTTTGCAATGGGCCTGTATATATCGGGTACTGCGATTGGAGGAATGGGTGGTCGTCTCATTGCCGGGGTATTGATTGATTATATTAGTTGGCAAAATGCCATGATGATTATCGGCATCATTAACCTATGTATAGCCACAGCATTCTTTTTATTACTTCCAGCATCTCAACATTTTCAAGCTTATCCCATTCGTTTCAACCGATTTTATGAATCTTTCGTTAAAAATTTAGCAGATCCAAAGCTGAGAATTTTATTCCTTCAAGGCTTTATCCTCATGGGATGTTTTGTCTCTATATTTAACTATATGAGCTACCACCTATTAGAAGAACCTTATCAACTTTCTCAAACATGGATTGGACTAATCTCCATAGCATATTTGGCAGGAATATATAGTTCACCTCGGGCTGCAAGTTGGGGGAAACGCTTTGGCCGGGTAAAAGTTTTACCTTCGATGCTGATCATGATGTTGTTCGGGCTGTTGATCATGCTCATTCCGGCATTTTGGTCAGTCATTTTGGGGCTGATTGTATTCACTTTTGCTTTTTTTGCAGCGCATTCCACGGCAAGTAGTTGGGTATCAGTTCAATCCCTGCAATACCGTGCCGTAGGTTCATCTTTATATTTATTTTGCTATTACTTAGGTTCTAGTATTTTGGGTAGTAGTAGTGGTTTGGTTTGGGAAATTTCTGGTTGGATTGGGTTGACGAGCTTTATTGCTGTTATCTTGATGATTGGTTTATTTTTAGCAATACAATTGAATAAATAAAGATAGAAATATGTGAATAAGTTATTATTAAATATTCGTTTTACATCTATTTTTAATATAAATAACGCTATAAAAATGGCTAAGTTTACTATTTTTATGATTATACAACTTTGGTCTAATATGCCTTTTAAAAGGTGCCTCATAATAATGAAATACATCACAATATTATAAATAAATTATTTTTGGTTATCATTTTTAAAAGTTTGAAAAATAATAAATATATGATAAATATGAATTATTTGTTTTTTTGAATATTTTTGCATTTGTTTTTAGATAGAATTATATATATAGATCAATATTGGTATTAAAATTAAGGCGATTATGAAAAATATAACTATTTTAATGATGGCTTTGGTTTTTATCTTAATCTCAGCTTGTACAAGTACCACGAATTTAGGGACAGCAGGCGCAGAGCGAAAACAGTTTTTTATCGTTCCTCAAAAGTTATTAACTAAACAGGCGGATAGATCGTATCAACAATTTATTCATCAAGCGAAAGACAAACAACTTTTGATCATTGATCCGAAATTGGATCAGGTTTTAAATAAACTCAAAAAAAATGCGGAGTTTTACCGTCAAGGTTCGAGTCAATGGGATTGGCAAGTCAGTGGGAATTTAAATAAAGATTTAAATGCACATGGTTTTCCAAGTGGGAAAATTGTCATTAACACGGGTTTGTATTGGAGTTTAAAGCTGAATGAAGATGAATTGGCATTTGTGATGGCGCATGAAATGGCACATGCTCTGCGTGATCATCATCGTGAGAAGATTTCCCTGCTGTTTGCAAGTCAGGTGGCGATGATTTCTTCAACTGCGGGTATCGGTACGCTTGCTACTGCGGCCAGTAGTGTGACTGGGCAAGCTGTTTTTTTGCCTAAAGTTTCAAAATTTGAACTGGAAGCTGATGTTCTCGCACTTGATCTTATGTCGAAAGCGGGCTTTGATCCAAATGCAGCATTAAGTTTTTGGCATAAATATCAGCAGGAAACGACACGCCGTCAAATGCTTGATGTAAAACCATTGATGACTCAAGACAGTATAGATAAGCATAAGATTTATATTGAAAAATATTTACCTGAAATGCACATTCAATTTCAACAGGCGCAGGCTTTAATGTTGAATAAAATGCGATAACTCATGGCACATTCTAGGTTGATTTAAACTAAAGCAAAGTTACAAGTGATTTATTTAAATCTTGTTTTAAAGTCGATGCTTTAGCACTATTACATCTGATGTCTATATAAAACAATTCAATGATTCTGTAGCTATTGTATAAATTATAATCAAGCATGATGAATGGAATTCATGGTAAAATGATCGGCTTTCATCTTCTTTGATCTTTTTTCAGATCATTCCATCTGCCAGCCGAGAATTGCTAGCCATGTCTACTGCTTATACTATGCAGACTGCGCCAAAAGCGTTGTTTGATTACGACAAATATTGGGCGTCTTGTTTTGACCCTGCGCCATTTTTGCCGATGTCACGCGAAGAAATGGATCAACTCGGTTGGGACAGCTGCGACTTTATTTTGGTTTGTGGTGATGCATATATTGATCATCCATCATTCTGTTCAGGCATTATCGGCCGTACCCTTGAAGCACAAGGTTTCCGTGTCGGGATTATTGCTCAGCCAGACTGGACCAATGTAGAAGCCTTCCGTGTATTGGGTAAACCAAATATTGCTTGGGGCGTGACTGCCGGCAACATGGATTCGATGATCAACCGCTATACGGCAGACCGTAAAATCCGTTCGGATGATGCGTATTCTCCAGATAATCAACCGAATAAACGTCCAGACCGTGCAGCAACGGTATATTGCCAGCGTGTGCGTGAAGCATATCCAGATGTGCCTGTATTATTGGGCGGTATTGAAGCCTCGCTGCGCCGTATTGCGCATTATGATTATTGGTCAGATAAAGTCCGCCGTTCAGTATTGATGGACTCGAAAGCCGACCTATTGATGTATGGTAATGGTGAACGTTCAATCACGGAAATCATGCATCGTTTGGCCCGCGGTGAAAAAATCCAAGAGATTACGGATGTCCGCGGTACCGCATTTATTGTGAATAAAAATAACCGGGCTTCAAAAGCGAAGTTTGTTGAAATTGCTTCGAATGATGTCGATGCAATTGGCCGTGTCGATCCGATCATTAACCCTTATGTAATGACCGAAGACCTTGAAGGCTGTGAAATCGAAAAAGGCAAAGACAGCGTTACGCAATATCAAGGCTTCCAAAAAGAAGCGGTAGCAAATCCGATTGTCCGTGAAGGCGATAACTTAGACGCCGATACGCAAATCGTGCAGCTGCAGCCTGCATCAAAAGCCATTAAGCATAAATTGCCGCCGCGTGAATTGGCGGTGATTCGTTTACCTGCCTATGAAGATGTGGCGAATGATCCTGTGCTGTATGCACATGCCAACCGTATTTTGCATTTGGAAACCAATCCAGGCAATGCGCGCGCGATGGTGCAAAAGCATGGTGAACGTGATGTTTGGCTGAATGCGCCGCCGATTCCATTGACTACAGAAGAAATGGATTATGTGTTTGACTTGCCATATGCACGTCTGCCGCATCCAGCTTATGGTGAAGCGCGTTTTCCTGCCTTTGACATGATTAAGTTCTCTGTGAACATTATGCGCGGCTGTTTTGGCGGCTGTACCTTCTGCTCAATTACAGAGCATGAAGGGCGTATCATCCAAAACCGTTCTGAAGAATCGATTTTGCGTGAAGTTGAAAAAATTCGTGATACCGCACCGGGCTTTACTGGGATCATTTCTGACTTAGGCGGCCCAACGGCCAATATGTACCGTTTGGCATGTAAAGATCCTGAGATTGAAAAGAACTGCCGTAAGCCG
Organism: Acinetobacter sp. YH12231; assembly: GCF_013417755.1. Lineage (NCBI taxonomy): Bacteria > Pseudomonadati > Pseudomonadota > Gammaproteobacteria > Moraxellales > Moraxellaceae > Acinetobacter > Acinetobacter sp. YH12231. Next base: position 4,322 of record NZ_VPDJ01000026.1, read on the forward strand.
TCGTGTGTATTCCCGGGTGTATGTCAAAACTTGCACACCGATCATGCACCTTTAACGCAGTTATACCGTAAAGCACGTTCATTGCCGGGGATTAAAAAGATTCTGATCGGTTCCGGTTTACGCTATGACCTTGCGGTGTTAAACCCAGAATATGTCAAAGAATTGGTGACACATCACGTCGGCGGTTACTTGAAGATTGCGCCTGAACATACCGAAAAAGGTCCATTATCGAAGATGATGAAACCGGGGATCGGGACCTATGACCGTTTCAAACAAATGTTTGATCGTTTCAGTAAGGAAGCAGGGAAAGAGCAGTATCTCATTCCTTACTTTATTGCAGCGCATCCGGGTACGACGGACTATGACATGATGAACTTGGCGATTTGGCTGAAGAAGAATGGTTTCCGTGCCGATCAGGTGCAAACCTTCTATCCATCACCAATGGCGACTGCAACGACCATGTATTACACCGGTAAAAACCCGCTGGCTAAAGTGGCGCGTTATACCGAAAATGTCGATATCGTGAAAGGTGAAAAACGCCGCCGTTTGCATAAAGCCTTCTTGCGTTATCATGATCCAAACAACTGGCCATTGCTACGTGAAGCGCTCAAAGAAATGGGGCGTCAGGATCTGATCGGGAACTCAAAACAGCATTTGATTCCGACTTATCAGCCTGCAGGCAGTGCTGAGGGTCAATACCAGTCTGCACGTAAAAAGAACTCAAGCATTGCGGGTGATTCACAAAAACGTACAGGTGAACAAGGCAATCGGACTAAGGCTGCTCAATCGCGTCCTTCGAATACCAAGAAGCGTCCTGAGCGTGGTCAAATCTTGACGCAGCATACTGGTCTGCCGCCGCGTGAAACGGGTGATGCGAAAAAACCTTTTGGTGGTCCGAAACCCAAAGGAAAATCAAAGCCTAAATCACGCGCTTAAAATGGATAAATAAAAAAGACACTTTGGTGTCTTTTTTATGGGAGTTATGCTCGGCAGCATCAGACAGTTTGTATTTTTATATCTTGTTACCATCTGAATGTAGCCTTTGAGTCAGTTATTTCAATGAAATAGGAGCGAAAAATTGACAGTTTATCGGAATTGTCTAACAGTGAGAGGAAATCCGCTTGCTGACGTTTTTACGAATGATCTAAAGTATCTGTATATAGCAATGGATGCTATTACTCTGAATGAAGTGGCATGTGATGTTTGACGCTTTAAGTTTGCAACTTTTTGTCAGTTTAAATATGTATTGTGTGAACGTTAGAGTTATTTTTTTTAATAGGAAATTAAAAAAATAATACTGGTTGTATACTTCATCAGTATAAGAAGTATGTGAAAAACCAAAAATATAAGAAATATAAAGGATTATGAGATGACTATATACATAGTAATAGGGAGTATTTTACTCTTCTGTGTGCTCATAATGGCTTGGAAAAGTTTAGAAGGTGATTCTAAGCAACAAGATAGCGCATTGAAACAACGTGCTATTTTCAACATTAATGAGCAATTAACCTACACGCGTTTAAAAGAAATTTTGCCTAAGCATACGATCCTTGCGCATGTGTCTTTTGATGCACTGTTGACCACGAAATATTATCGTACACGTAATAAGTACCGTAATATGGTGGCGGACTTTGTCGTCCTAGATGAACAGCATCAGATCTTGGCAATCGTCGCTTTAGATGATCCGATGGTGCTAAAACGGATGCAGCAGTCGCAATATCAAGATGCTTTGCTCGCTTTGGCAGGCTATCGTGTCATTCGTTATGATGATGTGCCTGAGTACGTTCAATTACGCGAAGATTTCTTAAATGAGCAGCGTGTACAAGCGCCATTCGTACCGGTTAATGATCTGAAAAAATATCATTTATATTCAGATTTGGAACGTAAAAAAATCAAAATTATTGGATCTTAGGGATTCAAAGAGCAAAGTCTTTTGCAAAAAAAAAGCATGTCTTTAGACATGCTTTTTTTATTGTTATTCAGGCTTAATGATTATTCAGGCTTAACGGCTACGACGGTTAATTCTACCAGTACACGGGGGTCGTATAATTTGGCTTCGACACAAGTCCGTGGTAATGCTTCAATGTCAGACACCCACGCATCCCATACCTCATTGAATGCTGCATAATCCTGTTCAATATCTTTAAGATAAATGGTCACTGACATAATGTGGTTTTTATCTGTACCGGCATCTGCAAGAAATTGATCAATGATCTCAAATGTTTGCTGTGTTTGTCCTTTGATGTCTAAATCAAGGTCTGTTGCCAATTGACCTGCCAAATGGATCAATTGACCAGAAATAGCGATTTCGGAAAAGCGTTGGGTGATATGCAGGCGTTGGATGGTCATGCGAAATATCCTGAAAGCAAAAAGGTCACTTAATCTTGAGTTTTAGGCATTGTAGTTGCAACCAAAGCCGTCAATAAACAGCCGACAGCAAGGTAGATTGCCACATAATGCCATGAACCATCACCCCAAATCACCAAAGCTGCTGCAATCATTGGGGTAAAGCCACCACCGATAATACTGGCCACTTGATAGCCGACACCTGCGCCACTGTAGCGATAGGCGGTACCAAACAAGGAGGTAAAAATCGGTTGGTGTACACTCACCACCATATCATGGGCAATATTGGCAAGGAAAATTGCACCGACAATAATCAGCCAAGTATTTTGTGCATCAAGGGCCATGAAGAAGGGAAAAGCTGAAAGCGCACCAATTAAGCCACCCAGCACGCACATTTTACGATGATCAAATCGATCTGCTAGCCACGCAAAGAGCGGAATGCTGAAGCAGCTAATGGCACCAACCATTAAGGTGATATTGAGGAAGAACTGTTTGTCCATGCCCAATTGAGCGGTGGAATAATTCAGTGCAAAGTTCGTCACCAAATACATGGTGAGTAACTCGGTCAAGCGCAGCGCAATAATGTAGAAAAAGGCTTTGGGGTGTTGGCTAATCGCTTGCAGAATCGGTAATTTTTGTGGCGTTTGTTGAGCTTTGACCACATGGTCGACAAATTCTTGAGATTCGTCTTGATCACGTCGGATCCACATTGCGATAGCCAGCAAGACAATACTGGCAATAAAGGGAATTCGCCACGCCCAATCGGCAAAAGCATCTTCACCCAAAGTGGCAATAATCAAAGACACAGCGCCTGTTGCCAGAACGAGTCCGACGCCATAGCCAATTTGTACACCACTACTGTAAAAGGCTTTTTTGCCTTTCGGGGCATTTTCTACAGCCATCAGGGCAGCGCCGCCCCATTCACCACCGACAGCAAAACCCTGTATTGCCCGAAGTGTTACGAGTAGGATCGGGGCCCACCAACCGATGGCCGCAAAATTGGGTAATAAACCGATACCGACAGTAGAAATGCCCATCAGGATGACGGTGAGCACCAACATTTTCTTACGACCCAGCTTGTCACCAAAATGTCCAAACACAATGCCGCCTAATGGACGGAATAGGAAGCCGACGCCAAATGTGGCTAAAGCAGCAAGCGTGCCCATATTGTTGCCAATACTAGGGAAAAACTGATCTTTGAAAATGAGTGCGGCAACAATGCCATAAAGTAAAAAATCGTACCAATCGACTACGGCACCAATGAAGCTACTTAATGCGGCTTTACGCGCACGTTGTTCTTGATTTTGTGAAATATTTTGAGGATTTGGAGCAGTTTTTGCAGAAGGCATACAGCGGGGTATTCCATGATTGACAACAGAGTTGCCCTGTAATATTCGGATTTGATCGTCACGCCAATCACAGGACAGCATGCTGAAAGTAAAGGTGATTTTCAGCATCTCAGCGCATACACGGATAATGTAGTGCGCTGATAGAGTACTCTAATTTTAGGCTTTGTGAATAGAAAATTGCTTTAAATTTGTTCTTCTGCCTAAATCTTAAGCAAATACGATCTTCATGAAGTTTTTAGAGCAGCGAAAGTTGTGTTTCTTGGTTTTGCGCACTTAATTGATAGACCCCTACGCCAATCAGGCGAAATTGATCTTCCTCAGAAATATGCATTTCATGCAGTAATTGCTGTAACACCTGCGCAAGGTCTTCACGATGATTCAGTGAAGTTTTAAAACTTTTACTGTGCTGTAGCACTTGGAAATTCTTCAGTTTTAATTTGGCCGATACACCGCGTGCGCTTAACTGCTTTTTTTCTAAACTAGACCAGACTTGATCAATCAGTTTGGGCCAATAGGGCTGACATTGGCTCAGGGTGAGATCATCATCAAAAGTGGTTTCTTTGGAGATCTGTTGACGTTCACGGCTAGATTGGACCGGTCGTTCATCAATCCCTTGTGCATACAGATAGAGTTGTCGGCCATATTTACCGAAATGATGAATCAGAACGGCTTCTTCAATTTGTTGTAAATCACCCAATGTATTGAGTTGCATGGCTTTTAATTTTTCTTGAGTGACTTTTCCCACACCAGGAATTTTTTTCAGTGCCAAGTCATGGATGAAATGCAGAACTTGTGAAGGTTTGATAATACAAATGCCATTGGGTTTGTTCCAATCAGAAGCGACTTTAGCCAAAAATTTATTGGGCGCGACACCTGCGGAGGCAGTTAAACCAGTGCTTTGTAAAATCTCTGCCTGAATTCGCATAGCGACTTCGGTGGCGCTCGGAATGTGTTGTAAATTTTCTGTGACGTCCAAATAAGCTTCGTCTAAAGATAGCGGCTCAATCAGCGACGTATAGCGTTGAAAAATGGTATGAATTTGCGCCGAAACGGCACGATATTTTTCAAAATTCGGTTCGATCACCACGACCTGTGGGCAGAGTTTACGGGCCTGTGCCATCGACATTGCAGAACGTAAACCAAACTCACGTGCAGGATAGGATGCGGCACAGATGACTGCACGAGGGTGATGTGAAGACACAACAACAGGAAGCTGCTTGAGTTCTGGACGTTCCCGCAGCTCTACTGATGCAAAGAATGCATCCATGTCGATATGTATGATTTTCCTCATGCCTAGTTAGATCAGTGCCTGAAAATTGAATGTCAGTATCGCACAGTCAATCTAGCGCTTTCCTGAATTTTTTAACTCGAACGACACAGGTTGACTGAGTAAAACCACCTTGGTGTTTTGAGCTGCTGCCGACTGTATCAATAGATTTAGGCTTTGAGGGGTGTCATCGGCAAAGCGAGGTAAAAATTCGAGCTCTGGATTCAGTGGTTTGAAAAAATTATCCCAATGAATTGGAATCACGGTACTAGGTTGAAGAGTCGCTAAGGTTTCTTTGAAATATTGCTGTTGAAACGCTGCCGTTTGCTTGGAAAGCTGAGCGATGCCTAAAAATAAGGTATCGACTTTTAGTTTTTGCAACTGTTTGGGCACAGCACCTGTACTGGCTTTGACTAAACTGTAATGCGGCCCATGTTGGATGAGATAATCATATGATCCACCTTCTTTAAACTGATTAAAATGTGCAGGGAGTTGCAATGGCTGCGAAATTTCTTCCCCCAAATCATCATTAACGGCCGTTGGCGGAGTATGTTGCGAGGGGATCGCAGTAATGGTGAATTTACCGATTTGCATCGGTTGCCAAGCTTGAACTTCGTGCAATTGTGATTCAGCGATTGGCATCGCCCGTGCAATATTTAAGGTGCTTTTAGAGCCGACAATCATGGCCTTGGGGAGCTGGTGGGCCAACATTGGAATATCAAGCGCATGATCATAATGTGAATGAGTTACGAAAATAGCACGTGTGCGTTTTAAGTCGTATTGGTCGATATAGCTGTGTAATAAAGGTCGATCACTTTGAATCTGAGTGAATATGGTCCGACTGAGCGATGGACGAGTAAAGAAGCCATCGATGAGGATTTGCTCTTGGCCATCGTCAAACAGTAAAGTCGAAACGCCAAAGAATTTGACGTGATAGGGCGCCGCTGAGTGAGTATCTGCAGTGCTTTGTGCGGGAAGTTGATAATGCCATGTTTTAAACGCTGCCAAGGTCCCTGAAGGTTGGATCAAATATGCCAATATCCCGATGGCGAGGATCATAAAGACTGAAAATATAATAAGAAAAGTTTTTAAAATACGCATCCTTCGACTCAGTTTTCATGGATTATTTGCTTCGATGTTGTCCTGAGTCGGTGAATAAATCAACGGGGTTTGATCGGGGAAACGCCATTTTTGTCTAAAAAATCAGTCCATGCCTTGGCATCACCTGAAAATACATTTAAATCGACGGTGGTCGAGATGCCTTGAATTTGTCCTTGATTGGTATGTTGCCAAATCAGCCATTTCGGATTGTTTTTTAGATCGGGTAGGCCTTTATATTCGCGGACCCACAGCGGCGTCTGTTTAAACTCGCCAGCTAAGACAATATTATAAAAAGACTTCGAAGTATAAAAAATCGGTTGTTTGCCATAATGGCGGTGTAAGCGATCATGCATATAAGTGATTTCTTTGAGTAACTGCTCTTTGCTATAGGTGTTAATGCAGTTGGTGTCATATTCCAAATCAATCACGGGAGGAAGGGCATCGGCTTTTTTCGGCACGGAAGCAATAAAATTTTCCGCCTGAATCTTGCCATCACGGCACAGACGGTAAAAATGATAGGCCCCAACTAAAAAGCCGTTTTCCCGTGCTTGTAACCAGTTATCTTGAAATTTTCGATCTTTAAAATCACCACCCTCTGTGGCTTTAAGATAAACAAATTGGTATTTTTTAGGTGAAATTTTTGACCATTGAATATCTTTTTGATGATGGGAAACATCAAAGCCTTTGACGGGATATTCTTCTGTAGATGCAGGGCGATGCGGCATCACGGCTAAATAACCTAATCCAGCCACCACCATGACGCCGCTGATAGCGCTGAGTGCAATAATCGGGCTGTATTTTTTGAGTGAACTTTTAGAGGTACGTGATTTGGCTTTTTTAGGCATGAAAATGTATCCAAGTATCTATTTTATCATAACCCTTTAAGGGCTGATCTGTCATAGATTTGCCCGATGACACAGGTTTAGACATCCACATGTTTAGGAATCTGCCAAAAAATCGCTGCGGTAATCAGGTTAATACAGCCGAGTAAAATCAAGGTGCTATGGAATGCCGTTTCGATTTGTGCAGCACCATAATAAGCCGTAAACACGTTGACTAAAGTCCCTGCCAAAGCCACACCGATACTCATCGACACCATCATAATCATCGATAAGAAACTGTTGCCACTGCTGGCATCTTGTTGGGGTAAATCTTTGAGGGTTAAGGTATTCATCGAAACGAATTGCAGCGAGTTTAAAATACCAAAAATAAAAAAGTGTAAGGCACGTAACCACGTGGGGGTCTCAGCCGTAGAGAGCGCAAAACTGCAAATACAAGCGCCGACCAAGAAGGTATTTACCAATAACACTTTACGATAGCCAAAGCGTTGAATAATTTGACGAATAATCGGTTTTGATGCCAATGAACCGAGTACCGTCGGTATCATCAATAAACCTGTGATGAACGGCTCAAAGCCAAAAGCCACTTGTAGCATTAAGGGAATCAAAAATGGCATGGCATTGCCGCCAAGGCGGGCAAAGAAGTTGCCGATAATGCCGATGGCATAGATCCGATTTTGAAATAATTTACTGCGAAACAGCGCATTGGCGTGGGTATGTGCATGAAAGGCATAGATCAAACTGGCGATGATGCCTGCTGCGACTAAAAGCAGGCTCCACCATAGCGGCAGATGCGGGCTGGCAAAGTTTTCAATGCCTAACGATAACCCCACCATGGCGACGACCAATAAGACAAAACCCATAAAGTCGAAGCGTTGTACGCTCGGTTCGGTCACATTGGGCATGGCTTTAAAGGTAATGAGTACCCCTAGCAGTCCCATTGGAATGTTAATTAAAAAGATCCAATGCCATGTTGCGACTTCCACCATCCAACCGCCAAGGGTAGGGCCAATTAAGGGGCCAATCAAACCGGCAAGGCTCATCAGACTCATGGCCGATAAAAACTGTGTCCGAGGAATCACTTTGAGCATCGCCAAACGCCCAACAGGTAGCAGTAATGCGCCACCTATGCCCTGAATTACTCGATAAACCAGCAGCTCATTCAGGCTATTGGCCATGCCGCAGCCTAGCGATGCTAACGTAAAAATAATAATGGCTGTGAAATACGTATTTCGTACGCCAAAACGATCGGCCAACCAACCACTTAAGGGAATACACGCCGCAACGGACAAGACATAGGCCACGACCACACTATGCATTTGAAGTGGGTCTTCACCTAGACTTCTCGCCATAGCAGGGATTGCGGTATTGACGATGGTCGTATCTAGCCCTTGCATAAAAAAGCCAATAGAGACCAATAGCACTAGAAGTCTAAATTCGGGTTGTAAAGCCTGATGCGTTGGCGTGCTATTCATAAGTCAATAAAGCTGAGATTTTTAAACAGTTTAAATGAATATTGCCATTCAGATGTAGTAAAAGCTTTGCATAATTGAGCCAAAAAATTGCAAGAAAAATGCAATGAAAGTTTAATCTCTATGCAAACTAATGTTTATAACTTGGTCATATTTAAATAAAAGACGAATGAAAACATGAAACTACAAGTTTCGGCACTGATGTGATTAAACAAGGCGATGTGGGACCTGAAGGTCTGATTTTTATTGCGGCCAAAGATTCGCCCAATGCCCAACCTTTGTTGGTGGTTGGAAATGAAGTGAACGGTAGCACTGCGATTTATCAGATTAAATTGAAATAATTAAATTTTAAATTTTTGTTTTATTTAAATTTTTTATTTTGATGTCGAGAAAAGCACGGCACAAAATTGTATGAACGCCAGATAAACTGTCATAATGCGCTCAAGTCCTTCATTTATTGGAGGGCTTTTTCTTTATGGCAAAGGTGTTTTGTTTTCATGACAATCGAAATTCTGATGGTCATAGGCTTCTGTCTCGCGGCCTATTCTATTGTCGGTAATGATGTGCCACAGACATTGGGAACCTTTATTTCATCCAATGCGCATCGCCCTTGGTGGCTGTTGTGGATCTATGTCAGCAGTATTCTAGCTATTGTATTGGTTTATGGTTGGTATAGTTCTGGTGTGGGGGATGCATCTTATGGTCGTTTAGAAACGATTCCATTTCCCGCAGAAGGGGTCACGTGGCTCTATATTGTGCCACCGATCTTACTGATCATTTTGACTCGCTACGGAATTCCGGTCAGCACCACATTCTTAGTGTTAACGATTTTCTCTCCGAGTAGTCTCGGGTCGATGTTAACCAAGTCGATGATGGGTTACGCGGTTGCTTTTGTTGTCGCGATTATTATTTACCGTTTTGTGATTAAAGGCATTTCGGTTTATTTCAGTAAAACACGTGATGAAACACCCTCGAATATTTGGGTGGGACTACAGTGGGTTTCGACTGCATTTTTATGGAGTCAGTGGCTGATTCAGGATTTGGCCAATATTTTTGTCTACGTGCCTCGTCAGGTACCGCTGGAGTTCCTGATTTTTGCAATTGTGGTGTTTATCGTACTGCTTGGGATCATTTTGTACCAACGTGGTGGGGCGATTCAGGGCATTATCGACACCAAAACGGGTGTGGCTGATATCCGCTCGGCAACCATTATTGACTTTATGTATGCCTTGATTTTATTGGTGTTCAAAGAGTGGAGTAATATTCCAATGAGTACCACTTGGGTGTTCTTGGGCTTACTCGCAGGACGTGAATTTGCCATGTCCATGCATTTACATGAAGTGAATAAATATCGAACTTCACGAAATGTCAGCAAAGATGCGATGAAATTGATGCTTGGTTTGTTGATGAGTATTTTCTTAGCGACAACATTGCCATGGTTCTATCGTGTGGTGTCGGGTTAAGTCGGCACGATCTCGATTTGAATTAGGACATCGAGCAATAAAAAAAGGGGAATAATTTATTCCCCTTTTTGACATCTAAAATACAGTTAAACCACGAAATTTTTCGGGCAATCTAAATTTTTCAGTGCACTAAAGATCTGCTTCGAAGAATTACATACGATCAGTTTGGCACGATGCTGCGGCGGCAAGAAACCTTCAGCGACCGCATGGTCTAATTGTGCAATCAGTGCATCATAGAAGCCATTGACGTTATAAAGCATCATCGGCTTTTGGTGTTGATTCAACTGTCCCCAAGTGGCGATTTCTAAAATTTCTTCGAATGTGCCGAGACCACCGGGCAGGGCAACAAAGGCACTGGCACGTTCTGCCATCATGGCTTTACGCTCATGCATACTGCGCACGACGTGTAATTCAGTCAAATGATTATGTGCAATTTCATAATCCAACATAAACTCAGGAATCACACCAACGGCTTCGCCGCCATGTTCGACCACAGCGTCAGCGACTTGACCCATCAGGCCAATACTGGCGCCACCATAGACCAGACCAAAACCATGTTCAGCCAAGCCTTGCGCCAACGCGATGGCTTTTTCTTGATAAATTGGATTGTTTCCAGAGCGGGAGCCGCAATACAGTGCGATTAAAGGTTGTGTTGTAGCAGGAGAAGGATTACCACGTTTTTCTGTCATTTTTAATCCGCTATTCATTACGTTTTAATTTTACCTTAGCATGTTATTTTTTATGACACTACATTGGCAGCTAAATATGACAATTTAATGTCATCACTGGGTTTAAATTCTTCCATACTGAGATTGTACTTTGGTAAAAAAGGGTGAATTTTTACCTTAACTTGCTATACTTAAAACTTCATTTCAAGCTAAAGAACCGTCATGGGTAGTGGTTGTTGTCACTCAGCACACATCAAAATATTAGAAAGAACGCCATTAAAAGCGTTTGCGCATGTCCAATGCATTTCATCTTCAAATCAGCATGATCTACGTGTGAATAACATTCAGGAGATACAACCATGATCTTTGAATGGATGTCCGATCCTTCTGCATGGGTGGGTTTATTAACACTGGTGGTGCTTGAGATTGTTTTAGGTATCGATAACTTGGTTTTTATTGCGATTCTTGCGGAAAAATTACCGCCAGAACAGCGTAATACTGCACGGATTGTCGGCTTATTGCTTGCACTGTGTATGCGATTGGTCTTACTGGCCTCAATTGCATGGGTGGTGACCCTAACCAATCCACTGTTCCATATTTTCGACCATCCATTTTCCGGTCGAGACCTAATCTTACTGTTTGGTGGGGTGTTCTTGCTATTTAAAGGCACCATGGAACTGCGTGAACGTCTTGAAAACAAGCCCATGCTAAAGGAAGAAAATCCTGTGCATGCGACGTTTTGGATGGTGATTGTGCAGATTGTGGTGCTCGATGCCGTGTTCTCGCTCGACAGCGTGATTACCGCTGTCGGGATGGTGAAACACCTTTCTGTCATGATGATTGCGGTCATTATTGCTGTCGGCATTATGCTGTGGGCATCTAAACCACTGATGAACTTCGTGAACCGTCACCCAACGGTGGTGATTCTGTGCCTGTGTTTCTTGATGATGATCGGTTTCTCGCTCTTAGTCGAAGGCTTTGGTTTCCATATTCCAAAAGGTTACTTATACGCGGCCATTGGTTTCTCTGTCATGATTGAGTTCTTGAACCAAACCATGCGTCATAATCAGGAAAAAATGGTGACAACCACAGACTTACGTTATCGCACAGCCTCAGCTGTGATGCGTATGCTCGGTGGGAAAAATGTTGCAGACAATCAAAATGAAAATGAAGATGTGCTTGCAACACGTGCTTTTGCTGATGAAGTCTTTGATGAAGACAACGGGGTTTACCACAGTGTCATGGTACAAGGGGTACTGGGTTTATCTGAGCGTCCAGTAAAGTCCGTGATGACACCTCGTCCTGAACTGGAATGGATTGATTTAGATGAAGAACCTGAGGCGATTCGTGCTCAATTACTCAGTACCACGCATTCACGTTTAATTGTGGCACATGGTGAGCTTGACAATATTGCGGGTGCGGTACTGACTCATAAAGTCATGAATGACTATATTGAAACGGGCGTACTCGATTTCGAAAAACATCTCCGTGAGCCAGTGGTGGTGCATGAAAATGCTCAAGTTTTGATGGTGATGGAACAATTGCGTCAAGCGCCGTTACAAATGGCTTTGGTGTTGAACGAATACGGTTCAATTGAAGGGATTGCAACACCGATTGATGTCTTAGAAGCGATTGCTGGTGAGTTCCCTGATGAAGATGAACCGGAAACGGCAGCAGAAAGTCTCGATGATGGTTCATTGTTACTCGATGGCTCAACTGACATTCGTCACGTGTCTTTATTGTTGGGTCGTGATTTGGTGGATGATGCTGAACAGTATTCGACACTGTCTGGATATATTTTATTTCATTTGGGCCGCTTACCGGCCAATGGTGAAAAATTCAAAGCGGATGAACACATCTTTGAAGTGGTCACGATGGATGGTCATAAGATTGAAAAAGTGCATGTCATTCCCATGCCAACTGAAGATTAAGTTGCGTATCGGGGGGTAATCTATATAGATCACTGATGTTACGCACGTAAAAGTAATTACGCATTTTTAAAATGATTTTTAAGTCTATTCGACGGAGTCTTACATCTAGGGTTTAAATAAAGGGATTAGCCTTCGGCTGGAGGTACTCTTACGAAACGTTGTTTCTCATTCGGCAAAAGTACCCAAAACCATTGTCATCCGCAAAACTCGTTCACTACCGTCAAATTATTCAAAGCATTGCAAAAACATTTTTGATTAGAAGTAGTCCTGTCTCAAACACTTGCGGATGACCTTACCGTGTATCATTCTTTTATTTGAATCGATACGGATCTACTGATGAAAATTGTGTGGAAAGATCCGTTAAAATAGCCTGCATTGTCAGGCTATTTTTTTATGGAAACAAACATGTCACAAGTCCAATGTCCATGTGGCAAAGGTGAGTATGCCAACTGTTGTCAGCCCTTACATGCGGGGCGTGAAAATGCACAGAGCGCAGAGCAGTTGATGCGTTCACGTTATAGTGCTTTTGCAAAGCATGAGATTGATTATATTGTACAAACAACTGCGCTTGGACAGCAGAAAGCCTTAGATGTCAGTGCCATTGCAGCGTGGAGTCAGGCCAATCAGTGGTTAAAGCTTGAGGTTGTCCAAGCCCAAGAAAAACTCGATAAAAACCATGCTCAAGTTGAATTTAAAGCCCATTATCACGATGGGCAGCAGCGCAGGTACATCATGAAATTTCACACTTTGTGAAGTTCGAGCAACGCTGGTATTTCCTTGATCCGACCACAGAGATGCAAATCACCATGAAGCAACCATGTATTTGTGGCTCTGGACGAAAATTTAAACAATGTTGTGCGCAATTTTTATAACATTTGAGCAGATTTAGCTTAGAATAGCGCGCATCTCAACCCTCAGTGGAAGAAGGGCGATGTTACTTACCGTTATTTATATTATCGCAATCACGGCAGAAGCAATGACAGGTGCATTGTCTGCGGGTCGGCGGAGTATGGACTGGTTTGGGGTAACATTGATTGCCTGTGTCACGGCACTGGGGGGCGGTTCGGTTCGTGATGTGCTACTTGGGCACTATCCACTGACGTGGGTTAAGCATCCCGAATATCTCATGCTGACCTGCTTTGCTGCATTTGTCACCATCCTGATTGCAAAGTGGATGCGTCATCTTCGTAATATCTTCTTGGTTCTCGATGCCCTTGGTCTCATTGGTTTTACCATTATTGGCTGTCAAATCGCTTTAGAAATGGGACATGGTTTTGTCGTTTCTGCGGTAGCAGGGGTGTTAACTGGGGTCTCTGGCGGTATTTTACGAGACATCCTGTGTAACGATGTCCCACTGGTGTTCCGTCGTGAACTTTATGCCAGTATTTCTTTTGTGTCCGTGATTTGTTATTGGCTCTGCATTGAGATTGGCTTATCGCTAGAATTGACCGTCATTGCGACGCTCATTTTCGGTTTCACCTTACGTCTGATCGCCATTTACTTTGGCTTAGAAATGCCTAAATTTATTTATAAAGATGATGATGATCAGTCAGTATCTTCAAAAGATTTGTCATAGCCGCGTTGCTATAACATCACATTAAAATGCTAAAAAGACGGATCAATGGTCGGTCTTTTGCATGGATCTATACTAAAAAACGCAAAATCATACATCCTGTTGGGAAAGCAGTGTTCATCCTTCCACCAGTTCAGAGATCTTGTTATGGACTTAGTCTCACGCATACAACGCTTACCCATCGGTAAGTTTCACTACACTTTACTTTGGGTTATTGGCCTTGGCTGGATGTTTGATGCCATGGATACGGGACTCATTTCCTTTATCTTAGCGAAAATGGCTGAAGATTGGGCCATGACGCCAAATGATAAAAGTTGGGTGGTCTCGATTGGTTTTGTTGGGATGGCGATTGGCGCGGTGTTTTCTGGAGGACTGGCAGATCGCTTCGGCCGAAAAACAGTGTTTGCATGGACATTGGTGATTTATAGCTTAGCCACCGCTGCATGTGCGTTTGCACCTAATCTAACTTGGTTGTTGGTATTTCGTTTTATTGTCGGCTTAGGTTTAGGGGGGCAACTCCCAGTCGCGGTGACTTTGGTCAGTGAATATATTCCAGCGCATGTACGTGGACGTTTTATTGTCTTACTAGAAAGTTTTTGGGGGCTGGGCTGGTTGGTTGCTGCATTGGTATCACGCTTTATTATTCCTGATTTTGGTTGGCATGCAGCGTTCCTGATTGGCGGTATTCCTGCGTTATATGCGATCGTGATTTGGAAAATGGTGCCTGAATCGGTGCCTTATTTAATTAACCGTGGACGTTTTGATGAAGCACATGCATTGGTGAAAAAGATTGAAGCCAAATGTGGTGTAGAAGTTGTTGAAATTTTTGAGGTCAAACCGGTTGCAGAAAAGCACAATATCAGTTTTTCACAGCTTTGGTCAGGCATTTTTGCACGTCGTACTTTAATGCTGTGGCTCATTTGGTTCGGTATCGTCTTTTCTTATTATGGTATTTTTACATGGTTACCAAGCTTATTGGTCAAAGAAGGCTACACCATTGTTCAATCCTTTGAATATGTCTTGGTCATGATTTTGGCACAATTGCCAGGTTATATTGCAGCGGCATGGTTGGTCGAAAAATTGGGTCGTAAAGCTACTTTGGCGGGCTTCATTGGGATGTGTGCCATTTCGGCATATTTCTTCGGTCAGTCTGGCAGTGTGACAGAGATCGTGATCTGGGGCTGTTTAATGTCCTTCTTTAATCTCGGTGCTTGGGGCGTACTTTATACCTATACACCAGAACAATATCCGGCCAATATTCGTGCCTTTGGTTCGGGCTGGGCCGGTGCCATTGGTCGGATCGGGGGGATTGCCGCGCCTTTTGCTGTGACACATATGATGGATATGGATCATGGTTTTAGCTATGTCTTTATGATGTTTACAGCAGTCTTAATTGCAGTTGCCGTGGTGATTTTGGTTTTAGGTGAAGAAACCAAAGGCAAAACTTTAGAATCCATTGGTCTATAGAGACTGTTGAATTTTTAGTTGATCATGGTGAATAAAATGGATATTTTTACGCCATAAGACACAATTTGTCGCAGAGTGTTAGATCATCCCCTTGTATAGGGGACACCTGCGACATAGCATAAGAACCCAATAAAGAACGAACAATTTAGGATTACAGGTTGTTATGACAAGCCTTGCGCATCATGCGACAGAAAACCGTTCCGTAGCAGAATTTACCGAACAAGCATATCTCAACTACGCCATGTACGTGATTATGGATCGTGCATTGCCACATATCAGTGATGGTTTAAAACCCGTTCAGCGTCGTATCGTCTATGCGATGAGCGAACTCGGGCTAAAGCCAACGGGTAAGCCAAAAAAATCTGCACGTACGGTTGGTGATGTACTGGGTAAATACCATCCTCACGGTGACTTTGCTTGTTATGAAGCCATGGTACTCATGGCGCAGCCGTTTAGTTATCGCTATCCATTTATTGAAGGTCAGGGAAACTGGGGTTCACCAGATGATCCGAAATCCTTCGCAGCGATGCGTTATACCGAAGCGAAATTGTCTGCGTATAGTGATTTATTACTGTCAGAGTTAGGACAAGGGACCTGTGATTGGCAGGATAACTTTGATGGCTCGATGAAAGAGCCGGTGAATTTACCCGCACGTGTACCGAATATTTTACTCAACGGCACAACGGGTATTGCAGTGGGTATGGCAACCGATATTCCACCGCATAACTTACGTGAAGTGGTGAAGGGTACCATCGCCTTAATTCGCAATCCAAACTTAACCGATGAGAAAGTCGCAGAATATATTCCTGCACCTGATTTGCCGACACGTGCGGAAATTATTACCTCTCCAGAAGAATTACTCAAAATACAAACCACGGGTCGCGGTAGTTATCGAACTCGTGCGGTGTACAGCATTGAGAAAAATGAAATCGTGATTACGGAGTTACCGTATCAGGTTTCAGGTTCGAAAGTGATCACGCAGATTGCAGATCAAATGCAGGCGAAGAAGTTGCCATTGGTCACGGACTTACGTGATGAGTCAGATCATAAAAATCCAACACGTTTAGTGATCGTCCTGCGCTCGAATCGTATTGATGCTGAATCGGTGATGAGTCATCTATTTGCAACCACCGACTTAGAGTCGAGCTATCGTGTCAATATGAACATGATTGGCGCTGACGGTCGTCCGCAAGTGAAATCGATCCGCCGTATTTTGTTGGAATGGATTGAAATCCGTAAAAATACCGTAACACGTCGTTTGACTTACCATCTGAATAAAATTGAAAAACGGTTACATATACTTGCAGGCTTGATCATTGCCTATCTGAATATTGATGAAGTGATTCGTATTATTCGCGAAGAAGATCAGCCTAAACCGGTGTTAATGACGCATTTTAATATCGATGAAATTCAAGCCGAAGCGATTTTAGAACTCAAGTTACGTCATTTGGCAAAACTTGAAGAAATGGAAATGCGCCGTGAACAAGAAGAATTGGAAGCCAAAGCTGCCATTATTCGTGAACAATTGGCGAATCCTGAATCATTAAAAGCCTTGATCATTAATGAACTGAAAGAAGATGCGAAGAAATTTGGTGATGACCGCCGTTCTCCAATTGTGAAACGTGCTGAAGCCCATGCGATTAATGAACAAGATATGCTTCCTGCAGATCCTGTGACTGTGGTGTTGTCTGAAGCGGGTTGGATTCGCTCGGCGAAAGGTCATGAAGTCGATGCTGAGAACTTAAATTTCCGTGCAGGTGACCAATATCTCAGCCATGCGCAAGGTAAATCGAATCAACGTGTGTATGTATTAGATGATGCCGGTCGAAGCTATGCTTTGGGCATCAATACCTTGCCATCTGCGCGTGGTTTAGGTGAGCCTCTGAGTTCTAAACTTGCACCTGCAAGTGGTGTCGGCTTTAAACAAGTGTTTATTGCTGAAGATGAAACAGAAGTCTTGGCGATGAGTAGTAAAGGCTATGGCTTTAAAACCCAAGCCAAAAACCTCGATACCAATGCAAAAGCAGGTAAAGCCTTCCTTACCTTATCTGAAGGCGCGGCGGTCATGAATTTAACGGCGATTGAGAATGCAACACATCTTGCACTCCTCAGTTCTGCGGGGCGTTTGCTGTTGGTTGAACTTGATGAATTACCAGTCCTAAATAAGGGTAAAGGTAATAAATTGATACAACTTGAGGCAAAAGATCAAATTGTATCCATGACAACTTTGAATTTAGATGAAATAATTCAAGTGCTTGCAGGTAATCAACAATTAAAGCTTAAAGCCGACGATCTGCAAAAATATGTGGGCAAACGTGCATCGAAAGGCGTGTTGTTACCACGTGGATATCAAAAAGCAAATAAACTGTTCATTCAAAGATAATACTAGCATCCATGGAACGAAATACGTTATATATGCTGTTATTCGTGAAATGGATGCAATATTAAGCACAAACAAGTTAAATAATGACCGCTTAATATTGAAAAAAAACAGTTGGATTATTAAGGATTACGACAGGAGAATTGGGCGTTATGGAAAAGATTTGGTTCGCTGAATACCAAAAGACAGGGATTCCAGAAACTGTAGAATTACCCGCAGAAAATACCTCATTGGTCGATATTTTTGAGCGTAATTTTCAGAAGTTTGGCTCAAGAGATGCCTTTATCTTTATGGATAAAGTCTTAACTTTTAAAGAACTTGATGAAGCAAGCCGTAAATTTGCAACCTATTTGCAAAGTTTAGGTTTGGCCAAAGGTTCACGCGTTGCAGTCATGATGCCGAACGTTCTTCAATATCCTGTTGTCGCATTGGGTGTATTCCGTGCTGGCCTGGTATTGGTCAACGTGAATCCACTGTATACCTCTCGTGAACTTGAGCATCAATTGAATGACTCTGGAACAGAAGCTCTTGTTATTATTGAAAACTTTGCATCTGTTTACCAAGCGATTATTGGTAAAACCCCAGTAAAACACGTGATCGTGGCATCTGTGGGTGACATGCTTGGTACGCTGAAAGGTACATTGGTTAACTTTGTATTACGTTCAGTACGTAAACAAATTCCAGCTTGGAACATTCCAGGTCATATTCGCTTTAATGCAGCAATGTCTAAAGTGAGTGCAAACAATTACAAACGTCCAAACTTAACTTTAAGTGATACTGCTGTACTTCAGTATACCGGTGGTACAACTGGCGTATCTAAAGGCGCAGAATTGACCCATCGTAACCTTGTGTCAAACATGTTGCAGTGTGATGGTATTTTCCAAAGTAAATTTGGTCAGCAAGATGGTCAGCCAGATGATCGTATCTTCTGTGCATTACCGCTGTATCACATCTTTGCATTTATGGTGTGTGCACTTTACGGTATGTACAAAGGTCAGGCAAACGTATTGATTCCTAACCCGCGTGACCTACCTGCGGTAATGAAAGAATTACGTAAATACCAACCTTCATTCTTCCCAGCAGTGAACACATTGTTCAATGCTTTGGTGAACAATGAAGAGTTCAAGCAACTTGACCACAGTAAGCTAAAAATGGCGATGGGTGGTGGTATGGCAGTGCTTCCTTCGACTGCAGAAGCGTGGAAGAAAGTTACAGGTACCAATATTATCGAAGGTTATGGTTTATCAGAAACTTCACCTGTTGCAACCGCAAACCCTCCAGCATCAATGGAATTCAGCGGTACGATTGGTATTCCATTGCCACTGACTGAAGTTGCTATTTTAGATGATGATGGCAATGAAGTTGCTCAAGGTGAGCAAGGTGAAATTTCGATTCGTGGTCCTCAAGTCATGAAAGGCTATTGGAACCGTCCAGATGAAACTGCCAAAGTAATGACGGCGGACGGTTTCTTCCGTACAGGTGACATTGGTGTCATGGATCCACGCGGTTATGTGAAGATTGTAGACCGTAAAAAAGACATGATTTTGGTGTCTGGCTTCAACGTTTATCCTTCTGAAATTGAAGAAGTTGTTGCAAAACATCCAAAAGTACTAGAAGTTGCTGCGATTGGTGTTCCTGATGAAAAATCAGGTGAAGTACCTAAATTATTCGTTGTGAAAAAAGATCCATCTTTAACAACTGAAGAAGTTTTGGCATTCGCAAAAGAAAACTTAACTGGCTATAAGCGTCCACGTTATGTTGAATTTATGGATGAATTACCAAAATCGAACGTTGGTAAAATTCTACGTAAAGATTTGCGTAAAACCGCATAATACGATGCATAAAAAAAGCGCCTTCGGGCGCTTTTTTTATCGCTTTAAATTTAGATCATTAAATTTTACCTTTATTCATCGACCAGCGATCAAAGTAGCGACGTCCTACACCAAAAACACCCAAGAAAATAAACATCGCGCCGAACTGACGACTAAAGCCGGATTGGTTATAGCTGCCATAGGTTAAAATATTATCGACTAAGCAATATAGGGCAATGACAATGACCCAATGCCAAAGGGGAAGTTGCTTGATGGAAACTGCATAGAATGCAATCCACATGATGACAAAGCTGAAAACAGTCGACCAGACATTTAAGTTGGCGCAAATCACAGCAAGTAAAAATGCAGTCACTGGAATGACGATTTTTAAGACACGATCGACGCGAAGCTGATGGCGTTTTTGCTCTTCAAGAACTTCAAATAATTGATCTTGATCAGAAGTGCTCATAGAGGATCCTTTCATCTGCCGATTATAAAAACACTATATTTAACAAAAATTATTCACGAAATGCCATGGTATTATAGCAGCCATAAAATCTTCCTGAGAAAAAACACATGCACAGCATCAGTGGGATCATCTATCTCATTTTGGCCGCTTGTTTATTGCCATATGTATTTACATTTATTGCGAAGCGAGCTGCAGGTTTTAAGTCGAGTGATAATCAAAATCCACGTGAAGTTTTAGCGCGCTCTACAGGATTGGCGAGCCGCGCACATGCAGTGCAGCAAAATAGTTTTGAAAGTTTACCTTTATTTATTGCGGCTATTCTAATGGCCGAATACATGGTGATTCATCAACAATACATTATGACCTTTGGGATTGCCTATCTCGTTTTACGTGTCATTTATGGGCTATGTTATTTAGCCAATTGGGCAACTTTACGTTCAATCATTTGGACCTTGTCGATGTTATGCCCAATTTGCCTGATGTTATTGGTCATTAAATTAAGCTAAATGTTCTGCTTGATGATTAAATTATCAGCATGATCGCTAAAATCACAAAAAAAGCGATAAAACCGTTATAATTGTGCCGGATTAAAAGATTTAACTTTGTTTAAAGAGTGATGCTATGAGCTACAGCAATATCCCAGCGGGTAAAGATGCACCAAACGATATCTATGTCATTATTGAAATTCCTGCAAATGCAGCACCAATCAAATACGAAATCGATAAAGATTCTGATGCGTTATTTGTAGACCGTTTCATGGGTACTGCAATGTTCTACCCAGCGAACTATGGTTATGTTCCAAATACATTATCTTTGGATGGTGACCCACTAGACGTACTTGTGGTAACTCCACATCCAGTAGAGCCAGGTTCTGTAATTCGTTGCCGTCCTGTTGGCAAATTGAACATGGAAGATGACGGTGGTGTTGACGCAAAACTTGTTGCTGTTCCACACGACAAATTGACTCCGCTTTATAAAGATGTTCAAGAATATACCGATCTTCCTGCATTGTTGATCAATCAAATTGAGCATTTCTTCCAACACTACAAAGACTTAGAGCCTGGTAAATGGGTTAAGTTAAGTGGTTGGGAAGGTGCTGATGTTGCGAAACAAGAAGTACTGAGCTCAATTGAAGCTTACCAAGCTGCGAACAAATAATATTGTTTTAAGCTGAGCATCGCTTTTATATGAAAACGATGCTCATAAAAAAACCTGCACAGTGTGCAGGTTTTTTTTTGCTATCTTAGACTAGCTGCGAAATTAAAATAATTTCACAGGGATGTCTAAGAATACACGTAATTCATTGGTGTCAGCCATATATACGTCATTGTATGCTTGGTCTGCACGGTAGTGTGAATAACGTAAACGAAGGCTAGCATCTTTAGCAAAACCTGATTGAACAGTATATTTCACTTGGTTAAAGAATTCGCTTTCTTTAGCATCGTCTGATGTCTCTACACCATTTTTAATAGTTTTGATATCCCAGCCGTATACATAAGCAGTCGTCCAATTTAAACCTGGCACGCCGTAATCAGCAAAGTTTAAGTTGTATTGAACTTGTGCCGATTTCTCATGGTTACCAATAAAGTCAGAAAGGTACGAGTTGGCTACATAAATAGATTGCGCACCGTCAGCATTGCTACCATAGTCATAACCTGTGTTACCAGTGTTTTGTTGGTAAGCCAGCATGACTGAGTGAGCGCCTTGATTTAATGTACCTGCCAATGACCATAGATTGTTGCTTCGGCCATCTACATTTGTATCACCAAGTGATGAAGAATAGGTTGAAGCTGCTTTGTCCCATTCTGTGTGATAACCACTAAAGTCTAAATTTAAAGAGCGTTTTTCAGCTAACGGAATAGTGTAATTAGCATTAATGTAATGACGATCCAACGCATTTTTGCTATCTAAGCCATAGTAAGATGCATTAAGTTGGTCGTTAAACTTATATTTTGCACCCCAAACCACAGCACGATCTAGATCGTTACCGTCAGAATTAATTTGGTCTGAATATTGGTTTTTAGTGAATTTACCAGCAATAACTTCTAGATTTTCAACTTCATGGCTTGTCGCTAAAACGCCTGTGAAGTATTCAGGTACCATACGTGCTGTGTTTGACGCAAGCACTGGAATATCAAGAACTTGGGTGCCGTATTCAACAGTAGTATTTGATACTCGAGCTTTAACACTTGCGCCACCACGTGCCCAGTGATCATACGCTGAGCCGTCGTTATGTTGTGGAATCATGCCATTACCAGCATGTTTGTTTTCACCGATTTTAAATGAACCATCGCCTACAACATTGGCACCAAAGCCAACAACACCTTGAGTGAAGCCTGACTCTAATTTCACGATTGCTGATTGTGCAAAAGAACTTGTATCGTCACCGCGATTTACATCTTGTTTATCGCGTTTAATGTAACCTGTACGGAATAATACAGAGCCTTCGGCATCTTCCACAAAGCCTTTAGATTCGCTTTGTTCGCTAGCAAAAGCAGTAGAAATAAGAGCAGCGTTTACTAATACTGCAAGTGTTAGTTGTTGAGCTTTAAGCATTGGGAGAGAGCCTCATGCAAATTTGGTTAATATGTAGTGCGATTGTATATTTTTTCTTAAAAAAATCACTATTTTTAATGCGCTTATTACACTAAAGTTAGAAAACATTCAGATCATCGGTCAATCTGTAATAAGCAAATGTTTCGTATGTTATTGTTGTTTAACAAATAGTTTATTTAAATTGAATATATATTAAGCTAAAGAGAAGTTTCTTCATTGCTTATCATAAAAAAATATAAAAAACGGTAAAAACTTTCATTTAACTTGCTGATTTATCATTACTCTTCGCGACAATTTGTGCTGAATCTAAATTCGTATTTTGATCAAAAAGTATAAAAACTGCTGAGGTGCATGGCATCAATGTTCAGGCTAAGTAAGCACTGTTGGCGTATTTTTAGTAAATAGAGAATGACTTTTAGCGAAGTCGTCAGAAATGTTTTCCTTAAAAATCTAGCTCAATAAAAGATGATAATAATCGTGATAAATACATATAAATGAATGCATTAAATCATTGTTAAAGACTGGAACACGATAAAAGATATTTTATGAATCAAAAGCTTATTTTTTACTATTTTATATAATCTTAGCTTTGTTTTTAAATGATTTAATTGATCAAAATAAGAAAAAAGGGGCTATACAGTGCCGTAAAATCGATTAAAATCGGCGCTAAATTTTACTCAACCCAATCCACGATCGATCCGATGTGGGGACTAAACATGATTCAATTTTATAAAAAAGCAATTTTAAGTATTTTAGTGACCCTAGGTACAGTCCCTGCATTTGCAGAACAAACTGAACAAGCCACAACTGCACAAGGGAATTGGTCTGGAAGTTTGGGCGTGGTAAACAAATATGTGTACCGTGCGAGTGAAGAAAATGATCAAGCGGCATTACAAGCCGGACTTGAATATGCACACAACAGTGGGCTGTTCGCGGGCTATTGGGGTTCTACACTCAACTATGACCCTACGAACGACAGTCAGTCACATGGTTTTGAACATGATTTCTATGTTGGATATGGACGTGAACTGAATGAAGATTGGAGCTATAAGTCACAAGTGATGGCCTATGTCTATCAAGGTGGCGGTTCAGTGTATAACGACGACCGATCTGAAAAGCGTCGCACAACGGGCGTCGAATTTATTCAGGACATAAGTTATAAAGATTTAACTGCAAGCATGGCTGTATTGTTGTCTGATGTTAATTATGGCAACGCAGGAGATGTATATCTGAATGCTACTTATAGCTATGCATTACCTTATGATGTTTCATTAAATTCATCGCTTGGTGTTTCTGTTTTTAATGACAGTCGTGATGACAGCCTATTAACAACTACAGAAGATGTGGTGTTCACTGAAGCACGTTTAGGCTTGAGTAAACCGATTGTAGATACTGGGTTTGAAATTGCTGCTGATTATGTATGGGGCGGTAAAGATCGAGAAGGCGAGCAATTAGACGATAACGTTGTGGTTGGATTGACCTATTCTTTCTAACATTAACGAGTTGATCGTATTCGGTCATATTCTTGAAAGTGCATAATGGTGATTGTGCACTTTTTTTATGCATTTTTGAGATCGGTGTTGAAAAAATATACTCAAAAAAGCGCATTTTTAAAATCCTGTTACATCTATCAACCTGAAGATTTAAATAATCTAAATAGATGAAAATCTGCATTCTAAAAAAAATCGTAGAGAAAAATAGTTAAATAGGATAATTAAAAAATAATTAATAAAAACAGTATTATATTGATTTTTGATAAACCAAAATCGTGACTTTTATAAAAAAAATATGCGCTTATTTTTAAACATGGCACAGCGCTTGCTAATATCTCATTGAGTTCAACGAAATAACCAAAAAATACGTCGTCGCACGATGTGGGGGAACAAACCATGAAATTTGCACTTAAAGCTTTATCAATCGCTGTACTTGGAGCAGCATCGACGTTTACATTTGCTGAAGCACCTGCTTCAGAGCATTCTGTATCTGGAAATATCGGCGTACTGTCTAGCTATAATTTACGTGGTATTACCAATGTGCCTGAAAATAAAGATGCGACAATCCAAGGTGGTTTGGATTATAGCCATGCATCAGGCTTCTATGCAGGTTGGTGGGGTTCAACATTAAACTATGGTGATGACCTACCGAATGGTTTTGAAAATGATTTTTATGCGGGCTATAACGGTTCAATTAATGATGATCTTGGTTACACAGCAGGTCTAACTTACTACTATTACTATGATATTGATACAAGTGATGCAAACGGTTTAGAAACAATGCTTGGGCTAAGCTATAAAGATTTTGGCTTAACAGCGCAAACTTTGCTTGAAGATGTTTCATGGGGTAATGCAGGTGATACTTATATCAAAGCATCATATAGCTATGCACTTCCTAAAGACTTCAGTCTAGATACCGCGCTTGGTTTATATGCATATCAAGATTCAGGTGATTTTGAAGATAATTTAGGAACAACAGAAAGCTTTGGTTTCCGTCACTTTGATATTGGTCTAAGCAAGCCTTTAGCAGATACAGGTGTTACCGCAAGCATGAATTACACAGTTGGTGGTTATGACCGTGCGGATGAAAAACAAAAGAATAAAGTCGTATTTGGTTTGAAATACGAATTCTAATTTTAAAGAGCATTAAAAATGGCGACCTTAGGTCGCCATTTTTTTAAGCATTGAGTTGGCTTCGATAGGACAGCGCTTCAGAAACGTGTTGAGCTTGAATGTGTTCACTTTGAGCCAAGTCGGCAATGGTTCTGGCAACACGTAACACCCGATGATAGGCACGCGCAGATAAATTCATTCTCTGCTGGGCTAACTGTAAAATATTCTGTGCAGTAGCATCCAAAACTGCTTGTTGCTCCAATTGCGTCGGCGTGAGTGCCATATTGGATTTTTGCTGACGCTCTATTTGTAATTCATAGGCACGAATGACACGTTGCCTAACTGTACTTGAGCTTTCAACCTCTTGCGAACTTTGTAATTCATGTGCTGCTAGTGGCGGGACATCTATATGTAAATCAATACGATCTAATAATGGACCTGAAATACGGTTTTGATAGCGTTTAATACTTTCAGCACTACATTGACAGCGGCTGTCTTGATTAAAGGCATAGCCACATGGGCAAGGATTCATTGCCGCGATCAATTGAAAATTTGCGGGGAAGGTGATTTGACGAGAAGCCCGTGAAATCACAATTTCTTTGGATTCGAGTGGTTGCCGTAATACCTCCAACACCTTTCGATCAAATTCAGGCAGCTCATCTAAAAATAAAACCCCTAAATGTGCCAAGGTGATTTCACCCGGTTTAGGATTTGATCCTCTGTCATTTACAATAATAGAAGCTAGTGGCATTATATAAATTCAGCTAGTTGCATGTCGTTTTGTACAGAAATAAAAGCTAGTTTTTACAATAATAAGGGCTAGTAGATTACAAAACTACAATAATAGGGGCTAGTAGATTACTCTTGAGGTCTGATATGAAAAGAATAAGTGATGAATATAGTCCCGTTAGAAAAGCCCAAACCGTTTACGGAAGTATTTCGGGGAATTACTCTTTTAGGGGAGAAAAAACGATTTGGTTTGAATCCACTTTGGAGCGTGATTTTCTTTTTAAGCAAGAATATAACAGTAATGTTATTGATGTGGTTGAACAGCCTATTTCTATTCCTTATATAACTGAATTAGGAAATGAATCGGTATATACCCCTGATTATTTGGTGCAATTTTCAAGTGCAATTTATAATGATATTGATTTCTTTCCTGCACCATTATTGATTGAAATTAAGCCTAGAAAAAAATTAAAGGAAGATTGGAATACCCTTAGACCAAAATTTAGGGCAGCTTATGCTTTAGCTTCTGAAAAGGCATGGAAATTCAAAATTATTGATGAGTCTCGTTTGTATGATCAATATTGGGAAAATATCAATTTTTTAAAAAGATTCAGACGTTCTCATGTTGATGAGGTAGATCAGAGAGTATTAATTGAAACTTTATTAAAACTAGGCTTTTCAACAGTTAATCAATTGCCTGCTTATATTTTTAAAGATGAAAAAAATGTATTAAAGGCTATTCGCCAAATATGGGTTTTAATTTCAAAAAATATACTTGCTTGCGATCTATATAACCCTTTTACTACTGAAACTGTTATTTGGGTAAATGATGGCTCTAAAGCACAAGGAGTTATTTAAATGATACAGGATGATTCAGTAAAGATTGATAGAAAACGCCTAGTTATTAAACCAAATGCAATTGTTGGTTATAAAGGTAATAAATATAAAATTATCAATATTTTAAATGCAAAAGATGTCGTGATTGCAAATTTGGAATCTGCTCGAAGTTTACAAGTGAACATAAGGGAATTATCTGTTTTAAGTGAAGATAATTCTAAGCTTAACCAAGGTGAGGATATTTCTGCTGAGTCATGGCAAATCGCTTTAGATCATTATGAAATTATTAGGGAACTCATTGACTATTCCACAGTTGAGGCGGTTAAGAAGACTGCAAGTGAACATAATCTTCATGTAAATACTATTTGGAAATGGCTTAAAGCTTACCGAGAAAACAAGTCTATCTTAGCTTTAGTCCCAAAAAAACGTGGTTGGACAACAGAAAAAACAAGGTTGTCGCCTGAATTAAATCATATTATTCAACAAGCGATCCATACTAAGTATTTAACAAGTTTAAAGCCAAGTGTTGCCAAAACAATTTTGGAAGTGAAGCTTGAGTGCTTCAAAAGAAAAATTGAACCACCTCATGACAATACGATTCGCTATAGAATTGAAGCCCTTAATGGCTATGAAGTGACTAAGGCAAGATACGGAAAAAAGGCTGCTAAAGATAAGTATGAAGCATCAGCAGGGACTTTTCCGAATGCAGACTATCCTTTGGCGTATGTGCAGATTGATCACACTCCTTTAGATATAGAAATCGTTGATGAACAATACCGTGAAACAATAGGCAAGGCATATTTGACATTAGCAATTGATGTTTTTAGTAGAATGATTGTTGGTTATTACCTTTCTTTAGAAGCTCCAAGTGCAACATCGGTAGCAATGTGTATTTCATCAGCCATTATTTCAAAGAAAAGAAAACTGCTTGAGTTAGATGTGGATGGTGAGTGGGATATCGAAGGTATTATGGATTCAGTCCATTCTGATAATGGTTCTGATTTTAGAACAAACCATCTGCATAAAGCATGTCTAAAGTACGATATTAATTGGGAGTATCGACCTATTGGTGGTGCAAAATATGGTGGGCATATTGAGCGTTTACTTGGAATCGTAAATCTTGA
Organism: Acinetobacter sp. YH12231; assembly: GCF_013417755.1. Taxonomy (NCBI): domain Bacteria; kingdom Pseudomonadati; phylum Pseudomonadota; class Gammaproteobacteria; order Moraxellales; family Moraxellaceae; genus Acinetobacter; species Acinetobacter sp. YH12231. Next base: position 32,310 of record NZ_VPDJ01000026.1, read on the forward strand.
AATGCATGTTTTAGATGGAACGACTAAATCTAATATTTTTGAAAAAGGAACTTATGATTCCGCTAAGAATGCTTGTTTAACACTTCGTGAATTAGAACATTACATCGTCTATTGGATTGTAAATGTTTATCATAAAAGCAAGCATTCAATACTTGAAATTCCGCCACAACAAATGTGGGAAGAGGGTATTTGGGGAACAAAATTTAAAGTTGGTACTGGTTTAAAAGAAAGGGTTGCGGATGAAGCAACACTATTTTTGGATTTCGCCCCTGAATTTGAATCAACCATTCAAAGAACGGGCGTAAAAAAAGATAAACTTTTTTATTTTGCTGATTGTTTAAGACCTTGGATCAATGCGATTGATCCAACTGACGATGAGAAAAAGCGTAAAAGAAAGTTTATTTTTAAAAGAGATCCTCGTGATATTTCAATGATTTGGTTTTATGAACCGAATACAAATACATATTTTAAAGTACCTACAGCCAAACGTGAAATTCCATCAATCGGATTGCATGAATATAGACAAGTCCAAGCATATCTTAAGAGTGAGCGATTAGATACAGTTGATCAAGATGCTATTTACAGAGCAATTATTTATCTCCGTGAAAAAGTAGATCAAGCCGTGACTTTAACTAAAAAGCAACGCCGAATGAATCAAAGAAAAAAAGAGAATGGTAAGATAGTTGCTGCACTACACCATGAAAATAAAAATAATTCAGTTATCCATACAAATGTAGATGCTCCAAAGTCACAAAATAGTTTATGGGATCAAAATTTAACTGCTTTTGACGATTTGAGGTAAGACCATGAAACAATATGATTACCTTGCTGAGCATGTCCTTGACACTATGATTCTTAGTGATGCTGAAAGAATTAATATTCTTTATGAGGATCGGTGGATTGGTTATCAGAAAGCAATTGCAGTTTTGAATACACTGACTGATATTTTGAAACGACCTAGAAAATTAAGACCAGAATGTCTTTTAATTGTTGGTGATTCAAATATGGGAAAAACTAAGATTATTCATGAGTTTGCAAAAGAATACTATACTAAGAGAGTTGATGATATGGACATGCAGCTTATGTCATTGACTAAACCAGTCATTCCTATTCAAGCCCCTGCTAGGGCAAATGTAAAAGATTTATATATTAATATCTTAGATCATTTTTTTGTCCCTTTTCGTGTCACTGATCCTGAAAGCAAATTAAGGTATCAAGCAACCCATCTACTGCGTAAATATGAAACCAAAATGTTAATTATTGATGAGTTGCATAATTGTTTAAGTGGGAGTGCTAGGCAACGGCAAGAAGTGATGAATACACTTAAAACGCTAAGCAATGAACTTAGTATGAATATCATTGGTGTTGGTACTCGTGATGCATCTCTTATTCTTCATACGGATACTCAGTATGCCAGTCGCTTTGAAATTATAGATTTGCCTTTATGGAAATTGGATGCGGATTTTTTAAGACTTCTTTTAAGTTATGTTCGCTTACTTCCCCTAAAAAAATTATCAAACTTGGCATCACAAGAAATTGCGACCTTACTCTATGAAATTTCAGGTGGTAATTTTGGTGATTTAAATCGTTTATTGGTGGAATGTGCAAAAGAAGCAATATTGACTGGTAAAGAAGAAATTACCCTCGAAATTGTTAAAAAATTCAAGTGGCTTAAACCAACAGAGGGTGCTCGTAATATTCGCACTATTCAGCTTAATTCTATTTAGTATTATTGAGGGTGTAATATGCCTAATTATGCTCAAAATTGGTTTATACATACCCCCATTGAACAAGGTGAAGTATTATCATCATGGCTCATTCGTTCAGCCTTAGACATGGGATGTTCCCCTTTAACACTTATAGAAGCATTGTGGGGTAGATGGAGAGCATTAACGATTGATCTTGATCGAGGTATGACGGAAGATCGGCTTGAATTATTATTTGTACATTCTTTTGATGATAAACAAAAAATTTTGAAAACAATGCTAACTAATGTGGCTCCCTATCTAGTTAAGAGTTCAAATAGTGGATGGGTTTTAAGTTTAGGTCAGCGTAGTAGATCAAATTTTTCAGGTCGGCAGGTGTGTACTCAATGTTTTGAAAGTGATGGTAGATCAGCTTATTTACGGTTAATGTGGCGAATGGGGTGGCATTGTTGTTGTGAAAAACATCAAATAAATTTAATTGATCATTGTCCGAATTGCGGTGTAGTCATTCAGCCATTTAAAATAGATTTAGAGCATGGATCATTAGCAGTATGTTTCTCATGCCATTTTAATTTGACTTTATATCAGCCACAACCTAGCAATATTCAAATTTTAGATTTTCAAAAAAATGCAGATAACGTTTTAAAACAAGGCTCAGGTTTATATAATAATCAAAATATTTCAGCTACCGAATGGTTTGCGATTGCTCGTGCATGGATAAGTGAAATCAGATTACTTGTAGATACAGATAATATTCAACTTATTGAAATGTTTAAGAGCTTTGGTATAAATTTAAATACCATAACTCCTTTCACACCAATTGCTTTCGAATATTTAAATACAAACGAACGTATAATTTTGCTTTCCATCTTGAATGAAATTATGAAAATCCCATGTGAGTTGATTATTGACCGCTCTTATGAGTACGGGATTAGTAGTGCAAATTTTTGGGATAAGCGTAAAAAACTACCGATTCAACTTCAACAAATGAAATCAGCAATGATCAAGCCTATAAGAGTATATGCTTTACAACGTGTGAGTTCTCATAATGGAAAACCAAAAGCAAAAAAAACCGTGCAACGTAAGTGGCTTAATTTGTTAAGAAAATCAAGAAAGAAACGGAGTCATAAGCTTGGCGGAGATTAATATTGAGCAGTTATGTAATGGGTGTGAAAAATCAGTTACCCAACTAAAAAAAAGATATAAAGGGAAAAAATATTGCTCAACTTGTTATGCTCGAATTTTTAAAAAATGTCTTTGCCCAAAATGTGGGTTATCTGCTCGATTACCTAAAAATGATGATCAAGCGATCTGTAATGAATGTATTAAAAAACAACCTTGTATAAGATGCAATCAAGTTAACAGACCGATAGGAACGCTTACAGAGTATGGGGTCGTTTGTAATAGTTGTTCTGTTTATTTTAGAGAGGTTGAACGATGTGAGCGATGCAATGTTCAATCGCAAAAATTAACGAAAATATCACGCTTTAATGATGACCTCAGAGTTTGTCCGAAATGTTCAACAAGGGATTATGAAACATGTCCTTCATGTCATAAATATCGCTTGTTAGAGTTAGATGAAAAAGGAAATAAAGTTTGTAAAAAATGTATAACTCAACCGAATAAACCTTGTATTGAATGTAAAACGATGATCTCAGCAGGATGCGGTGATCTATGTGATGATTGCTACTGGATTAAAAATCTATGGTCAAAGTTCCATCAAAATATTTATTTGTTCGAGTCATCTTTTTTAAAAAAACAATATGAAAACTACGTGCTTTGGTTGGTCGATTTAGTTGGAGCACATCAAGCAGCTTTGTATTTGAATAAACATACTCATTTTTTTATTAAAACAGAAATGTTATGGGAGAGTAATATTCCTGATGCAGACCAATTATTGTTGACTTTACGGACGAGTGGACTTAGAAAGTTTGAATTAGTAACACAGTGGCTCGATCAAATGCATGGGGTAAAAATCTCAACTATAAATAAAAATGAATGTTCTGAGATAGATCAAGCCAATAAGTTGATTGATCAGTTACCGCAGCCCTCATTGGCTTTTGATGTTGTATTTGCTTATAAGCAAAAGCTCGATGAAAAAATGCATCAAGGAAAAACATCTGCTCGATCTGTAAGGCTTGCAATGAAGCCTGCTGTTGCATTGATGTTATCTATTCAGGATAAGCAATTACTGCCAGATTTGGCAAAAGTAAAAGCTTATTTAAATGAGTATTCAGGTCAGGCTGCTGCATTAACAGGGTTTATTAATTTCTTAAACGATCAATATGATACGGATATTGATTATATTTCCTTAAAGCATTCTAACTTCATAAAAGAAGCAAGTAAGCGGAAATTGGAAAAAGAATTGATCTCGATGCTCAGCCCAAATACTGATTTCAATGTCATGGTATGGGTGAAAAATGGCTTACAACTATTCCATGAGATGAGTTATCAGGATTCATTGAAGATCAAGTTGGAAATGATCGTTGAAATAAAAGATGGCTATAATGTTTTGTACAATAACCAAAATTATTGGTTGCCTAAGAACATTGATCCATCTTTTAAAAAGTAAGTCTAAAGTTTCAATACTTCGATATATAATTTAGTTTAATATTTTGATAATTCATTAATTAAGAGAAAAAAATGGGCTTAAAGGATTTGCTTGGTCTGAAAGAAAGTGATGAAAAAAAACTACGTGAAGGATTAGCACAACTTAGGGCTTTAAATGATCATTTATCATCCATGTATTCTTTGAGGTCTGACTTAAGAGATTTAACAGATAATCGGCATACTGTTAGTTCACTTTTACAAGGTGAATTAGATAAGATTAAAGCTCACCAACAAAGTTTAATTAATAAAACGAATGAGTTATCTCAACGGCTTTGTTGCACAAAGATTTCATAACTATATGATTTTAGAAGTTTTGATTATTTTTTGATCCAAAATTAAATTTATTTAAATCAGATGCTTACATATTTATGCAACAAAGCCTATCTCAACTAAAAGCCAAATTAGATGAGTCTCTAATTGCTATTGAAAAAATTCAATCTGTTTTAGCTAATGATGAAAATGGTAGTTCTATTTATTCTCGTATATTAGAAGTAACCAATGAAGATAATCTAGATATTTTGGAAGTTGAGTCCGAAAAAATTCACACAGCTTATAGTCAATTATTTGATCGAAATGGTGAGGATACTTCTAAAGTTGATCGAGTAAATTATGTAATTGATAAAATTTTAGATCAATATGACAAATTGTTTGATGAACTAAATGATAATGGTGAAACGAAAGTTAAAGAATACGAAAGAAAAATTAATGAGTTAGTTGCATACTATGACGATTTATTTATTTCTGATGATCCTGATAATAAAAGTAAAAATGAGCAGATAAATTTTCAGTTATCGAGAGTCCAAAATTTTTATGACAAAATTTATGGTAATGAAGAAAAAAACATTACTGCATTAAGTGAAGATTTGGATAAAAGGTTAGAAAATTTAAAAAATGTTGAGGAGCGAGCAAAATCAGTTATTGGATTATCAAGTGAAGCAGGGCTTGCAGGTGGTTTTGTTGTAAAAGGACAAGAAGCCAAAAAAGGACAATTCATCAGTATTATTGTATTTGTATTAGTTGTATTAGCAATTTTTGGATTTAATTTTTATTTGTTTGATAAATCAGATTTTTTGAATATGAAGTGGGATACATTCTTATTCAAATTATTGATCAACGCACCTTTGATTTGGATTGCAACAATTGCGAATATAAATTTAAATCGTTTTTCTAAATTAGAGCAAGAATATTCTCATAAAGAAGCATTGGCTAAATCTTATGAACGGTACAAAACAGAAATTCAAGAGCTTGAAAAGTTAGGAGTTACTGGTTCAGAGGAGCTTAAATTAAAACTTTTAGAAATCAATCTTGAAGCATTTAAAGTTAACCCTGCGGAACATTCTGATAAAGCTAAGCCTGATTTCTCTATATGGGATTTGATTCAGAAGAAAAAAGATGAGAAACCTAGTGAGTAATTGAAGCTCAGGTACATTTTTCTCAATGTATTGGGTAAGCAGAAGTAGAATTCAGTTATTCTGAAATTTACAATTCAAACTGTTAAACTATTTACTTACCAAGATTTTATCCGAATAACTTGTATGTATCAGAACTTACAACATAGCTTTGAAAATAGCGTAATTCTCGTTGTAGAAGATGATTATGATATTGGTGACATTCTTGAAAAATACATAAAAAATGAAAACATGAAGGTCATCCGTGCATTGGATGGACAACAAGCTTTAGAGTGCTTAAAAGCCAACTCTATAGACCTGATTCTCCTTGATATTAAATTACCCAAACTAAATGGCTGGGAAATTCTACAAATCATCCGTCAAACAAGTCATTTACCTGTCATTATGCTGACTGCCTTAGATGATCAAGTGAATAAGATCATGGGGCTAAAAATGGGTGCTGATGATTTTATTATTAAACCATTTAACCCAAATGAAGTGATTGCGCGAATACAAGCCGTACTTAGACGAAGTACAAGCCAAAATACGGAAATAACTAATATTATTCGTTATAAAAATATTGAAATTAATCCAGATCATCATCAAGTTTACATTTCAAATGGTCAAAGAAATCAGCTGCTCAACCTTACGTTAACTGAGTATAAGATACTGGTTTTGATGGCAAAAACACCAAATAAAGTCTTTACACGTAATGAATTGATCCAAAACTGTATGCCTGAAAGTGATGCTTTAGATCGCACTGTAGATAGCCATATCAGCAAATTACGCAAAAAACTTGAAGAAAATTATGTAAATGGTTTATTAATCAATGTCCGTGGCGTGGGGTATCGCTTAGATCAAAATCATGAAATTTAACTTTTTTAAAAATTCAGTTGGAATTAACTTCCAGTTTATTATCATGATGAGCCTACTCAATTTAGGCATTACGCTGTTATCTTTCATGATTGGCTATTTTGTTTATAGCTGGGCGATAAAAATAGGTTTTCTAAATACGCAAGTTATTAATTCAAATGAATTTTCAGTTACCACTGTTGACTTTATCTGGCTGTTTTTAGTGCTATTAACAGGCTTTTTTCTTTCTACTATCCTCGCCTTTAAATATGGAAAACGCTATACACAGCCAATTAGTGATTTAGCAGATGTTATTCAACAAATTC
>NZ_VPDJ01000027.1:0-38541 GCF_013417755.1 Acinetobacter sp. YH12231
GCAAGTAACTTGGACCAGTGTTGATCATTTAGCATTGTTCGAGGCATAGCGAGTGTAAAATTGGGTTTGGCGATTTAATTTTACTATCTCGCTATTTTTTTAATCAACAAATGTCAACAGACCCTAATATTCAATTTGAATTAAAAACTTATTTATTTTCACTACACTATCTCTCTATAGCAAAAATTACTTTTATTCTTTTTTAATCGCTTGGACAGAATATCAATATAATCTATTAAGATAATCTAAAAATGAGATATCTTCTACTTTCTATTTTTTTATTGTGAACTCTTGCTATTACCCTCTATTTTTCAATAGAATGTTAAAACATTAAATAAAATTAAAACAAATATTCAGGGGACTCCTTTATGACAAAAAAGTATTCAAAATTTTTACCATCCACCGATGACTTTAGCTTAGAAAATTTTCCTTTCTACTGGGTCACTCAGGTTCATGCTCAATACGTTTTAAACGTTGACCATGCGTTGAAAAAATATGGTGTTGATAATTCACGTCGCCGTATCCTTCTCGCACTCAAGTCTAAGCCACATGCGAGCGTTTCGGATTTATCTGAAATGGTCGTGTCTAAAATGTCGACGACAACCAAAATTGTTTATCGCTTAAAAGATGAAGGCTTAGTAGATACCTATTCTTGTGAAGATGATGCGCGTATTACCCGCGTCGTGTTAACCGATAAAGGCACTGCAATGACGCAGAAGATTAACGATCTAACGAATGTCGTTCTCGAGCAATCTTTTGAAGGCTTAACACCGCTACAAATTGAAAAAACCATGGAAAGCTTAAAGCACATCTTCAAAAACTTAGCGCGCTAAGCATTCTGCATCACCGAAGTATTAATCGAAAAAGTTCAGTTGGGGACTGATTTTTTCGATTTTTATTTTAGGTGCATGCGCGCATTCAAATTCATCAACGGGAAAACCCTGTACAAAACTTTGGATATTGGGTGATTTCCAGCTTAACCATTCCTCTAATCGCGCATGCGGAATCACAATCACCGAGCGTTTTATATTTCCTGGCTCATGAAAGTGTTTCATCATTTCATGATCGATAGCATCCATCGTAATCATGGTTGCAGAACGTACAATCTCATCACCTTGCCGACAAATGTCATATAAGGCAGCGATATAAAACGCTTCTCCATCTTTGCGTTTAACACTCCAACGCTGCGGTTTATTGTCGATATACATAGACTCATAAAATTCAGACACTGGAATTACGCCAAACTTACATTTTGAGATCGCATTGATAAAAGACGGCTTTTGATACAAAGTTTCATTTCGGGCATTATAGGTTTTTAGTGCAATAGATTTGTCTTCGGCCCATTTAGGCACCATGCCAAAACCCACTTTTCGCCACTCTAGCCCTTGCTCAGACTTAAAGAGCAGCGGCAAATCATAATTTGGATAGACTTCCTCAGGATATTCAAAACTGATTTCAGGCAAGTTTTGCGACTTTAATTGCGCTAAGGTAATCGGTTTGAAATTGGCACACATATTTGCCATAATCCGCAAAAATTCAATCTTTATAATAAATGAAAAATCTAGACCGAAGTCGCTTTATCGTTTTAATTCTCAGTTTAAGTCTATATCCAACTGCAAAGCAGCAAAAGTTTCTGTACATACCGTTTCATTTCTACCTTTTAGTCTCGACGCGCTCTATCTCAATGAATATCCATTTAAACAAAGCCTGATCAATGAAATCGAGATCCCTGCAGGCAAATACCGCATTCAATATAAGCATTTTCGCAATCAGCAAATGATCAGTACACATCATTGGGTCACGGTCAAAAATCTTCCCAACACCCAAGAGCAGCAATTCTCATTAGTCATCCTGCCCTATGGTGAAATGATCAATGTCTCTGACTTTAAAATTACATCTCCAGAAATGTTTCCTGAAATCCGTTTTGCAAAACATGCTCAAAATAGTTATCGCTTGATGCAAAATCAGCAAAGACAACGAGATCAATTTGGCGTGATTCTTCCTGACGCAGATGAAGCCCACACGACAGAATTAGAAGATCAATTTGACTGGTTTACAGTGAACGCAGATGAAGGCCGTGTCAGGACAGATTGTACAGGCACTTTTAAGATCAATCCTCTGGATGCGCTCCCCCTATTTCACCACTGCAAATTCAGCTATTCAGTTTAATTATCAACAAGGAAAACAAAAACATAATGCATATTTAGCGTTTAGTGATAACAATCCGGTTATTCCAATCGAAGATCGAACAATTCATGAGGCAACGGATTACAAAAATGGCTTGAAGTTTGATGTGTATATTAACAATATCCAAAAAATGAAAACCGAGACTATTTCTTCTAATTATTCAATCTACAATTATAAAGTGCAGGTAAAGCTGTATATAACGACCTTGCAACGTAAGCCTATGCTGTTGATGAATCAGCAAATGTACTATCAGAATAATTGTTCAAGTCAGGATATTGGCGCTTTTCTGTATTACAAAACACGTTGGAGTCGTTTTTGGGACTATATACTTCCTGATATTTCATGGAAATAAACTAGAGAGGTCCTGCTCCTGCGCAACAGAACCTGTTGTGAAGTCTATTGCACAAGATAAAATAGACTTCATTTTGTGTATTTTAAGCGGGGAAAGTCTGCCAATGGGTGCGGGTAAATTCCTCAAATATCCACTCACCATTAAAACGGCCAAGGCCTGAATTACGTTCACCACCAAAGGGTGCATTAGAATGATCCGCCACACTGATGCCATTGATATGCGTCATGCCTATATCGAGTTTGGCAGCAAACTCTCCGCCGCGCGCTAAGTTTGACGTACATACCGCACTCGATAAACCAAATCGGGTTGAATTCGCCAATTCTAGTGCATGTGCTTCATCTCGCGCTTTTAAAATCGGCAAGATTGGCCCAAAGCTTTCTTCCAATGCAATATCAGCGTGTGCATCCACATGGGTGAAAATATGCGGTGCAACCAATTGACCTTCAATACCCCCCGCGTAGGCTAAAATTGCATCTTGCTGAATGGCATTTTGAATAATAGTTTTTAATTTATCGATTTGCGACTTATTGATAATGGGCCCTATCAGGGTTTCAGCATCATTCGGATCACCGACCACAATGCTTTTTACCCGTTTAATTAATTTTTCAACATAAGCATCGTGCAAGGATTCATCCACAATCACTCGATTGGTACTCATGCAAATTTGTCCTTGATGCAAAAAACGCCCCATCACGGTCAGTTCAACGGCTAAATTTAAATCTGCATCATCTAAAATGACCAAAGGCGCATTGCCGCCAAGTTCCAGCGCTAAACGCTTAATCCGTGAACTTCCTAGCGCTTTCCCCCCCACCTGTTGACCCACTTCAGTTGAACCTGTAAATGAAATCAATTTAGGTACAGGATGCTCTACAAAATAGTCGCCAATTTCACTGCCGCTGCCTGCAACGACATTTAACACACCATGCGGTAAACCCGCTTCTTCAAATAACTTTCCGAGCAACGTTCCACCTGTGACTGGCGTGTCACTTGCAGGCTTCAGCACCACACTATTGCCGCAAGCAATCGCAGTCACCACAGAACGCATCGACAAATGAAATGGAAAATTCCAAGGGCTAATCACTGCTATGACTCCCAAGGGTTTGCGCAGTACAAAACTCTTGCGGCTAGGGTCTTTACTCTCTAGCTTCATAGTTTGCATTTTTTCAGGAAAACACAACGATTCTTGGATAATGCCGAGCGCAGCATCAACTTCAATATTGGCTTTTAAACGTGTACTCCCAGATTCATCTATCAGCCATTGAATAATTTCTTCTCTGCGTTGCTGAATGGTTTGAGCTAATTTGTTGATAACTTGCTGACGTACTTTAATAGACTTGGTCATTTCTAATTTAAAGGCAGCTTCTGCCGCACTATAGGCACTGTCTACATCGACACTGCTGGCTGCCTGCAATTCAAAAATCTCTGCTTGGCTAAAAGGATTGATATTTTTGATGTGGCGGGTTGACGTCCCTGCCCGCCACTGCCCACCAATATATTGCAAATCTAATGCGGTATATGTTGACATCGCTTCTATCCCATTTTTATCATTCATTCCAATGTAAAGGCTTCAGCATCGAAAAGCTATGAGAAAAACAGGATGAAACTTTAAGAAATAATTTCGGGTGCAGCCCTTTAATCTAAACCGGCTGATGAATCTGCCGCATCGCTTTATAGATTCGCCAATAAATATAACAGCTAATAATGACTTCAAAACTCAGGTCTTTAACTGTGGTGAGTTGCTCAAGTGCAGCCTCCTCCATGTTTAGGGTCAACATAGGTAACAGCCCTTCGACAACCACAGCGATCAAGATAAACAGGACTAAACTCTGAATCGTCACCGGCAGATACAATGCAATAAAGCGCTTTAAAAAATCTCGGCCTTGCTCGCCGCCATTGGCTTTAAATATGGCATTCACCCAGCTGATCAGTAGACCAACTTGTAAAACAAACGAAGCCCAAGCTTCTGTAGGTTTGGATTCTGGGGTTAAGGTCAGTGCTAAGTAGCTAAAGAAAATCAATATTGAGCTGGCAATATAGTAGTTTTTATAATGGGTTTCAGAGACTTTATTCAGTCGTATATCATCCACCAACCGATTTACATTCCATAAATACATGGCGTTTCCTTTTCATTTTTTATGTCGACATTCTAACTTTCTCAAGCAATAAAAAAAGCCTCCGAAGAGGCTTTTTTTGATTTACAGATTAGTCACCTGTATAACCTTTTAATTTTAAACGGTAAGCATGAAGAAGCGGCTCTGTATAACCAGAAGGCTGCTCGCCACCTTTGAATACTAAGTCATAAGCAGCTTTGTATGCATAACCATCAAAGCTTGGTGCCATTGGTGTGTAAAGTGGATCGTTGGCATTTTGCTCATCCACAACTTTCGCCATGCGCTTAAATACTTCTTCAACTTGTTCAGCAGTTACGATACCGTGACGCAGCCAGTTTGCAACGTGTTGAGAAGAAATACGTAAAGTTGCACGGTCTTCCATCAAACCAACGTTGTTGATGTCTAGAACTTTTGAACAACCTACACCCAAATCAACCCAACGAACTACATAACCCAAGATACCTTGAAGGTTATTTTCGAGTTCTTTGGTTTTCTCTTCTTCAGACCAGTTTGTATCTGTCGCTAAAGGCGGTGTTAACAAGTCATCTAAAGATAGCGGTTGAGTATTCAACAACTCTTTTTGACGCTCAGAAACATTGCACTGATGGTAGTGAATCGCGTGAATAACAGCACCAGATGGAGACGGAACCCATGCACAGCTTGCGCCAGCTTCTGGATGCTCAATCTTAGTTTTGTACATATCAAGCAACATATCTGGTTTTGGCCACATGCCTTTACCGATTTGCGCTTTACCACGTAAGCCTGCTTGTAGACCGATCATCACGTTACGGTTTTCATACGCTGGGAACCAGATTTGAGACTTCACTTCGCCTTTACGAACGAATGGACCTGCTTCCATGAACGTATGAATTTCGTCACCCGTACGGTCCATGAAACCTGTATTAATAAAAATCGTGCGATCTTTCGCTTGCGCGATACAGTTTTTCAAGTTCACAGAGGTACGACGTTCTTCGTCCATGATACCGATTTTCAAAGTCTTCGCAGGCAAACCAAGCGCTTGTTCAGCACGCTCAAATAATTCAACTGCAAATGCAACTTCTTCTGGACCGTGCATTTTTGGCTTCACGATGTACATAGAACCTTTACGAGAGTTCTTGTTTTCGTTTTCGCCTTTAATGTCTGCAAACGTCAATAACGGTGTGATCAATGCATCCATAATACCTTCGTAGATTTCAGCACCATCTACAAGGATCGCAGGGTTTGTCATCAAATGACCCACGTTACGAAGTAACATCAATGAACGACCGTGAAGTGTAGTTTCACCACCGATCAAGTTTTTGTGCGTACGGTCTTTATTTAATGTACGAGTAACGGTTTTACCATTTTTCTCGATAGATTCAGAAAGCGTACCTTTCATTAAGCCTAACCAGTTACGGTAGCCTTCAACTTTCTCTTCAGCATCAACTGCTGCAATTGAGTCTTCCAAGTCTTGAATTGTCGTTACCGCAGCTTCAAGAACTAAGTCTTTCACGCCAGCAGCATCTGTTGAACCAATTGGGCTCGTCGCATCAACTTCAATGATTACATGTAAACCATTGTTTAAAAGTACGATTTCAGTTGGTGCAGCTTCGTCACCATTAAAACCAACAAACTGAGCTTCTTTCGCTAAAGTTGCAGTTGAGCCATCTTTTAGGCTTACAACTAACTTTTTGCCTTCTACCGCATATTTAGTTGCATCTGCATGCGAACCATTTGCTAACGGGAAAGTTTCATTTAAGAAGTTTTTAGCAAATTCGATAACTTTTGCGCCACGAGCTGGGTTATAGCCCTTACCTTTTTCCGCGCCGCCTTCTTCAGAGATCACGTCAAAACCGTAAAGAGCATCGTAGAGTGAACCCCAACGTGCGTTCGCAGCGTTTAAGCAGTAACGTGCATTACGCACAGGTACTACCAATTGCGCACCAGCCAATAATGCGATTTCTTCGTCTACATTTTCTGTGCTGATTTGGAAATCTTCTACTTCTGGTAATAAGTAGCCAATTTCAGTAAGGAAAGCTTTGTAAGCTTCGAGTTCAAATTTGTTGTTGCGGTGCCATTCATCAATTTTAGCTTGAATGTCGTCACGCTTAGCCAATAGTGCTTTATTCTTTGGGCTAAGATCGACAACGACTTGTTCAAAGTTTTTCCAGTAAGTTTCACTGTCTAAACCTGAACCCGGTAGTGCTTCATTTTCGATGAAATCGTAAAGTTCTTTAGCAATCGCTAACTTGCCTTTTTGAATACGTGCAGTCATTGTCTTTCCTGATATTGCTATTTTTTATAACAAGAGATTCTAGTATACCCATTTATACTTTGCTGAATAGTACTATCACATTCCTAAATAATGATCATTTTCTATGTAATGAAATACCCTCATCATTCAACATAATAAAGATCAGAAATACGACGTCATCATCAGCCTGAATACCTTTTTACAGTGTATAAAGTTTTTGAAATGTCGAAATTAGACTTAAGTGCAGAATTTTGTTCTAAAACTGAACAAATAGACCCAAGCCTCAAACAAACTCACTCGATTAAGCCATGAAATGCTGCCAATGTCGATGCTACAACTTCAACCAATCAGTTTAAATTTAACGCTTTTATCGATGAATTATTATTCAGCCTAGCTTCTTATTAAATGATGCTTTTATCTTGAGACTTGGCTTTAACTTCTATTGTTCGTTCCACAGCTTTTCTTAATTTATACATGTTATCTAAAACAAAAAATCAAAAAAAAGAACGCCATTAAGACGTTCTTTTTTTATTCCAACAAAAACGCTTAATTTTCTGCGGTAGATTCTGGTGAATTGATTTGACGGTGAGAGGTATGTAGATAATCATCAGATTGCATTTCCAATAAGCGCGAACGTGTACGCTCAATTTCAAATGCCAATTTTTCACCTTGATATAATTCAATAATCGTATCTTCTGAAGTAAGCAACAACTTCACCCCACGGTCATAAAATTCATCAACCAAGTAGATAAAACGACGTGTCCCTTCAGACAAATAATCGGTCATGTGCGGCACATTACTCACCAAGACTGTATTATAAATATTGGCAATTTCAATAAAGTCCGCTGGGCTACGTGGTTTTAGACAAAGCTCAGAATATTCACACCACAGCACATCTTCCGTATGACCAATGGTTTCCACAATACGCTGATTAATAATAATTGGCTCTTGTGAAACCGTTTGGGTTTGCGTTAATGCTGTAAAACGCTGTGCCATCCACAACTTATGTTCATGTGTTAAAGGCGACTTAAACAACTGCGCTTGTTTCAATACACGTAAACGATAATCTACGCCTGAGTCTACGTTTAAAATCACACAGTTCTTTTTCACCATTTCAATGGTTGGGATAAAACGGTCACGATGAATCCCGTTTTTATATAAGCCATCGGGTGCAATGTTAGATGTTGCAACAAGAGTGATGCCACGCGTAAATAATTTTTGGAATAGATCGCTCAAAATCATCGCATCCGTGACATTGGATACAAAAAATTCATCGAAGCAGATCACGACCGCTTCTTTATAAATTTGATCTGCAACTAGGTCGAGTGGATTACGCTGACCTGAAAGCTTATTTAATTCACGGTGTACGTACTGCATAAAGTGATGGAAATGCATACGTGTTTTGCGTCGAAATGGCACAGAATCATAAAACTGATCCATCAGCCACGTTTTACCACGTCCTACACCGCCCCACATATACACCCCTTTCGGTGCAGTTTGACGACGGAAACGACGAAACGCTTTTTTAGAAGCCTTAAAACGTTGGATTAATTCTTGCCAAACTCGATCCAACTCATGCACCGCTTGCGCCTGTTCCTGATCTGGTAAAAACTGACCAGATGCTAAGGCTTGAGCATAACGCTCAGCCGGTGAAATCGGAGTAAATGCGGTGTTGTGTGGTGACTGAAAATCTGACATATCATTAAATACTTTTTTGGGCTAAATGAATTATAACGAAGAATAAACTCGAAGATATAACACTTTGGCAGTAAAGCGCATTGGCTATTTATTATATTGTCTCGGACTATGCCCAAACCAACGTTTAAACGCATGATTAAACGCCGCAGGTTCTGAATAGCCCAGCAATTCTGCAATCATTTCAATTGAATATTCATTATATTCAATCATACGGAGTGCTTTATCTTTAATAATATCTTCACGAATTTGCTTATAACTGGTATTTAACTGTTGCAGTTGATGACGCAAAGTTCTTTCAGGCAAGTTCAACGCTTGAGCAGTTGCTGCCATACTTGGCATCGCACCACTTTGTAATTCCAAATAATCTTGGACACGCTGAACCAATGATGGCGCATCTTCATCGGCGCTTAAACGTTCTAACTCCGCAATACATTTCGACTCATATAATCGAAAAGTAATAATATCTGCGGAAGGGATCCGAATATCTAAAACATCTTCATCGAACCAAAATGCCGCAAATGGCGCACCAAATCGAACTTGAGAGCCATAATAATCAGTAAACATTTTTAATTTTTCAGGATCTTTGGGTTCAGCGAACGGCAAATCAATTTGAACTTGTGGTGTCGATAACCCCATCATTTTGTAAAGATCGCGGATGAATTTATACGTTCCAGAAATTTCCGACTGTGCCAATAATGCACCCAGTGGTGCATACACATCTTGGGGTTGATAACATAAGGCCACTTTATGCTGACTGATTTGCAAACTCAAACGCCCAGTTAGATGTGTCAACTGTTGAAAGCGAATCCCCTGATTTAAAGCTTGGCGTAAAGTATCACTGGTGACCAATAACATCAGCAACGGACCATAACCCGCCAACGTATAATGCTGACCAATAAATAACCCTTGCTCAGGTTCTACATCTTTACCAATGACTTTCAGTACATCCCACTCCAAACTCGGATGAATCACCGAAGTAGGATCGAGTGCATCGACACGCAGCCCGATAGTTTGCAAACGTTGATCGACATCTACGCCTGCTTTACGCATTCCTTGTACAAGATACATCAGGCTTAGAATGGATCGTTTCATAAATCGTAAAATGACATTAAATTTCTTCTTTTTTACTACAAATTTGCAATTATGAACATTGCCGTTTCGATCAATTTTTCTGTCATCTCAATCATATTGTTCTGATCATGAACTCAAGTATGCTTAGTTTGTAATCTCGCTTGGAATTAAAAAAATGATGCAGGAAGCGCAAACAAAAACAGTGCAAACCCCAAAAGCCAATTCGGAAATTCATACGCAAATCGCCATCATCGGCGGCGGTTTTGGTGGCATTGCTATGGCGATACGACTTTTACAACAAGGTAATCAAAATTTTCTAATCCTCGAAAAAGCCAATGATTTTGGTGGAACCTGGCGTGAAAACCGCTACCCTGGCGCTGCCTGCGATGTGCAATCACATATGTATTCACTTTCTTTTGCACCCAAAACAGATTGGTCAAAGCGTTACGCCGAAGCGCCGGAAATATTTGACTATATCCAACAGGTCACCCGTGAATATAATTTAAAACAATTCTGTCGCTTTAACAGTGAAGTGCTTTCAAGCCAATACAATGAATCAACCTGTGACTGGCATTTAGAACTCAAAGATGGCGTTAAAATTACCGCTCAATATGTGATTTTTGCATCTGGCCCGTTACATGTCCCACAAATTCCACATATTCCAGGCATTGAAAAATTTAAGGGTAAAGTGTTCCATTCTTCGCAATAGGATCATCAATATCCATTAGAAGGTAAAAAAGTCGCATCTATTGGTACAGGCGGCAGTGCCATCCAATACATTCCTGAAATCGCACCACAAACAAAGCAACTGTATGTTTTTCAGCGTACAGCGGCTTGGGTCATTCCACGAGATGAGCGTAGTTATCATGGTTTAGAAAAATCACTATTTAAAAAATATGATTGGTTTCGAAAAATTCACCGTGCTCACCTGTATTGGACCAACGAATCACGTGTCGTGCCAATTGTTAAACCAACCACCATGAAATATGCGCAAAAACTGGCAGAACTATATATTAAGTATCAAGTGAAAGATGCTGAACTTGCCAAGAAACTAACCCCAAACTACATCATGGGCTGTAAACGCATTTTAATTTCTAATAAATACTTTCCAACGTTTAATCGACCGAATGTGGAATTGGTCAGTGATGCAATACAAGAAATCACTGAAAATGCCATTATTACCAAAGATGGAAAATCCCGTGAAATCGATTGTCTGATCTATGGCACAGGCTTTATTACCGATCCAAGAATTTATTTAAAATCATTTGAATGTATTGGTGAAAATGCTCAAGAACTCAAACAAGTTTGGCAAGCTGGCGCAGAAAGCTTTTATGGCATTTGCACCAAAGGCTTTCCAAACCTGTTCCAATTATTAGGCCCCAATACTGTGCTTGCCCATAATTCAGTGGTATTTATGATTGAGGCACAAGTCGATTACATCTTACAAATGATGCAATTGGTTTCAAAATCTAATGTTCAAGCCATCGCCGTCAAAGATCAGGTGCAAGATCAATTTAACACTCATGTACAAGACATGCTTGATGGAACAGTTTGGCAATCAGGCTGTGTGAGTTGGTATCAACAAAATGGCGGTAAAAATTTTGCACTTTGGCCGACTTATACATGGAAATATTGGCTCGCTACTCGAAAAATAAATCCAGCCGATTTTCGACTCCTTAGTAAAACAAAATCTAGTCATGCAGCTTAAGCAATAACAGGTCATAATAGGCAGGTATTCATTATCTGCCTATTTTTGTATGCAATCTTTCTGGCTGATTTTCCAGCTCTTGGCCTGTTTAGGGCTTGGTTTTATTCTTGCACGTCGCCTACCCACTTGGCTTGAAAAAATCGCCTTTAAACTGCTGCCGTATTTTACTTATATTTTGTTATTTGCGATTGCGATCGAATTTTCTGAAACATTACACACTATTCCAGCACCTCTGCAAATCCTTTCTTCATCAGTACTTATTGCACTATTGACCTCAGTGGGTGCTTTTATTTGCTGCTATATTTTATTTAAGCTTTTAGGCTATAAACCCAGTCATGGCAAAGTGTCCATGCAGTTAGTGACAAGCTCACTCATCAATATTAGCTATGCTTTTATTGCATTAGGTTTAGGTTATGCTTTTGCCGAAATGGCAGCACATTTTAGTCTTCAGCCACATATTAGTACTTGGGATCTACTTTTAGTCTTCATGTTTCTGATTGGGCTTGATCTCGCCTACTCACCGCTCGATCGCTCTTGGTTAAATTGGAAAATTCTACTTGTTCCACTCGGTTGTATCGTCGGTTCACTTTTGGGCGCTTTTGCTGCTGCCTATCTATTGCCACAAATCAGCTTGAAAGATTTGATTATGCTGTCACAAGGCTATGGTTTCTATTCGATGACAGGTATCGTCGTAACTGAATTAAAAAATGCGCATCTAGGTAGTATTGCGTTGATGAATGATTTATTCAGAGAAATCTTTGCGATTGTGTTTATGTATATTATTGGCTGGCGTTACCCACGCTCTGCAATTTCATCTGCGGGCGCAACAGCTATGGATGTCACCCTACCTATGGTCAAACAAGCCTGTGGGAATGATTTTATTCCACATGCCATGGTCAGCGGCTTTATCCTTTCTGTACTTGCACCTATATTGGTGAGTATATTGGCGGTGCTTTAACGATTTTAATCTCCCTAAATCCCTCTTTAAAAAAGAGGGACTTTCTCCTCCCTTTTTCAAAGGGAGGTCGGGTGGGATTCTTACAAAGTCGCCAAAATATCTTTTAAAGTCTGACGCATATTGTCCGATTTGGTAATCGGACGACCAATCACCAAATGTGTAGAACCATCAAGCATGGCTTGTTTAGGTGTCACAATTCGTTTTTGATCATCAGCAGCAGAACCTGCTGGACGGATACCCGGTGTCACTAAAGCAAAGTCAGCACCCAAAGTTTCACGCAGCATTTTTGCTTCTTGTGCCGAACACACTACACCATCTAAACCACTTTCTTTCGTTAAAGTCGCAAGACGTTTCACATGTTCAAAGGGTTCAACATCTAAACCTAAATCCGCAAGATCTTCACGGCCCATCGAGGTTAATACCGTTACTGCAATCAGCTGAGTGTTATAGTTACCCGTCTTTAAACGCTCAACACAGGTTTCCATCATTTTACGACCACCTGAAGCATGAACATTCACCATCCACACACCCATATCCGCAGCTGCACAAACTGCTTGCGCTGTAGTGTTTGGAATATCGTGGAATTTTAGATCTAGAAATACTTCAAAACCTTTATCATGCAATGCCTTAACGACACTTGGACCCTCATGGGTAAATAACTCTTTACCAACCTTAACTCGACATAATGCAGGATCTAACTGCTCTGCAATTGTAAGTGCGTCATATTGGCTTTTAGCATCTAGTGCAACGATGATACTCAAGAGACTTACCCTTCATTTTGACAAAATTAGTGCATTATAGATGGATTCAACTTGATCAGAAAGTCATAAAACTCATGTCATTTGAAATGATTAATTTGAATTGAGCTATCTCATTATTTTATTTGAGATAAGCGTTTTATTTTTTCAGCCCATAAAAAAACACCCCGATGATCCACCGGAGTGTTAAATATAAAATTTAAATCTACTCATAAAAGTAGTTAATTTACTTCTAAAACCCAATTATAACGGGTTAGAAGGACGCTCATTCGCATCAATATCTAAAACTGTCTTTTCATGACGCGTATGTGCAGCCGCTTCAGCAGCAGCCAGTTGAGCAGTTTGAATTTGCTCTTTACGTAGGCGGTCAATATCTTTACGTAGACGTTTAATTTCCCAGTTATTTTGAAATACTCGAAATACTTGCACTGCCAATAAAAGACCTAACACCAAACCTAATGACAAGGTTAATAGCAATAAAAGCCCTAAACGCATTGCAGGCACTTGTGTAAACAACAAATCGACCGAAAGTTCAGTTCCGTTTTGTAGAACCAAAGCCAATGAGTATCCAAATAGGACCAGTAGAATTACGACCAATACGTAACGCATAAACACCCCTAACAATGTTTTGAATTAGTTTGCAGATTCGTTTACCGCATCACGTAAAGCTTTACCAGGTTTAAAGTGCGGTACAGCTTTTGCTGCAACTTCTACTGATTTACCTGTTTTTGGGTTACGACCCACACGTGGTTCACGGTGATGTAATGCAAAACTACCAAAACCACGGATTTCAATTCGGTTGTCTGTAGATAACGCTTCGATCATTTGATCGATCATTATCTTAACGGCCTCTTCCACTAAGGGTTCAGCTAAGTGTGGGTTTTTAAGAGAAATACGCTCTATTAAGTCAGACTTATTAAGTGCTTCAGTAGTCATCTGCGACCTCTTTAATTATCAAGCTACCTAGGATCAGTTTCCTGATAATAACCTGTTTAAATACAAAACGGTAGCGTAATAATCACTTACTACGCTACCGTTACAGTAATTGTGTAAAAAATATTAATTAATTTACATTAATAATACAATTCAAACACTTACTTAGTGGTTCATTTGAGCTTTGATCAAATCACCAATAGTCTTAGGACCATTGTCTGAAGATGCTGTAGCTGTCTTGTTCAAGTTAGCTACCGCTTCTTTTTCTTCAGCTTCGTCTTTCGCTTTGATAGACAAGTTGATAGAACGTGATTTGCGGTCTACGTTGATGATTTTAGCTTCAACTTCTTGACCAACTTCAAGGAACTTAGTTGCATCTTCAACGCGGTCGCGGTTGATTTCAGATGCTTTAAGAGTCGCTTCAACTTCGTCAGCTAACTTAACAGTAGCGCCTTTAGCGTCAACTGCAGTTACAGTACCTTTAACAAGCGCACCGCGTTCGTTAGCAGCTAAGAAATCGTTGAACGGATCGCTGTTCATTTGTTTGATGCCAAGGCTGATACGGTTGCCTTCAGCGTCTACTGAAAGGATAACCGCTTCAACTGTGTCACCTTTCTTGTAACGACGGATAGCTTCTTCGCCTTGTTCGTTCCAAGAAATGTCAGACAAGTGAACTAGACCATCGATACCGCCTGGTAAACCGATGAAGATACCGAAGTCAGTGATTGACTTGATCGTACCTGAAACTTTTTCACCTTTGTCGTGTTCTTTAGCAAACTCTTCCCATGGATTAGCACGAGTTTGTTTGATACCAAGAGAAATACGACGACGCTCTTCATCAACTTCAAGAACCATAACGTCAACTTCGTCACCGATCTGAACAACTTTAGATGGGTGGATGTTTTTGTTAGTGTGGTCCATTTCTGAAACGTGTACTAAGCCTTCAACGCCTTCAGCGATTTCAGCGAAGCAACCGTAGTCAGTTAAGTTAGTTACACGAGCTTTAACGATAGAACCTTTAGGGTAACGGTTCATGATCGCTAACCATGGATCTTCGCCTAATTGTTTAAGGCCTAAAGATACGCGGTTACGTTCGCGGTCGAATTTAAGTACTTTAACAGTAACTTCTTGACCAACTTCAACAACTTCTGAAGGGTGCTTGATACGTTTCCAAGCCATGTCAGTGATGTGAAGAAGACCATCAATACCGCCAAGGTCAACGAACGCGCCGTAGTCAGTAAGATTTTTAATAGTACCAGTAACTGTTTGACCTTCTTCAAGCTGAGCAAGAAGAGCTTCACGGTCAGCTGAAGATTCAGCTTCCATAACAGCACGACGAGATACAACAACGTTGTTACGTTTAGCATCAAGTTTGATTACTTTAAATTCTAACTCTTTACCTTCTAAGTGAGTAGTATCACGAATAGGACGAGTATCAACTAAAGAACCTGGAAGGAACGCACGAACTGGACCGATGTCAACAGTGAAACCGCCTTTAACCTTACCAGAGATAACACCAGTAACGATTTCGCCGTCTTCAAAGATTTTTTCAAGTTTAGTCCAAGTTTCAGCACGTTTCGCTTTTTCACGTGATAAAACTGTTTGACCCATACCGTTGTCAAGAGCTTCAACAACTACGTCAACAGTGTCGCCAACTTGAACTTCAAGTTCACGTTGTTCATTTAAGAATTCAGCGCGGTCAACAATACCTTCTGATTTAAGGCCAGTGTCAACTGTTACCCAGTCAGAGTCGATATTTACTACAACGCCTTGGATGACAGCACCCTTTTCAACGTTGAGGTTTAATTCGCTTTCTTCAAAGAGGGCTGCAAAAGATTCGGTCATGATATACCTAGTAAAGTCAGCGGTCTTGGATCAGACAAGGCCGGTTTAATTAAGCGTCTACATAGTCCGTATAAGACTGATCAAGCTATGCTTCTGCTGAAAATTCTTTAGTTTGCTAATTGCTGATCGATGTAATTCGTCATCAGCGTAAATACTTCATCAATACTCAAAGTTGAACTATCAATGAAATAAGCATCTGGCGCAGGCTTGAGTGGAGCGACTGTGCGTTCCATATCTCGCTTATCACGCGCTTCGATATTAGCTAAAATGTCGTTTATTTTAACATCCACGCCCATAGCCTGCAACTGATTTACACGGCGCTCCGCACGGGACTGAGCAGAAGCCGTTAAATAAATCTTGGCTTGGGCATTTGGAAAAATCGTTGTTGCCATATCACGGCCATCTGCAACCAAACCAGGTGCTTGGGCAAAGGCATGCTGACGTTCTAAAAGCGCAGTTCTAAGTGCAGGAATTGCAGCAACTTTTGAGGCAAACTCTCCGACTCTCTCAGTACGGATAACTTTTGAGACATCTTCACCATCTAAAAGCACCGAAACACCTGCTTCATTTGTCACAAATTGTATGTCTAAATTTGTTGCAATTTTTACGCATTCATCGAGCTTTGAGTCTAATGCATCAATTAAGTCTTGCTTATGCAATGACAATCCCAACAGACGATATAACGCACCTGAGTCGAGTAAGTGGAACTGATAATGTGCCGCAATTTTTGCTGCCAATGTTCCTTTACCTGAGCCACTTGGGCCATCAATTGTAATGATTTGAACTGTCATTGCTCTTCCACTTTTGTTTATACGGTTTTTGCAAGTTTTGAAAAACCAATTTTAATCGCTGACTTCAGTTGCGCAAGGATTAATTGACTAACGAATGGCGCACGCGCCTGTAATTCAATCGTATAAGTGACTAAAGTACGCGCAGCATCAATCGCTTCGAATTGAATCACACCCAAATGATGTTTCACCAGTGGGTTTTTAATAATCTTATATTCAATGCGTTGGTTTGGCTCAAGTAAGGTAATTTGCTCTTGTAACGGCTTCACTGGCCCAAAGCCCATACGACGTACAGAACCCACACCATCAGGACGTTCAGGATCTGCTGAATCTTTGACACGCACCACTTGAATCGGTGCAAAAGCCACGTTATAGGTCGAATGTTTTGAAAGTAAGTCAAAAACTTGCTCGACCGGTGCATTAAATTCTTTTTTTACTTGAATGGATTTCATGGTGTACCCTATTTTATTTGACAATATTAATTGTCAGTAGAGTTTACTTGATTTTTTAAATGAAGTTCAGTCAAAGTGGCTTTTTCCTGTAACTTCATCAGTCGTTTTTGTTCACGACGCATTTTAAAAAAATCACTTAATTGTTGGGAGCATTGCTCTTGTAGGCAACCATGCTCAAACTCAAAGACATGGTTATAGTAGCCTGAATTTAATAATTGACGCGAACTGACCAAAGAACCTGCTTTAGGCTCAGTCGTCGCAAATACCACACGTTTAATTCTCGAATGTACCAAAGCACCCACACACATTGTGCATGGCTCCAATGTTACATATAAGGTTGCATCATCGGGTAAACGGTAATTATCGATATTTAAACAAGCTTGACGCAAAGCTTGTACTTCCGCATGTGCGGTGGGATCTTTCAGAGAAATCGGCGCATTAAACCCTGCACCTATGACTTGATTTTGACTCACAATGACTGCGCCTACAGGAATTTCTTGCAATTCTGCAGCTTGTGCAGCCTGCTCGAAAGCCAGCTGCATCCAGTGTTCATCACTATATAAGTTTGGTTCAGACATCAATTAATTAAATTACACCATACTGTCTTAACAGCGCATTCCAACTGTCAATATTGGTTACAGGAGGCTCATCAGCCAGAATTCCTTTGAGGGAAAGATCTGTACCTTTTTTCCATTCTGGAGACAGGTCTTTATCGACTAGGCGGGCGCGCACACCTTCCACAAAGTCCGCATGACGAATTTTCCAATCCGAAATTTGGGTTTCCAGTTCAAACACTTCATTCCAAGAATGCACTTGCTTGCCCCACTGCCACAACAACCATGTTAATGCGGCGGTTGCAGGTGAACCTTTTTGTAGATTTTCACTGGCTTGGCGTAACCAATCACTGCGCGCATCACTTAAACCAATAATTGATTCATAGTCATGTTCAAAATTATGCCCACGGCACACACTTTGAATCACATCTAACGAGTTTTGTAATGGCCCCGGCCCCACAGGACGATGCATACTATTTAAAGTGTCATCAATGGCACGAAAATCGCCCGCTGGATAATGATCCCAATCAATATTAATGACAGTTTCAAGTACATTATCACGCTGAGCATCACAAATATGCGTTGCCCAGCCGATACCATAAGCACCAGCTGCGGTCATAATCGAGCCGGTTAACCCAGTAAACAATCCAATGGCACCACGGTCAGCGAGGAAACGCGTCGCACCAACATCTGGATACAAACCGATATTAATCTCAGGCATTGCTAAACGTGAATAAGGTGTCACCAAACGGAAAGGTGCAGCCATAAATAGACCTAAACCACCTCCCATGACATAACCTTCGCCCCAAACCAAAATCGGCTTTGCATAGTTATGCAGCAGCAAATCTAGGGCATATTCTTGTTCAAAGAATTTATTCGCCGTTTCAACTTCATCATTGACCACCAATTGTCGCAATTTGCGTACATCGCCACCTGCACAAAATGCTTTCGGCGTAGTGGAATCTAACCAAATCGCTTTTACTGCATCATCGTATTGAAAGTCCTGAAAGACTTCAAGCAACGCTGTACAGATAGATTCATCTAATGCATGAAGCGATTTTGGGCGATTCAGGCGAACAATGCGCCAGCCCTTTTTCGCTTCTTCAACAATCAGATCTGGGTGATAATTTTTTGAAACGGGAGAATAAGTCATGCGTCCAGCTGCCAGTCTATTGGCTCAATGCCATTTTGTTTAAGATAATTATTACTTTTTGAGAACACCTTACAACCAAAAAAACCACCGCGGTTTGCAGCCAAAGGTGATGGATGCGCGGCTTTTAGCACCAAGTGCTTATTTTGGTCAATGCGTTGTCCCTTACGCTGTGCATATGCCCCCCATAAAATAAAGACAATATGCTCACGTTGTTCATTTAAAACATCAATCACATGGTCTGTAAAATCTTCCCAGCCACGTTTTTGATGTGAAGTTGGTTGCCCAGCCTCAACAGTCAGTACCGCATTTAAAAGCAAAACACCTTGTTCTGCCCAGCGTGTTAAGTCCCCATGTTTTGACACAGGCACCCCAAGGTCGGTATTTAACTCATGGAAAATATTACGTAAAGAAGGTGGTAATGCAACCCCCTTTTGTACCGAAAAACTCAAGCCATGTGCCTGATTTGGCCCATGATACGGGTCTTGGCCTAAAATCACCACCTTTACATTTGCCATAGGCGTCGTGTTTAAGGCATTAAAAATTAGCGGATTTGGTGGATAAATCACTTTATCCTGTTTGATTTGTTGTAGCAGAAAGTCTTTTAACTCATCCATGCGGGGGCTAAGCAAAAACTCACTTAGGGCATATTTCCAGCTAGGCTCAAGCTGCACTTTAGCGAGTTTTGCTTGTTGCTCTTCTGTTAAAGACATCACTGTTAACCAATCCTAATAAAACCAAATATTTACTTAAATTCTAATTTGTAAATCAACTGCAGGGTTTAAAAATTTTTGACCCTGTTTTAATTTTTCATACATCTGAGTATCGTTCCATTCCGACTGAACCTGTTCGGAGAAGACGATTTGATCTAACTGCAACAACCCCATTTGTGCGTTGTTGATATCTTCTAAGAAGCTTTGCGCATAGCCTGTGTCTGTCTCATGCACAATCACAGAATACACCTCAACATCACCCTCACCATTTTGAGTTTCTGTTGATTTTAGAACTTGTTGTGCTAAGTAAAAGAAGATTCGTGAAAATTGTTCCGCTGAGGGCGATACGGGTAGTTCGACCCAACGTGCACTGAACTGTTTGCAGGCACGAATGTACTCAGCATCATCGTGTTGCCAAAAACAAATCGCGTGATCAAAACTGTCAAATAAGTCTTTAATTACCCCTTTGAGCAAACCGAAATCGTAAACCATTTGTCCATGGTCAAGTTTCGACGCTTTAAGTAATAGTTCGACTTTATAACTGTGTCCATGAATGGAACGTTTGCAACGGTCTGACGTGCAATTACGCACGATATGCGCGTTTTCAAACTTAAATAACTTACGAATTAACATGTGTCGTAATGCAATCAAATAATCTATGGGTTCTTAGAGATTATAATGCAAAAGTCTAACAAGAGGCATTAATTTTGCTGTTCAGCACAATTGGGAAAAGGCATCATGAAAATTTAGCGATATTTAAGACCTAAAATGGTGCCATACTGCGAAAAGCCACATATACATCTTTATCTTTTCGCACTAACTCACTGGTAAATTGACGCTTTCTTTCATTTAAAATAATTTCAATTTGCGCTTTAAAATAGTTCGACTGCACACCCAATTGTGAATTTAAAACTTCCCTATTTTCTGTGCTCACCTGTGCAAATGGCTCCATTGCCCATAAATCATTGATATTTTCGAAATGTTCAAATTTGGCTGCTTTTTGTTGCAAAGCTTGTTCAACTGCATTGACATCTAAACGATCATCCAAGGTCGCTAACAAAAATGCAGGAGCGGTATTAATGTTTACCGTTGTTTCATGCGAAGGTAAGCTACTCACATAAGGCGCAATTAGTTTATATTGAGCACCGTCAAAACCACGGACTGATTTCAGCTCTTCCACACTATGGAATTTTGCATTTGGCGGTAGTGCCGCATTATTTAAACCACGATAATACGCCAGCTCTGCTCCCATTGGGCCAGAGGTCTCATCATCTTCATCTTGCCAGTCAATCACGGCTTGACTTAATTCTGCGGGTAAACCAACACGCTGCAATATTTTCTCAAACCATAATTTTGCTTTGTCATTTACCACACCCTCTTCTGAAACCAAACTATTGAGGTTAAATTTTCCAGATTCGTCTTGCAGCACACCTGCAACGGTTCCACCTTCCACTGGAAAGGCGGGCATAGGCTGAGCCCAATTTTCTTGGAGGTGATCCACCTGCCCTGCATTTTCGGCATCATTCACCAAAAGTTCAGCAAAAAATGCTTCGGCACTTTTCGCATATAACAACGATTGATTTTGGCGCATCACATAAGCGGTATTTTCAGAAGTATTGGCTTGTTGTTTTGCGATGCCTGCTGCAACTATGGTTGCCAAAGCTACCATCATCAGGATAGTTAACAAAGCGATGCCACGTTGCTGTTTCATAAGCAACTCCGAACTTCAAATGCCTCTACTACCTGACCGTTAACCATTCTTATTTTTATCCAATAAAAAATCAGTATTTAACAAACTGAATAACCATTCGTAGTTTGTCCCATCAACTGTGAGCTGCATCCTGATACCCCGCGGTAACAGTTGTATGGTTTTTTCATTATTCAAATCAGCGGCAGCATCTGGCCAATTCTCTAACTCATTTGGATTGAGTACCGTGATTTTAAATTGCTCTACATTATCTAGTAACACACTCGAATCTGGCTGATCATGCCCCGTTTGGTTTAGATTTTTAAACTTTAGCCGATACAATTTTTTTTCATCAGCTTTGTATTGATATTCCACTCGCTCATCAGGTGCAATACCCTGATTTAATGGGTCAGTGACACCAGTCTTACTGAAATTAAATCGGCCATTTTGCAACACCAGCGCTGGTTGAATATCTCCATTAATATTGGCAGTTAAAGGCACAGCTTGTACCGTGTCTCTGAGTATCTGCTGATGGGCATCTTGCAACTGACTGAGCCGTGCCTCATGGGTTGCGTTTCGTTCTTTCACTTTCGAGACATAATCAAAAACCTTCCAGCCCAATGCAGATAGTACTGCAAAAATGGCAATCGCAACCAAAAGTTCAACTAAGGTAAATCCTGCTTGATTCTTCATTCCTTGCTGCACAAGCACAGGCATATCTTGAGATGTACGTTTTTTTCTAGTTATTATTTTCATCCAACGGAGCCTTATAGTTAAAGAACACTAAACTACTAATCCCCGCTTCTACATCCCCAGTTTCAGCATTCATCAAACTCACTTGGATATCGATACGTTGTACATTTGGACTAATGGTGGCTTGGGCTTTTTTGTCAATTTGCCATTGTTCGCCTTGTTCAGTGACTTGTTTAGATGCAGTACCTGTCATCCATTCACGATTGATTTCCATCTTAGCGATTTCATTCAGCGCGACAAATTGTGCTTTATTTCTTAAAATTGCGTGTGCTGTCGACTGCGTATATTGCATCGCAACATTAGACAAAGCCATTGCCGCAGTAGCAAAAATCGCCAATGCCACCATGACTTCAAGTAGCGTAAACCCTTTAGCCCGCATTAACTTTCCCTAAATGATCGATTTCGATTTCATTACCAATGGGACGTTCTTCAAAATAAAACTGTATACGCACAGGCTTTACCTCACCATTACCCAACCAAATCAACTTGGGTGCATTGGTATTTAACAAATCATCATTATTAGCATTTTCATACTGTTGATCTAAAGGCTGAATCGTAAAAGAGACATTTTCAGGTAATACTCGGGTTTCAAAATCTTTATAGTTTTGCCATTTATTGTTCTGATTTAAAATACTATTTTCTACACGTTTTTGTTCTGGTAAATATTCTTGTACCGCATAGCTTTGCGTGTTGACATCCGTTCCAGCTTTTTGCTGTAAGGCCAATATCAAAGCTTGATCATTTGCATCACGTAATATTCGTTTCAGATCCATTACAAACACTTCGCGTGCTTGCATGGCTTTGCGTTGATCTGTCCCACCGATATTCAAAAGCACCAATGAGGCCATGATGCCCATAATCACAATCACCACCATCAATTCAACGAGGGTGAAGCCACGAACCGATGATGGTGATGCTATTTTCATAAACAGCCTTTAAGCGAATTGAGCAACCGCATGCACTTGTTTTGGTAAGGCCAAGGCTTGATCAATATAAGCAACCCGCAAGGTGTCTCTTGAACCCAAATAACGCTGATAAAAACTAGAGTTCAAAATTGCTGCGGCGCCATGTGTAAGTGACCAAATCGAAGCAAGATAATCACGTACTGGCATGCTACTTTGAATCGACTCCAAATAACGCTCAGTCATACGAATGATCAATCTTAGACGCTGTTTGCGCACTTGATAAAGTTCACTAAACAAGTGTTGAATACCCACACCCGTTGTCGATAAACGCTCTTCAATTTGATGAAACAACACTGTACGTTCTGGGTGATGTAAGTGATGCAACATAAAGAAAGCAAGGTGTTCAGGAAAAGCTTTATCGGTGTCTTTAATCATTTCCAATAACATGCGTTCATTACGAATAATGAGCAACATATATAGTTCATCTTTACTTTGGAAATGTTTATATAACGTCCCTTTTGCCAAGTCGAGTTCTGCCGCTAGCGCATCTAGTGTCATCCCTGCTTCGCCATTTTCCAATAGCAGTTGCTCTGCCACTTGGAAAATTAATGCTTCTCTTGCTCTAAACTGAGCTTGACGATCCATCTTCACCCTATACTCTCTTACTCTTATATCAATTCAAATTATTTACTTAAGATTGAGGAGATTTTCAAAGTTTTGCATTGTAATGAAAGCCATCTCTTCAATTGACTTATCATATACATCACTTAAGGCTTTGGCTACATAGGGAACGTATTTTGGTTCATTAGACTTTCCTCTATAGGGCATCGGTGCAAGGTATGGACTATCAGTTTCAATCAGCACTCGATCCAATGGTACTTGCTTGGCCACATCACGCAAATCTTGTGCATTTTTAAAAGAAACAATGCCTGAAAATGACACGTAATATCCACAATCTAAGACCGCTTTTGCTGTTTCCCAATCTTCAGTAAAACAATGCAAAATCCCGTGAGTGGATTTCTCTGCACGGATAATATCCACCGTATCATGCTTTGCAGAACGAGTATGTACAACCACCGGTTTTTTCACGGCTTGCGATGCGCGAATATGGCGGGCAAAACATTCTTTTTGCTCTGCAACAAAGTCGGTACTATGAAAATAGTCCAGCCCTGTTTCACCAATCGCCCAAACCTTTTCAGGTTGTGCTAATTCAATGAGATATTCTTCTGTTGCCCGAGCCATCGTTGCAGGATCTTCACATGGGTGTACCCCAACGGAATAACCCACATCGGCATGACGTGAAGCAATTTTTGAAAGTTCGATATGGTCATCTAGATCAACCGAGATACTCATAAATTTTGAGACCCCGGCTTGACGAGCCTGATCCAATGCAAGATCTAAATTACCCTCATAAGGGCTTAGGTCGAGCATGGTTAAATGGCAATGGGTATCTACAAACACAATATGTACCTACAAGTCTTCACTGTTGTAACTACATAGTGTAACTTCTACGCCCCTCAGATTTAAGCCCTGCAAGTAAACGTTCTGCTTCTGTTTTGAAATAAACGCCTTTTTCGCCGCTTAATTGAATTCCAAAGCCTTGTGGTTTAATGCCATTTTGCTTTTGCGAAATCCAAATCACTTTTCCTGTCAAAGGAATTTTTATACTTTGTTCAGGCAAAGTCGCCAATAAGAAAACCTCATCACCCATTTTCACAGCTTGCTTTGATGGTACAAATAAACCGCCACCAACGACATAAGGCATGTAGCTCGCAAAAAGTGTTTCCACATCTGGAATATTAGCGTGAACGATCCCGCCCATACGTGGTTGCATGATGTTTCCCCTTAATTAAACATTCATCAGTTTGATGCAAAGCTCATCTACGACCAGATTCCCCTGTACGTTCTGCTCGATGAACCGCTTAGACTGCTGTAATTCTGTATAAATCCCAAAGAGTGTTTCGAGCGAATATTGCTCTGCCAACACCCCAAAATCCAAATCTATATTTTTTATGGATTGATTTAGCTTGACACAAATTATATCGGACAACAAGTATTCAAACATTTGACTAAAATCACTAAAACTCAGAGCTTTATTCCACTTGGTCGCAATTGCCATCGGCATATTTTTTTGTGTCACAAGTTTTTGCCAATCTTGTAGAAACTCTTGGCGCATATTTAGCCATTCACTACTTGCCAATGAAATCGCTTGTAATGGCATTTGACTAGCTAAGTTCATGAGAACTTTGCGCTGGGTTTCACCACTATCGGGCAAATGCTGCTGTAAATAAAGTTGTGATTGTTCTGGTTCGATACGATCCAATGCATAGTGCTGCATTCGACTGCGAATTGTTGCTGGCAATTTCAAATAATGCTCTGCCAACAACATAATCACAATCCGTTCGCCCGGCTCTTCCAGTGTCTTCAACAAAGCATTCGATGACGCAATGTTTAATGCTTCAGCAGGCTCAATCAACACAACTCGCCAACCATCCACGGTTTGTTGTACAAAGGGCAATAAATCACGAATTTTTTCGATTTTAATTTTGGCATTTTGCTTTTTATTGTCTTCATCTGTACTGATGTGGACAAAATTTGGATGTGTATCTGACTTTAACCACTGACAACTCCCACACTCACCACATGGCTCAGTTCGCTCATCACGTTTTTGACACAGCACCCAAGCAAGAAATTGTTTTGCAAATGCCTCTTTACCACAGCCTTTTTTGCCATACAAAAGCACGCCATGCCCCAGTTGTGGAAAACGGCTGGTTAATGTATTCCATGTATTTTGCTGCCAAGGGTACACTTGCGCCACAATGTCATTTTGCATAAATCGTTTAACCTTATTCGAAGTTTGAAACATCCATTTGGTTCAAACGATCAAGGTCAGCTTGAGTGTCTACGCCAGGTGGTAGGTTCGCTTCTGCCACAGCAATGGCAATACGGTGACCATTTTCCAAAACACGTAATTGTTCAAGGCTTTCTAATTTTTCTAGTACACCCATATCCCAAGTGACATATTCTTGTAGCAGTTTTACGCGGTATGCATAAAGTCCTAAATGACGAAAGGCTTGATCATGCAAGGTTTGTTCTACTTGCTTTGCACCATCACGGTCATAAGGAATAGTCGCACGGCTGAAATACAGCGCTTGATTGTGCTTTGACATCACCACTTTGACGATGCTGTCACGTTGAAACTCATCTAGACTATGAATCGGCTCGCAGAGTGTCGACATTGAACATGTCGGCTGATCAACAAGTAATTGTGCAACTTGTTTTACCAATTGAGCAGGAAGCAAAGGTTCATCACCTTGCACATTGACAATAATGTCATCACTCGCCCAACCTTTGATGCGTGCAACTTCACTTAAACGATCTGTACCAGATGGATGTTCTGCAGAGGTCAATACCACATCAACCCCTTCCGCACGACATACTGCTGCAATACGCTCATCATCTGTAGCGACACAAAGGTCATCGAATCCTGCAACTTTTTTGGCTTGATCGACCACACGTAAAATCATCGGACGGCCATGAATTTCAAGTAAAGGCTTACCCGGTAAACGTGAACTTGAAAAACGTGCAGGAATAACAATATGTTTCATAAATTAAATGCCTTCGGGAAGTTTCAGACCCAGTTGTTTCAACTGCGCATGCAAAGTTTCATAACACGCAGGTGACAACACTGCATCTACAGGAACAACCCATATTTCTCTTTTAAAATCTGGATTATTTTTGAGGATCGCTAAAATTTTAACTGCATCTTTTTCAGTGGTAATGATGGGATTGGCATCTTCAAACTGCAAATCACTCAGTTCATATTCATAATGATCTGGGAATTCATGACATTGAAATTGATGAATCCCCATATTTTCTAAGGTTTTATAAAAGCGTTGCGGAAAGCCGATACCCACCACAGCATAAAAATCTTTATTTGCATCAAATGTCGTCACAAGATCTTTATTGAGCAAATAAGGTTGCGCCGCTTCTAGGTGCATATTCAGTGGAGAACTTGGATCTGCTGAATGCTCAATGACCGTTCCACTGGCAAGACGCTTTTTCGGTTCACGCAAATAACCTTCAGGTAATAATTTTTCATTGCCTAAACCACGGTTATTATCCAGCACGATCCACTCCAACTGACGTTGAAGTGCCCAATGCTGCAAACCATCATCACAGATGATCAAATCCAATTCATGCTTGGATAGTAGCAACTCAATACTTTGCTGGCGATTTGGACCGACCGCCATTGGCACACCTGTAGACTGAACGATTAAGCTCGGTTCATCACCCACGATTTCAGCCGTCGAGTCTAAATCCACATAGGCCGGAAATGGTCCTTGACCACCATAGCCACGACTGATCACACCAACACGCAGCTTTAAGCTATTCAAATAACTGACCAAATGAATGAGCAATGGGGTTTTACCACTTCCACCGACTGTGATGTTTCCAATGACCATGACTGGAATAGGCGCTTTATAACTTTGCTTAATACCTGATTGATAGAGTTTTTTATTGAGTAAAAAGCCGCCACGATAAAGCCATGACAAAGGTCTAAACACAACGAGCCACTTTGCCTGTTCATTCCAAGCATCCTGAATCAATTGTGCAAAAGACATGTCTTAATTTTCCTCAAAATTACGCTGATGAAGT
Source organism: Acinetobacter sp. YH12231 (assembly GCF_013417755.1). Classification (NCBI taxonomy): domain Bacteria; kingdom Pseudomonadati; phylum Pseudomonadota; class Gammaproteobacteria; order Moraxellales; family Moraxellaceae; genus Acinetobacter; species Acinetobacter sp. YH12231. Next base: position 27,516 of record NZ_VPDJ01000027.1, read on the forward strand.
TGGTAATATGCACCACGTTGTGCCATCAATTCCGTATGAGAACCTTGTTCAATAATACGCCCTTTATCCATCACTACAATACAGTCTGCATTTTCAATGGTCGATAAACGATGCGCAATCACGATCGTGGTACGATCTTGCATCGCAGCGTCAAATGCTTGCTGAATAAAAAATTCAGATTCGTTATCTAGCGCACTGGTCGCTTCATCTAAAATTAAGATCGGTGCATTTTTCAAAATGGCACGTGCAATCGCAATCCGTTGACGTTGACCACCTGATAGATTTAAACCTTGGGCACCCAATGGTGTGTCATAACCTTGCGGTAAATCCATAATAAAATCATGTGCAAATGCAGCTTTGGCAGCAGCAATGACTTGCTCATCAGTTGCATGCTCGAGCTGACCATAAGCGATATTTTCACGCACAGTACGGTTAAACAAAACCACTTGCTGATTGACCATCGAAATCTGAGTACGCAAGCTATTGAGTTCTATGTCGTGAATATCATGCTGATCAAGCAACAATTGTCCTGATGACACCTCTTGGTAACGTACCAACAGATTAACCAGTGAGGTTTTACCTGCACCCGAACGTCCAACCAATGCAACGGTTTGTCCTGCATTGACTTTTAAATTGAAGTCATGAATCGCATGGTGACCATCGGCATAGATCAAGTTGACATTTTTAAATTCGATTTCGCCTTTTAAAGCAGGCTTCAGCGTGCCGTTATTCACCTCTTCTGGCATATCGAGCAATTCAAAAACTGAATAAGCTGCCGCCATGCCTCGTTGCAGTTTTTCATTGACATCCGTTAAGGTTTTAATCGGCTTACTCAACATACCTGCGGCAGTGATATAGGCAACAAACTCACCTGCTGATGTATCTTGTAAAATCTCAGGGCGTAGCGCGATATACATCACGATACTGAGCGCGATCGACATAATCAGCTGAACAATTGGGCTATTGAGTTGTTGCACCACAACCATTTTTAAGCCGCGGCGTAAGTTCTCCATTGAGCTTTCATAAAAACGTTTTTGTTCATAATCTTGCCCTGCAAAGCCCTTAACCACTAGGTTGCCTTGCACTGTCTCTTGCACCACATGGTTAACATCACCCATGGTACTTTGCACTTGCATGGATAATTTACGCATGCGCTTGGATGCTTTACGGATAATCAGACCAATAATTGGGCCAAAAATCAAAATACATAGAGTTAAACGCCAGTTGGTATAGAGCAAATAACCCAATAATGCGATGGTAATCAGACCCTGTTGTACAATCGTTTTCAGTGACTCAGATGATGCTGCCGTCAACTGTTCAACGTTATACATAATTTTTGCAGTGATATGACCGCTCGAATTATCTAAATAATATTGCGAAGGCAAACGCATGAGTTTTGCGAACACTTGCTGACGAATATTAAAGATTAAGTTTCGAGAAATCACTGCGGTAAAATATCCCCCCATGAACAAACCGAGTCCACGGAAGAACATCAATAAAACCACCAAGAGTGGAAATAAGGTTGTAAAGCTTTGATCTTTGTTTTGAATGGCTTCAATAATGCGTTCCAATAATTTTGCGACAGAAACTTCTGTCGCAGCATTAATACCGAAACCAAGCAAAACCAGCAGGCCGATTCCCCAAAAAGGTTTTAAATAACTTAATAGGCGTAAATAGACCTTAAAATCGTGCTTCACTAATAACCTCGAGTTGGAACTTTGGTACTGATGTTGATATTCACAAATCCAAGTTGACCTGCAACATCCATCACCCGAATCACATCCTGATGTGTTGCTTTTGCATCTGCTGCAATCACAAACATTAAATCACGACGATCATTGGCTGTCTGTTTAATTGCAGTATTCAAATCAGAGACTTCTTTACTCGCCAATGACTGACCATTGACAGAATAATGTCCTGTTGAATCCACCACAACTTCAATCTTTTGATCATAGTTTTTAGGTGGAACACCCTGTGCATCTGGCAAAGTCAGGTTCATTCGACTCATCTGGTTAAAGGTAGTCGAGAGCAACAAGAACACCAAAATGAACATCAAACAGTCAATCATCGGTGTGAGGTTGATATGAATATCTTCAACCTGACGACGTTTAAATTTCATGCGCAGTCTCCACTCAGCTGGCTTTCTGAATGTCCTGACTTTCTACTTCAGGTGTTTTTTTATAAAACAAAGCGGCATGAAATAATGTCGACTGCTGTTCTAACTCAGCCACATATTCCTGAACCAAACGTTGGAAATAGCGATGTGCAAATAATGCAGGTACCGCAATTAACATACCGGCAGCAGTGGTAATCAAGGCTTTAGAAATACCCGGCATCATCAATACTGGATCACTATTGGTGCCTATATCAATCATTAAGAATGCTTCAATAATACCGATCACCGTACCCAACAAACCTAGTAAAGGTGCAACAGCGCTTAAAGTGCCCAAAAAGTTGATATTTTTTTCTAAATAACCAATTTCTTGTGACGCTGTGACTTCCATTTGCGCACGTGCATATTGCTCGTTTTGATCTTTACTAGCGTAACCTGCGCCCAATACACGACCCAATGTACTTTGTTGTAAAGTTGGACTTTGCTTTAGCTGCTGCACCACATCTTTCACTGATGTGTTCACATTCATCATCAAGTCTTTTGGCAACACCATTGATTTCTTTAAACGAATAAAGCGCTCAATGGTAATGGCTACCGTAAAGATCGAACAAATGACGAGCGGGATCATTAACCACCCGCCCGCTTTGACTAATTCCCACATTTGATTTTCCCCAATAAATCGAATTTAAAAATTATTCAGCTAGACAAATATTTAAAATGCCATCTAGCTCTTCAAGAGTATGGTAGCTAATCACCAGCTTGCCTTTCCCTTGTTTATTATGATCAATTTTCACATCTGCACTGAAACGATCAGAGAGACGTTGTGTCAGTTGCTGAATGTCTGATGAAACACTTGGTTTCGCTTTTTGTTGTTTTGGTGCATTCAAATCACGAACAAATTGTTCGGTTTGACGTACAGACATACTTTTTTCAATCACCATTTCAGCAACTTTCAACTGATCTTTGGCTTTTAGCGTCAAGATCGCACGTGCATGCCCCATATCGAGCAAACCTTGCTGCATAAAGTCTTTGACTTGATCCGCTAAAGACAAGAGGCGTAGTAAGTTACTAATCGTGGTCCGTGCTTTACCGACCGTGTCGGCAATCTCTTGATGACTTAAACCAAACTCGTCATGGAAGCGTTGCAAAGCCATGGCTTGATCGATTGGGTTCAAATCTTGACGTTGAATGTTTTCAATCAATGCCAAAGCAATGGCAACTTGATCACTCAAGTCACGAACAATGGCAGGTACTTCAGTTAAACCTGCAAGCTGAGCTGCACGCCAACGACGCTCACCAGCAATAATTTCGTAGGGATGCTTTTCATCTTCGACAGGACGAATGACGATTGGCTGCATGACACCATGCTTTTCAATCGATGCAGCAAGTTCTTGTAAATCTTGTTCTTTAATGAAACGACGCGGTTGATACTCGCCGCGTTTCAATAAATGCACATCAATTTGTTTTAACTGTCCATGATCTAAAGCTTTTGCTTCGAGCTGTAGTTTTTCTTTTTGAATTGAGCCGAGTAAGGCATCCAGACCACGACCTTTAGCCAGTCCGCGTTTTTTTACGGTCATGCTTTAGTTCCTTTTTTTACTTTGGTTTTTTTTAACATCTCAGCTGCCAAGTTCAAATAAGCAACTGCACCCTTCGAGCTTTTTTCAAAATAAATTACTGGTAAACCGTGCGCAGGCGCTTCAGCCAAACGAATATTTCGCGGAATGACCGTGTCATAAAGTTTCTGACCGAAGTATTGTTCAAGCTCAGCAGACACATCACGTGTTAAGGCATTACGCGCATCGTACATGGTACGAAGCACACCCACGATCTCTAGATCTGGGTTTAAAGCTTGCTGAATACGGTCAATGGTTTGGGTTAAGTCAGCCAAACCTTCCAATGCATAATATTCACACTGCATTGGAATCAGCACCGCACGTACCGCTGCAAGTGCATTGACAGTGATCAAACTTAAACTTGGCGCACAATCGACAATAATATAGTCGAAGTCTTTTTCAACACTTGCCAACGCTTCACGCAAAATAAACTCACGACCGTCTTGATCCGCAATCGCCAGTTCAACACCGGCCAAGTCACGGTTTGCACCTAAAACTTTATAGCCCACTTCCGCTTTATATATGGCGGTTTCAATCGGCACTTCGCCGAGTAAGACATCTGTGACTGAATACAGCAAATCATTTTTTTGAATGCCCGAACCCATCGTGGCATTGCCTTGTGAATCCATGTCCACAAGTAAAACTCGTTTTTTTAATATGGCTAAAGATGCAGCCAAGTTCACAGCCGTTGTGGTTTTACCTACGCCACCCTTTTGGTTTGCAATCGCAATAATTTGAGCCATGGTAACCCCAGTCCTTTGAAAATTTTAAATACGTTTAAGAAAAATTAAATGACGCTGCTCATCAAGTCGTGGAACTTTTAATGCAACGATATCAATCTTGAAATCACTTTTTAGTGTTTCAACTTCTTCTTCAGGAATTAAGCCTTTCATCGACGCGATAATACTTTGCGCATGCATATACGGTTTAGACGCATCCACAAAATCCGTTAACGATGCAAAAGCACGACTGGTAATCACATCAAACTGCCCCAGTTCATTAATGCTGTCTTCATTTTCGACACGTGTTTGTACCGCAATGACATTTTTTAGTTTTAAGTCAGCAATAAATTGTTTTAAGAATCGAATTTTTTTACCGTTGGCATCTAAAAGCACACATTCACGTTCAGGCTGACACAGTGCAATGATCATGCCCGGCATGCCACCACCCGTACCGATATCCAATAAACGACCTGCAGGCAAATCATTTAGGATACTTAAGCTATCCAATAAATGCTTAACCAACATTTCTTTAGGATCACGAATAGCGGTCAAGTTATACGCTTTGTTCCACAGCACTAGGGCATCTTGGTATTTCAGCAATAGATTTAATGCTTCTTCACTCAAATCTAAGCCAAGCTTTTGACTACCTTGCTTTAAGTCTTGAAAAAAAGGATGCATAAAGAAGACATCTCAATAAAAATTAACTGAAGTATACCGATTTCTAAGCCGTGGAACAGTAGCTAACGCTTAGCGAATATGCACTTAATCGTACATGCCTTGGCGAATCTGTAGATCTAGATCACTTAAACGCTCAGGTGTGCCAACATCAACCCACGCAGTTTGCATTTTCTCTGCAGAAATTTTTCCATCCAACATGGCTTGTTTCAATAATGGTGCGAGCGGACGCTTACCCGCTTCCAATCCATCAAACATGTTTGGATGTATAACTGCGATCCCGCTATAGGTGAGTGCCTCGCCTGTATGTTCTTGCTCAAAGGTATAACTACGCCCTGCATCCAAGATAAAATCACCCTTTGGATGTTGCGTTGGGTTAGTCACATAGACCAAGTGTGCCAAGTCATCTTTTAGCTCAACATTGAGCAAGGCTGAAAAATCGTAGGTCGTCCAAACGTCACCATTGACTAAAATAAACGGTTCTGTCCCAAGCAAAGGTAAGGCATTAATAATACCACCGGCTGTTTCCAAGCCTTCTGCTTCACGTGTCCAGCGAATATCCACACCAAACTGCGAGCCATCGCCCAAAGTACCAATCAATATATCTGCAAGCCATGCAGAATTGATGATGATTTCAGTTACGCCAATTTTTTTTAGCTTTTCTATATGCCAAACAATCAGTGGTTTTCCACCCACTTCAAGCAAAGGCTTTGGCTTATACAATGTTAAAGGGCGCATCCGATTTCCGAGACCCGCCGCTAAAATCATGGCTTTCATTATGCAACAACCTCATAAGTGCCGTATTTGGCTTCAAATTTCGGCAATACTTTAGCCTGAATAAATTGCATAAAAGGTTGTAATTCTGCATACGGTTTACTTTCTTCAAGTAAATACCACATCACACGCGGCAAATCTTTGAGATAACCCGATTTACCATCACGCTCAAATAAGCGCACAAAAATACCTAAAATTTTGATATGACGTTGAATCGCCATGAGGTCTGCGTCTTGTTTGAATTGCTCAAAGCTACGATCTTCTTTAGCCGATGAAGGTAGCAAATCATAGAACGTTTTAAACCATGCATAAACGCGATCTGCATTCCACTGCACATAAGCATCACGTGTAATAGAAATCAAATCATAAGTATCTGCACCAATCACAGCATCTTGGAAATCAATCACGCCCTGATCTTGCTCACCATCTAGTACCATCAAATTACGGCTATGAAAATCACGATGCACAATCACTTGAGGCTGAGCCAATGCAGCATTGGCTAAGATAGCAAAGGTACGTTTAATGAGTGCCGATTCTTCTGCAGTTGGTTGTACCTGTAAAGATGGCAACAACCAATCCGTTAACAGCTCCATTTCAGAAATCAGCTTTTCATAGGCGTATGCAGGAAAATGAGCAACACCATCAATTGATTGTAATTGAATCAACTGTTTAAAACTTTGAGCATAATGTGCGTCTACTGTTTGATCATTTAACAATGTAGACAACAAAACATCACCAAAATCTTCTAACAACAAGAAGCCTTGATCGAGGTCTTTGGCCACGATATGTGGTACACGCACGCCATGTGCATCAAAAAATTCATCAATCGACACAAAAGGACCACAATCTTCTTTTTCTGGTGGTGCATCCATGAGCATAAATGTTTTATTATTCAATTTGATTCGTGCATAACGACGGAAGCTTGCATCGCCTGCTAAGAAGTTAATTTCAAATTGATCTGAACCGAGTACAGATGAAATCCATGTTTGTATCAATTGTTCACGTTGTGTATTCATTTGCGATAAATTCTAATACAGGCTGAGTTTTTAAAGTGCTAAGTGTAGCTACTTATCAACTTTTTCTCTATGATGCGACAATAATTAATTGCGATTAAGCATACCTGGTTAATGAGACAAATGAAGCATCAGTTTAAATTTAATCCTTTAGCGACTGCGATCTTAACCCTTCTATGTGGTAGCTCGTTACCAAGCTATGCAGCACCTGTTTCAAACCCGTCCACGGATGACGATACAGAACAACTCAAACAAAACATTTCAGAAGCTTACCCTGGGCAGCAGTTCTTCGAACAATATTATGTCGATAAATCTGCACCTGAAGCACAGATTCGCAACACCAATCAATTAAGTTCAGCGTTTTGTACAGGCACTTGGATTACCCCAGTTGCTCCAACAACGAAAGCAGTCGCACCTGAAGATGCAACCTCTACCATTACCGCAGACTATGGTCATTTTGACCCGAATGGCGACTCCATTCTTGAAGGTAATGTTCTGATTGACCAAGAAGGTCGTCAAATTCGTGCCGATCAAATCAAAATTGATAAAACCCAAACCTACGCCAATGCTTCTGGCCGCGTGCAAATGGCACAGTCAGGGCTGATTTCTCAAAGCGATTCAATTGATTACAATTTAAAAACCCAACAAGGTGATTTAAATAACAGCTTCTTTATTGCTGAACAGCAGCATGCGCATGGTCGTGCTGAAAAAATTTCGCGTACTTCAACCGAAACCCTTGAATTAGAAAATGCGGTTTATACCACCTGTCCACCCGATGAAAAACCAACGTGGAAAATTCAAGCAGACAAAATTAAGCTGAATCAAGAAACTGGTCGTGGCGAAACCAAGGGGACAACACTTTATGTAAAAAACGTACCTGTGATGGCTGTGCCCTATTTCAACTTCCCGATTGATGACCGTCGTACCACAGGTATTTTGACCCCAAGCTTTGGTTTTACCAATGATGGTGGTATTGAGCTTGCGGTACCAGTTTACCTAAACCTTGCACCAAACTATGATGCAACGGTCACACCACGTTACATTGCAGACCGCGGTCCAATGATGGAAGGCGAATTCCGCTATCTCACTGAAAACTTTGGTTCAGGGATGGTGTGGGGTGGTTATTTACCATCCGACCAAAAGTATGATGATCAGGATCGTAAAGACTTACATTTCCTCCACAACTGGAAAATTAACGATCAATTTACAACCAATTTAGAATACAATTATGCATCTGATAAAGACTATTTCTCAGATCTCAATAATAATCCAAACTCAAAAACTGACCTAAACTTACGCCGTGCATGGGAACTCAATTATAAAAATGGTATCCCTGGCCTAAAAGCACAGCTCAAAGTTGAAGACTTCCAAACACTGGATAAAACTGTCAGTGATGAAGACCGTCCATATGCGCGCTTGCCGCAATTCCTACTGAACTACAAAGTTGGTAATCCGCTCGGCTTACAGTACGAATTTAACAATGATACGGCTTACTTCAAAAAGAACTTACGTAGTAACAATATTCCAAGCAGCACTGGCGATTCACCAATGTATGAGCCAAGCGGTGCACGTATTTATAACGACTTTAGTGTGCGTTATAACTATCGTACTCCTTGGTCATTTGTGATTCCTGAAGCAACGATTCGTAATGTCAACACGATTTACGATCAAGACACCGTTAATGCTCAAAACATCAGCTCATCAAATGAAAGTAAATCGGTCGTTGTACCGCAATTCACTTTAGATGCGGGTCTTGTGATGGAGCGCGAAGGTCGTTATCTACAAACTTTAACGCCACGTTTCTTCTACGCGTATTCTCCATACAAAAACCAAGACACTAACCCAAACTTTGACTCAACCACAGCGTCAATTAACTATGACCAGTTGTTTAGCCCGCGTCGTTTCTACGGTAATGACCGTTTAGAAGACAACAACTTCGCATCTCTAGGCTTAAGCTATAGTTTATTTGATGATGTAGGTCTTGAGCGTTTAAAAGCTAGCGTTGGTCAAAGTTTCTATTTTGAAGACCGCCGCGTCACGCTAAACAACGTCTCTGATAAATTTGATACCGAACGCCATACTGGCCCTGTCGTGAGCATTTCTAGCCAACTATCTGACAGCATCAGTGTCAATGCCAATTCTGCATGGATGGCGAATGGTGATAATGCTCAGCGCGATATTCAAATGTATTACGCAGGAAATAAAGGCAATTTATACAATGTCGGTTATTTCTATCGTAAAGACATTCCGAACCGCCAAGACAGCTATGACCAAGCAGTAGCATCGTTTATTCAACCTATTCACAATAACTGGCGTATTATCGGTCATGCACAATATGACCTCGACAACAGTATTGCGCGTGAATATTTACTTGGTGTGAACTACGAGTCATGCTGCTGGGGTGTTTCAGTTTATGGTCGTTCGTACTATAACGATTTAGATGATGTAACATCTTCAGATGTTAAACCAAAACGTGCCATTATGGCGGAGTTCACCCTAAAAGGTTTAGGTGGCTTCAACAATAAATTAACCTCTTTGCTTGAAAACCGAGTGTTGGGTTTTAACAATATTAATCAATCTTGGACAGAACGTTAATGAAGACAAAACAGTTAAAACAAATTTTTAAAGCGTCAGCCTTGGCACTTTGCCTATCGACTTCTGTATCTGTATTTGCTGCTGCGCAACCTAAAGATGAAATTGTAGCTGTCGTTGACAATAGCGTGATTCTACGTAGTGATCTTGATCAAAGCATTGCCGAAATTACTCACCAACTTCAAGCAAAAAAACAAACCATCCCACCGACCGAATACTTGCAGCAACAAGCTTTAGAACAGCTGATTACGCGCCAAGCACAGCTTGAACAAGTGAAACGCTATAACGTCAAAGCGGATGAAAAATCACTCAATGAAGCTGTACTTAAAGTTGCAAAAGACGCAGGCTCTCCAAGCTTAGAAGCGTTTCAGCAAAAATTAGATGCTGTTGCGCCAAATACCTATGCAGGTTTACGTGCACGCATCGCTGAAGACATCGCTTTACAACGTCTACGCCAACAGTTGGTCACTTCTCGCATTCAAATCAGTGACCAAGATGTGAAAAACTTCTTAAGCTCACCACAAGGTCAAGCTGCGTTAGGTAATCAAGTTCATGTCTTACATGTACGTGTAGCTAGCAGTGATAATGCCGTTAAAATTGCGGAAGAAATTCGTAAAGAACTTGCAACAAGCAACGATGTAAAAGCGATTACTAGCAAATACAGTACCAAAGATATTAAAGTTGACGGTGCCGATATGGGCTTCCGCAACTTATCTGATATTCCAGATGAACTTGCTGCACGTGTAGCACCTTTGCAAGTTGGTCAAACCACTGAACTAATTTCAGTACGTGATGGCGTTCATGTTTTAAAATTGGTCGACCGTAAAAGTGGAGAACAAAAAGCCATTGTTCCACAATACCAAACTCGCCATATCTTGATTCAACCTTCTGAAGTGGTGAGTCCTGAAAACGCAAAACAAATGATAGACAGCTTGTATAACCGCCTGCAAAAAGGTGAAGATTTTGCTGTCTTGGCTTCAACATTCTCGAATGACACCGGTTCTGCTGCCAATGGTGGTAGTTTAGGTTGGGTTAGCCCAGGTGTTATGGTTCCAGAATTTGAAGCGATGATGAAATCAACAGCGAAAGGTGAAATCAGCAAACCTTTCCAATCTCAGTTTGGTTGGCACATCCTGCAAGTAACAGATACACGTCAACAAGACATGACACATGAAGTACAAGAACGTATGGCACGTCAGATTTTAGGTGAGCGTCAATTTGACACTGAACTGGACAGCTGGTTACGTGAAATACGCAACAATGCCTATGTTGAAATTAAAGACCCTGCTCTAGATCGTAAAAAGAAATAAGTGAATAAACAAAAAACCAGCTTCGGCTGGTTTTTTATGTCGATTCTTATCATTATTCAGCGTTGTAGTAATTATTAGTTGTAGTAGATCTCTTTCATAAATCAAAAAACGATCTTCTTTTTGGTTAATATTTGCACTCCGGATTTCTTAGCATTCGTGCATAATCTGCGGATGAAATACATCGATTCAAACAAGCTTTCTGATCCTCAGT
>NZ_VPDJ01000028.1:0-35616 GCF_013417755.1 Acinetobacter sp. YH12231
GTTGAATTTCTTTGTCAGACATAGTGATCAGCATCTATATTTTATATCCAGTCCATGGTGATAAAAATCATCATAAACCAGACATTTTTATTGGTGAGAATATAGACACTTTAAATGGGTTCTAACATCGGAATCTCGTATAGATTGCAATATGTTAATTTTAGGAAATCTTAATTTTAAAAATTACTTATGTTCAAAGTTTTAATGCTAGTTGTCGCTTTCGTTTCAACTTCTATCAATAATTTATCATATGCAGAGACCAATACATTGAACGCAAATAAAGTTTTAGAGCCATTTATATTTGAAATTGGTTCTAATTTTTCAGATATTCAAAGCAAATTTAGCTTAGAAGTAAGGAATTCAGGAGTAAATTTCATTAAAGAATCAAAATGGTATAAATTAAACACCCCAGTAGGATTTATTTTTCTTCAAGAATGGCAAGGCAAACTTCATTGTATTGCTTATGAGATTGATACAGATAATATAGAAATAAAAAAGGAATTAATTAATTATCTTTTTGAAAAATATAAAAATAATTTTGAATGGATAGGTAGGGTTGATAATGGATTTTATATTTCATATGAATCATCTAATGATTCTATCCAAGGAATTTATGCTTATTCATTAGGAACAACTATTTCTTTTACTAGTAATGAAATTAGAAAAGCTGAAACAAAGATTCGATTTCCAAATCTTTAATTTATGAAACCAGTTGTTGAACATAATGGCGATTACACGAAATTAAAAAAAATAATCTGATCGTAAGGGAAGTGTTATCTAAACACTTCTCAGCAATTCAATCCTCTGCCGTTGTCCTTTCTTTAACTTCGACACCACCAATTCATAAGAATTTAGCACCAAATCTTGCAGCAGTTCTTCTTCCAAGTCTTCATCTGCAAATACAGAAATCCAATGCTGCTTATTCATATGCCAGCCCGCACGAATAAAAGGATAAATATCCTTCAACATCGTGCCATTATCAGGCAGTACTTTTAAATTAACGGCTGCTTTGCCTTCTAAGTGAAAACTCAGCAAAAAAATCTTATCCATCACTTTAAATACATCACAGCCTTCACCAAAAGGCTGGCTGCATGTGGTTTCTGGCAGGGCTAAGGCTGTCTTCGCAGCTACAGCATGTAATGCAATCATAGGGGATACCCAAAAATAAGCCTGAGCGTTAAAGCCTAAGGATGAATATTAATCGCTGTATCATTATTCACCAGTTGCCAAATTTCATCCATATCAATATTGCGCACTGCAATACAGCCCCAAGTCCAATCTTTTTGTGGGAAATACGTCATCAGTTGTGGTGCAGCTTTCATTTGTAAACTGGTCGCCGAACCATGAATCATAATGTCACCACCTGCAGAAACCCCTAGATTTTTAGCCTTCTGTTTATCGGCCGCATTGGGGTAAGAGATATGCAAAGATTTATAAAATGCGCTTTGCGGATTGCGCCAATCTATATGATAAGTTCCTTCTGGCGTCTTGCCATCACCTTCTTGAACTTTATGTCCAAGCGGTTGAAAACCCAGACGCATCGGGTAACGCCGAATGACCTGATCCTGATGTTTTAACTCTAAATAACGCTCAGCTTTATGTACTTGAATACTGTCGATCGGCGTTTCTGTGCGAATTTTTTGAATTTGTGCATCGCTTAATTCAGGTGGAAAGGCTAGTGCATTGGCAGGTGTAGGTAAATATTTTTCAAATTTTTGATAGGCAAAGCAGGCAGCGACAATACAGACGAGGATAGCGAAACTAAAGATCGTGATATTTTTTCTTGTCATTATTTTTTAGAGGATGGACGGCATTACAGTCCATCCATTTCGGTATTGTGGATAATGTCTAAATTATCCACAATTTTGATCCGAGTGAAATGTGGATTTGTGGATAAATGTTTATGAAGAACAGCTCACCATTACTTCAGGCACATCACTTGGCAAGGGGCCTAAATCTTCAGTTTTTTCTAGGTCAGGCTGTTTAGTAAATGGCTGACTGAGCAATGTAAATAAACGTTCTACCTCTGAAAAATCATTGCGTTCAGCTAGCTCAATCGCCTTTTGCGCCATATGGTTGCGCAAAATATATTGCGGATTGGCCTTTGCCATTTCAGCATCTAAAGCATCGGTGTCCTGATGCGCACGGATGCTTTCATAGTGCGCTAAGAAGCTCTCAAATGCATATCGGTCAAGGCAATCATCTTTAATGGCTTCATATTCATGATTTTGCAGATGGATAAAGCTTTGCGTGTAATCCAGTTGCTCACTTTGCAGAATGCGTAAAAAGGCCATGGCGCAGTCGAAGCTGTCTTTATGAAAACTCGGCAGCCCCATTTTTTGGCTTAAGCCCAATTTATAATGTTCCAAGAAGGTCAGTTCAAAATGCTCTAAGCATTTGGCTAGATCTTCTTTCCATTGCTCTTTGTTATAATCTGCAGGGCAGAGCGGCACTAAGTTATTCAGCCATTGCCATAGATTCCAATGTCCGATACTTGGCTGCTGCTGATAGGTATAGCGGCCTTGGTAATCCGAATGGTTGTTAATCCAATTTGGACGGAAACGTTCCATAAAGCCATAAGGGCCGAAGTCCAAAGTTGAACCTGTAATATTCAGATTGTCGGTATTCATCACGCCATGTGCAAAACCAATCAGCTGCCATTTGGCAATCATCACTGCGGTACGCTGAATAACTTGAGTGGCAAAAGCCAAAATGGGCTGTTCGGCATTCAAGCATTCAGGGTAGTGCCACTCAATACATTTTTGCGTGAATTCAGGTAGTAAATCACCCTGATATTGATTGATCCATTCAAAATGTCCCAATCGGATATGACAGTCAGATGTACGCAGCATCATCGCGCCGAGCTCGAGTTTTTCGCGCTGTACACCTTGCTCAGAACTGGTAAAACCCACCGCATTGCTGGATGCCACGCCTAGGTTGTTCAGCGCATGTCCTGCCAAATATTCACGAATGGTCGAGCGCAGCACTGCACGTCCATCGCCCATGCGTGAATAAGGCGTAGAGCCGGCACCTTTAAGGTGCAGGTCAATGGTTTGCCCATGTTTATCGATGATTTGCCCAATCAATAAGCCGCGTCCATCGCCCAATTGGCCGGCCCATTGTCCAAACTGGTGACCTGCATAGACCATGGCCAAAGGTTCAAATTCAGCAAAGGTTTTTTGACCGCTGCAGATTTCAACCCAAGCCTGTTTATCTGTCTCAGACCATTGCAGCTCATCTGCAAGAGCCGCATTAAAATGCCCAGCTTTTGTGCCTTTTAAGGGTACAGGCTGTTGATGGTGGTACAGGCGAGGCGGCAGGGTGTTATAGCGGGCATTGAACTGCATAATGATCTTTAAAAAATTCAAGTTATGTTGGAACTATAGCAAAGACCAGATAGAAAAACTGTAGCTTAAAATCAATAAAGCCTCCACAAGGGAGGCTTTACATTTGAGAGGCTTAAAAGAATTAAGCAGTTTTCTTTTTCAAATTACGCATCAATTGATTCAATGCTTCACGGTGCTGTGACAAACGCTGTTCAACTTGTAGGAATTCAAGTTTGAGTTTGTCATCCATCTGATGAATTTTTTCAGCAACTGCTGTTTTCTTCGCTTGAATTTCCTGCTCTTTTAATTTTGCCCAGTCATTCAAAGTTTGCGAAAACGCATCATATTCTTGAGAAATACGTTGTTTTGCTGTCGTAATATCATCGGTCATATTCAGACCATAGATCGCAAGGTCTTGTTCAGCATATTTGAACTTCATTGCCAACTCAGCTTTTTTAATATTAAAGCTTGGAATACGGCGTAAATTTTTAGCAAGACCTAATTTAGAGCAGCTCCAAATCAACCATTTTGTTGGATCGTATTGCCACCATTTCACACCATTACGGTAGTCGTATTGGAAAATGTGGTGATAGTTATGATAACCCTCACCCCAAGTAGCAATAGCTAGCCAGAAGTTATCACGCGCGGTGTTTTCGTCAGTATACGGACGTTTACCCCACATGTGACACAGTGAGTTAATAAAGAACGTCACATGATGGCTCAAGATTAGACGCATTAAACCGCCCAATAATAGAACGCCCCACATGTCGCCAACAGCCCAACCAATTGGCACTAAAATCGCTGCATGCACAGCAATCACCAGTGGAATGTAGTATTTATCTTGGAACAAAACGACTTTATCTTTTAAAAGATCTGGCGCGTTTTTGTAGTTCGGTTCTGCTGCTGGATAATCACGAAGCATCCACCCGATATGGGCATACCAGAAACCACGATTAATCGAGTATGGATCTTGGTCAATATCGTCTACATGACGGTGATGTGTACGGTGACCTGAAGCCCAGAACAAAATACTGTTCTGAACAGCAAAAGTACCCATGAGCATTAAAATGATTTTTAAAGGCAAGGTTGCTTCATAAGCACGGTGTGCCCATAAGCGGTGATAACCTGCGGTAATACCTAAACTGCTGACACCCAGTAAAACAAACATACTGATCCAAGCAGCGGCACTAAAATCATGATTAATGGCATATAACGGAATTGCAATAACTGCGACAATAGGTAAAAACACCAATGCAAAAATAGCAATCCAGTTCATTGGGGCTTTGGGTAGGGGAGCATTCATCTCCAACAGCACTCCTGAAACCTTGGGAGGTATAGATAGGACTAATCCCATTAATTTTTTAAGGGATTTTAAACGTACAGAATAGTAGCACGGGAAAACCCGTTTTCACCACTGTTATTGTACAGTTGTATTGTACTAAACAGTAACATAATACGACTGAAGTTATTTGACTTTTTGTGGGGTAAAAAAGATGCTAAAAAAACAGCAAAATCGTCAAAATAATCCGCAGCTTTTGGTCAAACACTGTATCTGGGGCGGCTTTCTGATCAGTTGTCTGGGACTCATGGCCTGTCAAAGTTCTCCGACGCAGAAGGTGACTACAAAGTCACAAGGGAAATCACAGGAAAAGTCACATGGCAACAGCGTTGAGCAGCCATTAAAAGTCATTCGCGTAAATGATGGGATACAAGATATTCCATGGACGATTGTGCAAATTGCAGGGCAAAAAGCCAAGTTCTTTCATCATCAACCTTATCTTCAGTTCAATTCGCAATTTCGACAAATTCAGGGAAATACGGGATGTAACACTATCAGTGGCACTTATGTGATTGATACCTTAAAACACAGCATTGATCTGAATGCCCGAGCAGGTTATTTCAGCTGTGATTCGGCTTTGGCTCAAGAGGCTGAACTTTTAGATGCCTTGCAAGCCGCAACACAATTCCAAATAAAAGGGAAACACATGACGATGCAAAACAGTCGGGGACAAACTGTATTGGTTTTGGAAAGAAAATAGACCGATTGAAATATCGACGTGTTGATCGAGAAGTGAATTACACAAATCTAGGTGAATAAAGCAGCATTAAAAATGCTGCATCATTAATTTAGGATAGTCGGTAATTAAGCCGTTAATGCCCCAATCTTTAAGCTGTTTAGCACGATCAACGTCGTTGACAGTCCATACGCTCACATTTAATTTTGCCTGCTGCGTGGCCTGAATAATGTCTGAATTGGCTAGTTGGTTCATCCAACCGATTTGGATACAACCTAATTCAAGTGCTTGTTCAATCGCTTTAAATTTTACGTCTGTTTCAACCAAAAGCCCGCGTTTGAAGCCGGATTTTTTTTGTTGCAAAGCAAGATGAATTTTAGGGTCAAAACTGGTGATCACCGCGGAATGTTCGAAACCTTGGAGCTGTTGTTCCAAGGTTTCAGTCAGCGCTTCAGCTTCAGTCTGTGTCTTCACTGCTTTCACTTCGACTTCAATATGATCGAAGTTATGAATAATTTTGAGCGTTTGTTCGAGCAGTGGCGTCGGCTCAACTTTATTCCATTCTGACCATGTCACTGCATGGTTATACGGTTCTAGTTCAGAACTTTCGCATTCATAAAGATACTTATCTTGGCCGGTGGTACGGATGAATTGATCGTCATGCATAATCACTAGGGCACGATCTTTCAGTTGCCGAACGTCAAATTCGACAGCACGAATCCCTAAATCTTGAATATATTGAAAACCGCCAAGGGTGTTTTCAGGTGCTTCGCCACGAGCGCCACGGTGTCCGATTATGCGCATATAGGGCCTGCAAAGTTGAAAGATAAAAGCATAGTGTCCTGTAAGCATGACAGGGAGATGACACTATTATTTTGAGCCGATCATTCTGAATTACAAGAATGATCGGACGAAATGTTTCGATTTATTTCAATGTAAAATAGACTTTTGATTGGTCAAAGGATTTGAACCAAAACTTATTGATCAATCGTGTCGTTAATATTTTTCTGCCACAGCACCTCAGAACCACCTTCAGCACGTTGTAATGTACGCGATGCGACAAATAACCAGTCTGAAAGGCGGTTCAAAAGCTGTAATGACGGTGCTTGAATGTTCTGGTCGCGGTTATGTACAGCCATTAAACGGCGTTCTGCACGTCGGCAAATTGCACGAGCTTGATGGGCAAAGCTGCACACCAATGTTCCTGATGGCAGGATAAAGTCTTTGAGCATTGGCAGCGCTTCATTCATACGGTCAATGTCATTTTCCAAAAACTCAATTGACACAGGTTGTACCAAGTTGAAGTTTGGAATGCAGACTTCACCGCCAAGGTCGAATAACCAATGCTGAATCAGGCTGAGGGATTTATCCCAAGTCGCTTTGTCTTCAATACTGCTAAGTGCGATGTGCGAACGCAGAATACCAATGCTTGAATTGAGTTCATCGACATCTCCTAAGGCTTCAATGCGTAAATCATCCTTTGCTACACGTGATCCGTCACCAAGACCTGTTGTGCCTGAATCGCCTGTGCGGGTATAAATTTTACTTAAACGGTGGCCCATTTTAATTGTCCATTTTTTGATTAAAAGTTGAATAAATCAGTGTGAAATTAATATCTAACTGTGATGCCAAAGGAAGCCAAACGGCCGCCATTTAAATAGAATTTGCCGTCGAAATTGCCAGCAGAAGCCGTTTTATATTGAACATCGCCGACATTTTGAATATTGGCAAAGAAGCGCAGTTGCTCGTTGGGTTGGTAATAACTATTGAAATCAATCTGAGCATGTCCAGGGATCACATCCTCATCATAATTACTGCTGTCTGAATGGCTGTTCGCACTCAGTGTTGTTGACAGCCCATAATGTTCATCAGCCCAACCAGCTGACAATGCCAGTTTTTGACGTGGGCGGCGGCTCAAATCCAAACCTGTTTTATCATTTTTTGCTTGATTGTAGCTATAACTGGCCTTTGTAAAAAATGCCTCATTGCTCCAATTCACATAGACTTCTGAACCTTGAATGGTCACTGCATCAATATTGGCAAACTTCCAGTTATTGTTGGGATCAGAATCAATAAGGTTATCAATTTCAGTTCTGTAGATAGACAAACCAGTTTTTAGTTGTGGTGTCATTTGTAGGTCTAGCCCAATTTCATAGGATTGACTTTCTTCGGGTTTTAAGTCAGGGTTTGCATAGTCGCCATAATATAAGTCGTTCATGGTTGGCGCTTTAAATGCTGTACCAATATTGGCATAGCTACTAAACAACGGCGTGAAAAAATAACGCGCAGCAACTTGTCCGACCGTGTGTTGACCATATTTTTCATGGTCTTCACGACGAATACCCGCTTGAGTTTTTAATTTATCAGTTTGATATTGGTGCTGTAGATAATAACCCGTACTGTTTAAGTCTTGATGAAAAGACTCTGCAGTTTTTAGCGTTGATGTTTCTAGCTGCCGATGGGTGATGCCTGCAATGATGTTCTGAGACGGCGTCATTTGCTGTTTTGCGGTCAGTTCATATTCAGTGGATTCATAATGGGTCTGTTCAAAGATTTTGAGCTGTTCCAACTCATCTTTAAAATAAGACACGCGAGCATTCAGGGTCAGCTGATCTGTGGGGTTGAAGTGTGACTTCAGGGTTGCAATTTGATTTTTAAAATCTTGCGACTTTTGCTCATATTGCAGTGAATTCCAGCTGTATTGCTCATATTGAGCATTACCTTGGTTTTCAGAATAATCCAATGAAGTGCCAAAGCGTGTTTCTTCATAGCCAAATTTGGTAGACACGCCTTTTTGATTAAAGCTAGAAGCTCTGGCATTTTCATGTTCATGAATCAATGTGCCGTCGGTTTCTAAACGCTGTCCACGAATTTGCGCATAAAAACCTTGCTTGGCTAGGTCTACCCCGACAGTACTTTTATAGGTTTGATTTCCACCTATTTCAGCGCTGATAAAAGCTGCATTTTTTTCAGGGGTTTTGCTAATGATTTGTACCACACCACCAATGGCATTGGTGCCATAAAGGACAGATGCTGGGCCTTTTAAAACCTCAATCTGCTTAATGTCTGTGGTATCTATAAAATTATTTGGCGCTAAACCGCTGGCATCATTATTTAAACGGACACCGTCACGCAATACCAAAGTGTGGTCTGACTCTGTGCCACGTAAAAAAAATGAAGCTTGTTGTCCATAGCCACCCAGCTGCACCATATTGATAGAAGCATCACTCATTAATAAATGTGGAAATGATGCAATTGGTGATTGATCTATGAGCGACTCATCAATAATGGAAATACGTGCTGGCACATTTTCTAATTTTTCTTGTGAGCGTGTTGCAGTCACCACAATGGTATCCATTGTTGGTTGAGCAATGCGCGATTCATTTGCAAAACAAGATGTAGAAAAAGCCCAAGCGGCAGCAATGCCTGTAGCGAGTGCTGTAGGGCGAGCTAAAGTTGACATGCGATGCTCCATACATTTACCCCACGTAAATGATTGAGTGATAGAACACAGTGAGCAGGTATCGGACTGGCAAATTTACTTTTGCGCACCGTTGCGGGGGCAGTGTTGTGGAAACTTCCCATGCCAACTGTTGTGAATGGCTTAAGTATAGTGAACTCCGATTATTCGAACAATCGAAACTATGGGGTATTTGAAGATAGGTACATATACAGCTTGACTTGCTGTGGAGCAGAAATTAATCTGCCTGCGCTTCAGGTGCTTTCTTAATTGAGAAGTGAAACTGGGAAGTCAGTCCAGCAGTATAGAGCTGTTGTTATCTGACACTGCCCCCGCAACGGTGAATCGTTATTCATAACGTAAGTCCGGAGACCGGCCTGATGCAGACCTATTCATAATGCGGCGGGCGTTATAGCGGGATTGCATGCTTTTGTCTGAAAAATGGCAAGCCTTGTCTTACCCCAAAACCGCCTCGCGTTATCCAACTTTTATTTCGCACGGGCGGTGCGATCGGGGAATACAGCATGCATTCTTTCTCTAAGACTCTTATCGGGTCGCTTTTTGTTTTATCTCCACTTTCTGCGGCCATGGCAGAAGACCAAGTTCATCAACTTCCAGTCATTACCAACACCGTTGCCAATATTGTTGAGCAAGACTCACAAAAAACTTTGGCAGCAGTGACCGTGATTAGCCGTGAAGAAATTGAACGTAAGCAATTTAATTCATTACAAGACTTATTACGTACTGTGCCGGGCGTCACGTATAGCAATACTGGCGGTTTAGGTAAAGTTACCAGTGTTTCAATTCGCGGTACGGGTAATCGCCATGCATTGGTCTTGGTGGATGGTCAAAAGGTAGGTTCAGCAACGCTTGGTGAAACGGCTTTTGAACACTTCCCAATTGATCAGATTGAGCGTGTCGAAGTTCTGCGTGGTCCGCGTTCTAGCTTGTATGGTTCAGAAGCGATTGGCGGTGTAATTCAAATCTTTACCCGTAAAGGCACGCAAAACGGCATAAAGCCATTTGCATCTTTTACCTATGGTTCGCATGAAACGTATCAAGGGAATGTTGGTTTAAATATTCGCCAAAATGATACTTGGGCAACACTGAATGTTGCAGGAACAAAAACTCAAGGCATTGATGCGACAAATATTGCGGAGCCTTATGACCTTGATAAAGATGGCTATGAAAACAAGTCAGCATCTTTACGTATGGGGCATAAATTCAATGATCAGTTTGATATTGATGCAAGTGTTTTAGTTGTTGATGGTGAAAATGAATATGATAATAGGGATGACTGGGGTTCTCCTTATATTGATGCAAAAAATGTGCATAGTAAAATCGAGCAAAATGTTTACAGCATTGGTGCTACCTACAAGCCATTTGATGTGTGGACTACAGGATTAAAGTTAGGTCGCTCTGAAGACAAGTTAGATAGCCGAGATGGCTATCCATCAGTGATCAACACTCAGCGGGACAGCTTATCTTGGCTGAATACATTGAACTTTAATCAGCAAAATACATTGATGCTTGGCTTTGATTATCAGAATGATGAAGTCTCAGGTACTAAAGCTTATGCTGTTAAAGAGCGTGATAACAAAGCTTATTTTGCGCAATATCTAGGTTCATTTGGTAACTTCGATGTGCAAGGTGCAGTCCGTCAGGAAGATAACGAGCAGTTTGGTAATCATACGACTGGAAGCGCAACTTTAGGATATCGCTTCAATGATGCCATACAAACTTATGTCAGCTATGGCACCGCATTCAAAGCCCCAACATTCAACGATTTGTATTGGCCAGGAAGTGAAAGCCCGACATTGGTTCCAGAGGAATCTGAAAACTATGAAGTTGGTTTCAAGGGCGTGGTCAGCAATGTTCAATGGGAGCTAAACGCTTTCCATAATGAAATTGAAAACATGATCGCATGGGCACCAAATGCATCGGGGAACTATGTTCCAAGCAATATAGATAAAGCCAAAATTAAAGGCGCTGAACTATCACTTACTCAGCAGTTGAATAATTTTCTTTGGAATATCAATTATACCTATCAAGAGCCTGAAAATGAGACAGCAGGGTCCCATGGCAAGCAGTTGGTCTTAAAGCCAAAGCAAATCTTTAATGCATCAGCTGATTATACGATGGATAAATGGACTGTCGGCGCTTCAGTTCATGCCGAAGATAAGCGTTATACCAATGCTGCAAATACTGATGAGTTGGGTTCTTTTGCCACAGTAGATACGCGAGTAACTTATCAAGCAACGCCTGAATTCAGTGTTCAAGCCAAGCTTGCCAATATGTTTGATAAAGAATATTCGACCAACTACAGCAATAGCACTTTATTTAATCAAGACGGCCGCACAGCTTGGATAACCTTACGTTATGCGATGAAATAATTCATTAAAATTTCAAAAGGCCCTGATCATTCAGGGCTTTTTATTTTTGCGCAGTAATCATGCTGAAAATCCACGCAATGCATGAAAATTGCATTACAATGATTCGCCTTTATATTCATAGATAGGCTATGAATAGGGCGGAGTCAGAGCCAAAACAACATGCGAACCCGTGCCAAAATCTGCGGAATTACACGTACTCAAGATATTCAGTCTGTCGTCCAAGCTGGTGCAGATGCGATAGGATTTGTATTCTTTGCGCCCAGCCCGCGCAGTGTAACGGCAGTGCAGGCCGCTAAACTGATTCAGCATGTGCCGCCGTACGTGCAGACCGTGGGTTTATTTGTGAATGCGTCGGCTGTGGACATACAGGCTATTTTAAAAATTTCACCTGTAGACATACTGCAGTTTCATGGCGATGAAAGCCCTGAACAGTGCCAAACGATTGCGAAGTCCGTTGGACGCCGTTGGTATAAAGCCATTCAAATGAAACCTGAATTGGATGTGATTGCAGAAATCCAAGCTTTTCAGCAGGCAGGGGCAAGCGCCGTACTGTTAGATGCATGGCATCCTGAGCTGAAAGGCGGTACAGGGCATAGCTTTGACTGGGCACAGTTCCCAAAACTCGATATTCCTTTAATTTTGGCGGGCGGTTTAAAGCCTGACAATATTGAAGAAGCGATTCAAACCACTGGCGCTTACGCCGTAGATGTGAGCGGTGGTGTAGAATCGGCAAAAGGTATTAAAGACCAACAACTCATAGAACGCTTTATGCAAGGAGTCCATCGTGGATCAGCAAAATAAGATTGACTATACCCAATTCCCTGACGCACAAGGGCATTTTGGTATTCATGGCGGGCGTTTTGTGTCAGAAACTCTTATGGCAGCACTTGAGGACTTAGAAAAACTCTATTTCCGTATGAAAGATGATGCACAGTTTTTGGCAGAATTCGACCGTGACTTGGCGTATTACGTCGGTCGTCCAAGTCCTTTGTATTATGCTGAGCGATGGTCGAAAGAGTTGGGTGGTGCGCAAATTTACTTAAAACGTGAAGACCTGAACCATACAGGTTCACATAAAGTGAATAACACCATTGGTCAGGCTTTGCTGGCTAAGCTTTCAGGTAAAAAACGTATTATTGCCGAAACAGGTGCAGGTCAGCACGGTGTAGCAACGGCAACGATTGCAGCACGTTTAGGCCTTGAATGCGTGGTGTTCATGGGTGCAGAAGACGTAAAACGTCAAGCGATGAACGTGTACCGTATGCGTTTACTCGGTGCGACTGTTGTGCCTGTAGAAAGCGGTTCAAAAACATTGAAAGATGCTATGAACGAAGCGATGCGTGACTGGGTCACAAACGTAGATTCTACTTATTACGTGATTGGTACCGTTGCAGGTCCGCATCCGTATCCGCAATTGGTTCGTGATTTCCAATCGATTATTGGTCGTGAAGCGCGTAAACAAATTCAGGAACAAGCTGGCCGTTTACCAGATGCGCTTGTTGCATGTGTAGGCGGCGGTTCAAATGCAATGGGCTTATTCTATCCATTCTTAAATGATGAAGATGTGAAAATGTACGGTGTTGAAGCTGCAGGCTACGGCATTGAAACGGGCAAGCATTCTGCACCATTAAACGCAGGTCATGTCGGTGTACTTCACGGTAACCGTACGTACTTGATGTCGGATGATCAAGGTCAAATCATTGAAACACATTCAATCTCTGCAGGTTTGGATTACCCAGGTGTAGGCCCTGAGCACAGTTTCCTCAAAGATATGCACCGTGTGAACTATGTGCCAATCAATGACACTGAAGCGCTACAAGGCTTCCGTGATTTAACCCAAATTGAAGGTATTATCCCTGCATTGGAAAGCTCACATGCCATGGCTTATGTGACGAAACTTGCGCCGACCATGGACAAAGACCAAATTATTATTGCGACTGTATCAGGCCGTGGTGATAAAGACTTAATGACCGTTGCCCGCATTGATGGCGTGGAAATGGTTGAGATGTAAATTCCTTTAAGCCCTCTCCTTTAAGGAGAGGGTTTGGGAGAGGTTATATATTCTGAAATATCAAATCGCGCAGAAGTAATTCCGCGCGATTTTTTCTTGCTGAAAATTTTATTGAGGCAAATCACTATAAAATAAATGCAGAATAAAAGTGTGAAATAAATCACAATACTGTGGAAATTTTATTGCTTTAGAAAGACTTTATAACAATGACATTTACCCAATTGGTTCGTGCAGAATCCTTTCCCACCCATATTTCTTGGCAATGGCGTGATACTTTTGCGCTGTGTATTCTTCCGCTGATCTTGCTCAACAGTTATGTCTTAGACCAATTTTTTGGTGTTTCAGCTCAGGTTGCTTTGGGTGATTCGATCTTTCGCGGTATTTTATTTATTGCCGTGTGTTGGCTCTATAAAACGATGCTGTATACGCACTGGCAAAAGTATAAACAGGCCTTTTGGCGTTCAAGCCTGTTGGTGGTTGTTGGTGCAGTCGCTTTACAAGTGGTGATTTCTTTTACACGCAGTCTGTTGCCCGTCGGTGAGAGCATTGAAAAAGAATCGACCATTGATCCCAATACGATTGCGTTTTTTAGCTTGCTGATCATCAGCCTTGGGCCATTATTTACCGCTTTGCTTGAAGATATTATTTTCCGCTATACCTTGCTGCAAAAGCTATTTATACAGCCTTGGCTGTGGCGAGTGATATTGGTATTACTGAACTCAATTTTATTTGGCTTGATTCATTATCATAATTTCGATGGCGATTTGATTGCGACCATCAGTTTTATGATTGCAGGTCTATTTCTCAACCTCATCTATTTGTGGACGAGAAATATTTGGCATGTCTTACTCATTCATTTCGTCAACAATGCAGTACTCTCTTTAGGCAGCGTGATTTTGTTGAAATTACTTCAGCCCTATGTGGGTAGTTGAAGTCAAAAATAGGGGGAGATCGTGTCCAGTTTATTTATGGTGATGCTCGGCGGACGCCATCCAAGAGCAAATATCGAAGTGCATGATGTCATTCTTGCAGTGGGTAACGCATTAGAAGAGGTTTATCCACAACTGAGAACGGCATGGTTTGGTGAGCAAAAAGGCTTACATATTGATGCTTGGGCACAGGTACATACAGTCAGCACTGAAAATCGGCATTATCGTATCCAATTTTGTGATGCCGCGCCCCGAGCTGAAGATGAAAAATTATGGCTGATTAATCTCGGGGGATATGATGCCCGCGAATTTGGTGAATTACATCGTTATGTTTTGGTGACGGGACAAAATGCCAGCGTTGCAAAACAACGGGGCAAGGCTTTTTTTGAGTCACATTGGCAAAAACAACATACCGACCGAACCCTAGATGTTGATGATTGTATTGCGATTGATCATGTCTATGGGCGCTATATCGAATTGGTTGAAACCCCGCATAGCCAGCAAAATTCATGGAAAAATGATTACATCTTAATAAATGAATAATTGTGATGATTAAGAGCTGAAATGTCAGCTTTTATATTTTTTTGTGATATTCGCCTGAAATCAGATGGATTGTCTTTTCAGGCGTTAAATAATAGGCATAATAACATTCAGGATTTAGACCTTAAACCTCAATGGAATGGCGTATATGGATTTAATACGGCCGAATGGACAGCCGCATTATGGGCGTTTTAGTGAACTTCCCAATCGCATCGATTTAAGTAAGTATGAATATAAGACACCGTATGGAAAACGACTTCAAGGTTGGCGTAAGCGTTTAAAATATAAAAAATTTAAATTTTGTTGTATTCAGCATGAACATTATACGATTGGTCTAGCGATCGCCGATATCGCGTGGGCGGGGCACGGTTTTGTCTATGTGTATGATCATATTTCGAATGAAGTATTGGAATGGAATTCGATTAATTTCCTGTCACGTAATACCGTTTTAGATGAACAACCTTTATTTAATCAGAGTCATTTTATTAAGTCAGGGATTCAACTGGACATTCAGCATGCCAATGGTGTGCGATACATTCAAATGTCGAAACATGGTGAACTCAAACTGAGTGCCCGAGTGTTTTGTGCGGGGACTGATCCGCTGAGTATGTGTAGCCCTACAGGGATTAATGGTTGGACCTATACTCAAAAACTAACGACGTTAGGCTGTGAAGGTTTCTTTATCAATAAACAAGGCAAGACCATTCAATTTCATGACCGGACATTGGTGTCTTTAGATGATACCTGTGGTTTTCTTCGTCCTGAAACCGCATGGTTTTGGCTGTCGTGTAACTTTTGGGATAGTCAAAATCGACGCGTTGGGATCAATCTTGCCTCTGGTGTAAATGAAAGCTTTGGCAATGAAAATTGCCTGTGGGTCAATGGACATTTGTATGCCATGTCTGATGTGCTGTTTCAGCAACAAGGCGATAATCAATGGAATATTAGCTCATTAGACAACAGCTTAAATTTGATCGTCAGCACAGGTTGGCGGCGCTATGAAAACCTGAATTTAAGATTGGTCGGTAGTCAGTTCAGTCAATGGCAGGCAAAAATTAGCGGTACAATTCAACGTGATGACGAAGAAATTGTATTCTTAAATGAATATGGTTTACTTGAGCAGCACTATGCCAAATGGTAAGTCTAAGCCTATAAAAAAGCCGCAATCGATGCGGCTTTTTTTATTCAATTTTTATTTTGCAGCTTGCCAAAACACTTCAGCTGCTTGTATCGGATCATTGGTTTCTTCATAAGTTTTTAACCAGAGATCATAATTTTGCACAATGGGATGCTGACTCGGATGGAAGTCTTTTTTAAACCAATCTCGATATGGTTTGCTCATACGGGTGAGGGTGCCATTTTTACCAAAGAACCACGGTAAGCCTTTCATATTTAATTTTAAACGTTCAGTGAAACTGAAGCCGTCATGTTTCAGCATCACATTGGCACGGTATAAGGTAAAGCCGAGCATCAATCCACTGGTCCAGACCAGAGTGAATTTCTTTAAATTTTCATCGACCTTCGCCACATCTTTCATCACATCAAAAGCCACATCGCGATGTTCCATTTCTTCTATCGCATGCCAAATAAATAATGCACGGACATAAGGATGCGCAGATTCTAAGACGGACTTTTGGCTACAGAACGTTTCAGCCATCAGCGCAGTTAAATGCTCGGCGGAAGCCGTCATGGCAATGTTGTATTCTGGTGAGCGCTTGCTCAGTTCAAATTTAAAAATTTTATTCAGACGTTTAATGAACGCATCGACAGGCATGCCTTGTTGTTTCATCAACATATTCATTTTGTCATGCGCCATACCGTGCTGCGCTTCTTGACGAATAAAGTCAGCGACACGTTGTTGTAAATCAGGGTCTTGAATTTGACTGCGGAACAGACGTACAGATTCAATAAAATAGCGCTCGCCATCAGGAAAGGTCAGGCTCAAGGCATCAAACATACGTGTTAAAAAGGGGTCTCCGCCAAACCAATAGCGCGGGATTTCTTCTAACTTAAAATTTAGCTTTGTGCGAACAATGGGTTCGACTTGATATTTGACGATAGCATTCATGATATTTTTTCTGTGCGAGTCGTATTGATTGCAGTATGTCGGAGAAATTGCACTTTGTTTTGACAGATATTGCCAATTTTTATACATTTTACGCCATGAAGAAAATATAAAATGTCAGAATTGGCAGGTCAGAAAGAGGGGCGAGATGGCTGAAATTCAGATCCCAAATGGTTACTTCCAACTATGGAATATGGTCTTACTTGAGCGTGAATTAAACTATACACAGCTCGAATGGATTGCGCCGTATGCTGCGCAAATTCAGCATGTGCTGTCTTTGCCGATCGACTCTCAATCGCCGAATTCTTTTTTTAACAGCATCATGCAACTGACTCAGCAGCATCTGGATTGTCCGCAATTGGTTTTTGAAATGGCCAAGTATATTCGTGCGGAGCATTTTGGGGTGTTAGGCTATATGGCGACACTGAGTAATAGCGTTGCAGATGCTTTGCAATATGTGATGCGATTTAGTCGTTTGGTGATTGATGGGGCGCAAATTGTGCCAATGAATATGAGCCATCAAGATCATCAAATTATTCTGTCTTGGCCACAGCATGATGATGAATATGCTTTGGTGAATGAGTTGACCATGGCCTGTATGGCACATTTGGCCAAGCAAATTTTTCCAGATTCTTTAAAGTTACTCCGCATTCATTTTGCCCATGCGCCGCGGATGGCACGTTATCACTATGAAAAGTTTTATGGCTGCCAAATGGAATTTTCGACCCTTAAATATTCATTTGTGATTCATGCAGACAGTTTGGATTTAAAGTCAGAACTTGCTGACCCATCGCTGATGCAATTGTTATTACGTCAGGCCGAAGAGGCGATCGCCGCGCGTCCGCAACATGCAGATCCAATTCTACAGATGCAACAATGCATCGCAGATTATCTCAAATTACAACAGCAAGCCCCTAAAATAGAGTGGTTAGCAGAAGAGTTACATCTGTCAGTGAGAACCCTGCAACGACAGCTACAGGAGAAAGACACCTCGTTTAAACGACTTTTGGAGATTGAACGGATGAAACGCTGTGAATATCTACTTTCACAACAAACCCATTTGACAGATATCGCTTTACAGCTAGGTTATTCAGATCAGTCTGCTTTGGCACGTGCTTTTAAGGCATATAGCGGAGAGACATTATTAGCGCGAAAAAAAGCCTTGAGATTAGAATAAAACTTGCAGATTGCTCGTTAAGAAAAGCCTTTCAAACAACATTAAAAAAAGCGGTCAAACGACCGCTTTTCTTTAAAGCCAAACTTATGCCGCAGCTTTTAATTTTGGATACCGAAGTAAAATGGCAAGGATGGCAAAGATTGCCAAGACCCAACAGTAATACACACTACCAATCAGTTCCACAGGCGAAAGTTTTGCGATCGAACAAGCCAGTAACAGCTGTGCACCATAAGGAATGAGACCTTGGACTACGCAAGAGAAAATATCCAAGAGCGCAGCAGCACGTTTAGGGTCTACACCATATTCTTTGGCGACTTCACGTGCCATGTCACCAGATAAAATAATTGCGACAGTGTTATTTGCTACAAATAGGTTGGAGAAAATCACCAAGAAACTGATACCAATTTCACCTGCGCGTTCAGCACCAACTTTAAAGCAGCGTGTCATGCTGTAAATACGTTGAATCAGCCATTCTAAACCGCCTTCTTTTTGCATAATGGCAGAAATACCACCCAAGAAAATAGAAAGCAGGGCAACTTCAAACATGCCGGTAAAGCCGTCATAAATAGAATTATTTAAGCTTAAAAAATTAAATTCAGGTTGAATCACCAAACCAATCAAACCAGACAGTAAGACACCAATAGTCAGCACAGCAAGCACGTGCAAACGTGAAAAGGCCAAAATAAATACGGCTAAATACGGCAGGATTAGCCACGCATTATAAGCTTTGTGTTCAATCGCTTGTGAACCTTGACTCATAATTAAATAGATACAAATGCTAACGATCGATGCAGGAATAGCAATCCAGACATTGACCTTAAATTTATCGCGAAGTTGAACTTTTTGACTGTTCGTTGCAGCAATGGTGGTATCTGAAATCATCGACAGATTATCACCAAACATAGCACCACCGACCACAGCACCAATGGCATACACCACTTCAATTTCTGTGACTTGTGTAAAACCAAAGGCAATTGGCGCGCAGGCTGCAATGGTGCCCATGGAGGTTCCCATCGCTGTGGCAATAAAGGCCGCAATAATAAACAGCATAGGCAGCACGAACTCAGACGCAATTACCGATAGTCCGAATTGCACTGTTGCATCAACACTACCGATGGCACTGCTGACACTGGCAAAAGCACCAGCGAGCATAAAGACCATGAACATTAAGATCAAATTCGGGTGGCTGGCACCTTTCATAAATGTGTCAATCGCGTCATTGATCTTGCCGCGATAGAGCAAAATTGCCAATACAATTGCAGGAAGAGCAGCGACTGGGGCTTTCACTTGATAGAACGCAAACTCAGTTCCAATGATGGAATGGTAAATACCACTGCCCAAAAAAATGGTCAGAAAAACAATAAGCGGGAGCAGTGCAAATGCCCGAGCAGGCACTTTCACTTGTGAATCGGAGGACATAGGAGATAAAAAAATAAAAGTATGCGGCTAGTATAAAGCAGGTTTTGCAATTTAAGGAAAATTAAAATGTAAATGCTAAGCCTGTTATTTTTAACATTTTTTTGATGATAAAATTAAGTTAGTCTAAAACCTTATAATTTTGCCAGATCCTAAAATTAGGCATCTTTGATCATTGTGAAAAAAACTGAAATATCGGTAAATGATGCTTTCGGGTTGTTCTGGAAAATTATGTTTGCATGAGAAATGCCGACTGAGGATTGTATACCCTGTTCAATGGGTAAAAAATAGCGTTACAATGCGATGTCTTGTATTTCGACAAAACCCACATCATAGTTTTGATTCATTCAAGGAAAGTATAACCCTATGTCACGTTTAGCCACTCGATTTGGAACGCTTAAATCTCAACAGCGTAAGGCCTTGGTTTCTTATGTTATGGCTGGTGACCCTCATCCACAAGTAACGGTACCTTTGTTACATCAAATGGTTGAGGCAGGTGTAGATGTGATCGAATTGGGTCTTCCATTTTCAGACCCAATGGCGGATGGTCCTGTTATTGCACTTGCCGCTGAGCGTGCGCTTGCTGGGGGAACCAATACTCTAGATGCCTTGAACATGGTGAAAGAGTTCCGTAAAAACGATACAGAAACACCAGTAGTACTGATGGGCTATTTAAACCCTGTTGAAGTAATCGGCTATGAAAAGTTTGTTGCCTATGCACATGAATGCGGTGTAGATGGCGTGCTCTTGGTGGACCTTCCACCAGAAGAAGCAAAAGATCTAGATGCAGTATTGAAAAAATACGACATGGATCAAATCTTTTTACTTGCGCCAACATCCACTGATGAACGTATTCAGCATGTGGTGAAACAAGCCAGTGGATTTATCTACTATGTTTCTTTGAAAGGTGTGACAGGTGCAGCGACTTTAGACGTTGCTGAAGCTGCGGCACGTATTCAAAAAATCAAATCGTATACTCAGGTACCTGTCGGCGTTGGCTTTGGTATTAGTGATGCAGCATCGGCGAAAGCCATGGGTGTGGCTGCAGATGCGGTGATTGTAGGTAGTGCTTTTGTTAAACAATTTGCAAACTTAGCGCCAGAACAAGCTGTAATCGAAACAGTGAATAAAGTGAAGGAGCTTCGAGCTGCGCTCGATGAGTTAGTATGAGTCAAGACGCAAAAACAGGCAAAATTCTGAGCGCATCTACGCCATGGACAGAGCGTGCGGTACCAGGTATTCATGTACCTGATGAACAGCAAGCATTAAAGGCGACATTTACTGAGCCGACGATTGAATGTCCTGAGTGTCATGCACTTGTGACTCGTACTGCAATGTCATTTAATGCCTACGTTTGTCCGCAGTGTGATGAACACTTGCGAATGAAAGCGCGTGATCGTTTGAACTGGTTCTTTGACCAAGTACAAAAAGAATTGGGTCAAGAATTTAAAGCCAAAGATCCACTTAAATTTGTAGATAGCAAAGCGTATCCAGACCGTATGTCTGAAGCGCAGAAGAAAACCGGTGAAACAGAAGCTTTAGTGGTGATGCAAGGAACGCTGAAAGGCATTCCAATGATTGCAACCGCATTTGAATTTGATTTCATGGGCGGTTCAATGGGCACTGTGGTTGGTGACCGTTTTGTTCAAGCGGCTGAACTTGCGATTAAAGCAAAACAACCGCTTATTTGCTTCGCTGCCTCTGGCGGTGCACGTATGCAAGAAGGCATGTTGTCACTCATGCAAATGGCGCGTACTTCTGCTGCCATCCAAAAAATGAAAGATGCTGGCTTGCCTTATCTAGTGGTGCTGACACATCCAGTCTATGGTGGTGTGACTGCATCATTGGCAATGCTCGGTGATGTTCACTTGGCTGAACCGAAAGCCATGATTGGTTTTGCTGGTAAGCGTGTGATTGAGCAAACTGTACGTGAAAAATTGGAAGAACCGTTCCAACGTGCAGAATACTTGCTTGATCATGGTGTAGTCGATCAAATTGTCCACCGTCATGCATTACGTGATACAGTTTATCGTATTGTAGCGAAATTGATGAACTTGCCTTGAACACAGCACCACTTGCAACTGATTCTTTAAACACATGGCTCGATTATTGGAGCCATGTTCATGTTACGGGTATTGATTTAGGACTGGAGCGGGTAATTCCTGTTGCGGAACGACTAGGTGTAACCCAGCCTGATGCGAAAGTGCTGACGGTCGCGGGAACAAACGGTAAAGGTTCAACCACGACCACTTTGGCTGCAATTTTAAATGCCCAAGGGTATAACGTGGGGCTCTACCAATCACCGCATATCTATCGATTCAATGAACGTGTAAAGCTTCAAGGTGTTGAAGTGGCTGACAAAACCCTGATTGATGCTTTTGTAGCTGTTGATCAGGCGCGTCGTGAATGTGAATTAAGTTTATCTTTTTTTGAAGCGACCACTTTGGCCGCTTTTGTTATTTTTAAACAGCAACATTGCGATGTATGGGTACTTGAAGTAGGTCTCGGTGGTCGACTTGATGTGGTCAATGTCGTCGATCCAGATGTTGCAGTGATTACCAATATTGGTTTAGACCATACCGATTGGTTGGGCGACACCATTGAAAAAATTGCTTTTGAGAAAGCAGGAATTATTCGTCCAAATATTCCCGTAATTTTTGGTGGGCAGCAAGTTTTGCCTGAAGCCATTCGTCAAAAAGCAGAAGATTGCCAAGCCGCTTTACATGTACTCAATCGTGATTATTTTTATCAGTACAGTGATGACGGACAATCTTGGATGTTTGCTTCATCAGGTACAACTTTAAAACTACCCGTGGGTTCTTTGGCGCTCGAAAATATCTCTACGGCTGTAGCGGCAATCTTGGCCAGTGGTTTGGTGGTCTCTCAGCAGTCGATCGCTCAGGGGATTATCAATGCCAAGTTACAAGGTCGTTTTGAAGTTAGAGAAATTGCAGGAAAAACGGTGATTTTCGATGCGGGACATAACCCGCATGGTGTTGAATTTTTGTTAAAGCAATTGCGAAATTTCCTCCAGTACAATAAACAATACACAGAAGTGATCAGCGTTTTCTCCATGCTGACTGATAAAGACATAAATTCTGTCGTTAACTTATTGAAAGATACGGTAAGAATGTGGAAAATTGCACAATTAAATGTGCCACGTGCGGCATCTATCACACAATTGGATAGCGCACTGCAGCATCAAGTCGTAGAACATTATGACAATGTGCAATTAGCTTTTAAGTCCGCGCTGGAAGAAACAAAGAATAATCAGCTGATTCTGGTATGTGGTTCATTTCATACCTTAGAAGCGGTATGGGAGTATCTGGAAGAATGTCAATGAATAACAAACAACGCTGGATGGGTGGTGTTGTTTTATTAGGTGGTGGTGTACTGCTGGCCGCACTTTTACTTAAAGGCAAAGAAGAAATACATCAAAATCAAAGCCAAACCCCTGAAATGGCTCAAGTTGAGCAACAAGGTCAGGGTGCGGGTAAAATGTCATCATTGACTGTTGATGTTGAAACTGAAAAGCGTTTGCTCGAAGAACAACGACGTACCCGTGAAAAATCGGTTGCGGAGCAAGAAGCACGTGCAGCAGAATTTTTAGCGATGCAACAACAAGCGGAGGCTGATGCAGCACGTAAAGCAGCAGAAGAATATGCGGCTTTAAACGCACATCGTTCAGCTCAACAAAGTTCGGATAATATTCCTCCCGAATTGGTTGAAGATGAAAAAGCAAAGCAAAAGCGTTTAGCTGAGGATAAGTTGGCGGCTCAAAAAAAGTTAGAGACTCAGTCGGCGCAGCAAAAGGCTGATCAGGCACGTATCGCAGCAGATAAACAAAAAGCCGAAGCAAAACGTAAAGCGGATGCTCAAAAAGAAGCTGAACGTAAAGCACATGCTGAAGCTGAGAAAAAAGCAGCAGATAAGAAAGCAGCCGAAGCGAAGCAACAAGCTGAAGAAAAGCGTAAAGCCGAAGAAAAACATAAGGCAGAAGAAAAGCGTAAAGCAGAAGCCAAGAAAAAAGCTGAAGCTGAAAAAGCACGTGATCTGTTGGAAAATGGCGATAAGCAATGGATGGTGCAAGTTGCACTGGCTGCTAATGAAGCCAATGCAGATGCTGTTGCTGCAAAATTACGTGCAAAAGGCTATAAAGTGACGAAGAGTCCTACATCTAAAGGCATTCGTATTATGGTCGGCCCTTCGAAGGACCGTGATGCTGCGGACGCAACACGTAAAAAGATCAATTCAGATGCAAGTTTGAATATGAAATCGGCGTGGGTGATTGATTGGGTACCACTCGATAAACGCTAAGTTTATTTGAGGAATGACTTTTAATAAGATGGATTCAGTAGTTGCTGCTGAATCCATTTTACATTTTCAGGGCTGAATAATCGGTCGATATTTTTCCAAATAGGGTGGAAGCCATAACCACCTTGTTTCATTTCACGTTTTGCTTCCTCAATGGACCAATGCTGAAAAATAATACGGTACATGGCCACACTCGCTCCTGTACGGTCTGAGCCGTGGTAGCAATGGATTAATACTTTTTGCTGCTGTTGTTCAGCTTCTTTTATGGTTTTCATCACCGCCAGTAAATCTTCACGATCGATTTGCCACGTGTGTATCGGAATATGTGCAAATTTAATCTTTTGTGTATCAATAGTATTTTTTAAGCGTTCTGGGTTATGGTGCCGTGAACGTAAATTTATGATCACATCGATGTGCTGTTCTCGTAGAACAGGGGCGAGATCTGCATCAGGTTGTTCACTGCGAAATACTGTTGGGCTGATTTGATAAAAATTATGCTGTTGATGAACGACTTTGCCCCAATGCTGAGGACGTTCATTTAACGGTAATGGATTTGATGTCATGCAACCCGTGAAGCTGAAGCTAACACTGAGTAGGATCATTGGTAGGATTTTAGCGGTCATAGCTTGTATTCTGATAGCGAGCGAATTCGAATGGGTCATGTGCACAGATGAGATCGATGTCCGGATGCTGCGCTAACTGCTGAATCTTATGAAGTGTGTGCAGTCGCTGTGTATTGTCGGTGGCAAATAAACGTTCAAGCTGATTTAAGGCCCGCGAATGAAAATTTGGATTTAATTGATGATGTGAGTAATAAGCATCGCCACAATATAACAACCAGCGATGGTTATTTTTTATTGCAATACCGGCATGACCCGCGGTATGTCCCAAAAGCGGGAGCATTAAAATGTCATCTTGAAAAATAGATAGACCGGCAGTGTGCTCTAAGTTAAACCATGCTTGCGTCCCGATGCTTTCGATAAAATTCCAATAACGATGCAGTTGGAATTGCTGTGGTCGATAGCGCAGTCGTGATTTTAAGCTATGAAGGTTTTGAGTGGCATTATATTCACTGGCTAAGACATGCACGGTCGCCTGCGGAAAATCAGAGATCCCGCCAGCATGATCAAAATCTAAGTGTGACAACAAAATGTGTTGAACATCTTGAGCCTTAAAGCCTAATTTTTGAATTTGATGAGTCGCACTCAGTTGCGGATTAAATTTGATCTGCGCTGTGCGTGAAATAAACCGACCTAAACGATTTTGTGGATGTAAATAATCTTGTAAGCCCAGTCCTGTATCGACTAAGACGAGCCCTTTATCGGTTTCAATGAGCAGGCAATGACAGACCAAATGTGCGCGAAAGCCTTTCTGTCCAAATAAAGGGGCACACGTTGGACAAAAACTACCACAATGTAAATGATGAATTTGATGAATCACGGTTTGTTATTTTCAAGTTTTTATTAGTTATAACGGAATTGTGATGTTTAACCAATCTAATCCCTGAGAGGAATTTGTAATCAAAAAAAGCTCATCCGGAGATGAGCAGGTTGGAGAATGCCAGAACGGGCTCGTCATTCGTTCTGAAGGGGGAAAACTATATTAACTATGGTTATGATACTTAGTTTGCTTAGGTGCTGCGCTTAAAAATAGTTAAATTTGTACCTTCGCTTTGGTCACTCACAGCAGAGCTTCTTATCTTGCGCTCGGACAGCGTAATGCTCCGTTTTATCCTCACTTAGGTTGAGGCGTTAAACGAAGGTAAGGCGTAACTGCGTTATATCCTTGAGGAAAGCGTTGTTTGATTTCCTCTTCATCTTTTAATGACGGCACAATCACAACATCTTCACCTTGTTGCCAGTTGGCCGGTGTTGCAACTTTATGGTTGTCTGTCAGTTGCAAAGAGTCAATGATACGTAAAATTTCATGGAAGTTACGCCCTGTAGATGCAGGATAAGTAATGATTAAACGGACTTTTTTATTTGGATCGATGATCACCAAAGAGCGAACAGTTAATGTTTCGCTGGCATTGGGGTGAATGAAATCATAAAGGGTGGACACTTTACGGTCTTTGTCTGCAATGATCGGGAAGTTGACCGTGGTATTTTGAGTATTATTAATGTCGTTAATCCAACCATGATGCGACTCAACATCATCAACAGACAGGGCAATGGCCTTGACACCACGTTTGCTAAATTCATCTTTTAGTTTTGCGGTAAATCCAAGTTCTGTGGTGCAGACTGGGGTGTAATCGGCAGGATGCGAAAATAAAATGCCCCAACTGTCACCTAAAAAGTCATAAAAATGAATGCTGCCTTCGCTTGAGTCTTGAGTAAAGTCTGGTGCAGTATCACCTAAACGAATCGTCATGGAATATCCCCGTATTTATTGAATTTGTTTAACTTGAAAATAAATATGAAGGATTTTTTTTATGATTAAAAATAGTGTTTTTTCATTTCTTTATGAATATATTTCATATAAAACAGTTTTATTGGGGGATAAATGCGAAATATCTCACGACAGAGTCACTATGTTGTCTGCAGAAAATTTGTTACATTAGCTTGCCTTAAGTCTCCGGGGCTAGAACCCGAGCGCAGAATATTTAAGGGGATTTTTGTGCAAAACCCTTGTACTTCGAATTTCTAGCACCATAATAACGACTAAGAAAATATATTCATTTGACAAGCAAGATTTAGAGAGTCTATTCATGTTGGCAAGTCTGATCGGAGGAATCTTCGGTACCAAAAATGAGCGCGAACTCAAACGCATGCGTAAAATCGTAGAGAAGATTAATGCGCTCGAGCCGACGATATCTGTTCTAAGCGATGCAGACTTATCTGCAAAAACTGAAGAATTCAAAGAACGTTATAAAAAAGGCGACAGCCTTGATAAATTATTACCTGAAGCGTTTGCTGTTTGTCGTGAAGCTGCGAAGCGTGTCATGGGCATGCGTCATTATGACGTACAGCTGATTGGTGGTATTACCTTGCATGAAGGTAAGATCGCAGAGATGCGTACCGGTGAAGGTAAAACCCTCATGGGAACGCTTGCTTGTTACCTCAATGCGATTAGTGGTGAAGGTGTTCACGTGATTACGGTGAACGACTATCTCGCACAGCGTGATGCTGAATTAAACCGTCCATTATTCGAATTTTTAGGTTTAAGCATTGGGATTATTTACTCAATGCAAGACTCAACTGAAAAAGCTCAAGCGTATCGAGCTGACATTACTTACGGTACCAACAACGAATTCGGTTTCGATTACTTGCGTGACAACATGGTGTTTTCTGCTGCTGAGAAAAAACAGCGCAGCTTAACCTATGCCATCATCGATGAGGTCGATTCGATCCTGATTGATGAAGCGCGTACACCGTTGATCATTTCTGGTCAATCAGAAGATTCATCTCAGTTGTATGCTGCCATTAACAGCATTCCACCAAAACTTCATGCACAAAAAGAAGAGAAGGTACCAGATGGTGGTCACTTCTGGATTGACGAAAAACAGCGCTCTGTAGAAATGACCGAAGTCGGTTATGAAACTGTTGAAGCTGAATTGATTCAAATGGGCTTGCTTGCTGAAGGTGAAAGTCTATATTCATCTGCTAATTTAAACTTGGTGCACCATGTTTCTGCGGCCATTCGTGCGCATTACCTATACCAACGCAACGTGCATTACATCATCCACGAAGGTGAAGTGATCATTGTCGATGAAAACACTGGTCGTACCATGCCGGGTCGCCGTTGGTCAGAAGGTTTGCATCAAGCAGTGGAAGCAAAAGAAGGTTTGGAAATTCAACCTGAAAACCAAACTTTAGCAACTACAACATTCCAGAACTATTTCCGTCTATACAAAAAATTATCAGGGATGACGGGTACTGCAGATACTGAAGCTGCAGAGATGAAAGAAATTTATGGCTTGGATGTTGTACTTATTCCAACCCATCGCCCGATGATTCGTAATGACCAAAACGATTTAATCTATTTAAACCGTGAAGGTAAATACAACGCCATCATTCAAGAAATTCAACGTGTTCATGAAGCGGGTGTTGCACCGATCCTGATTGGTACAGCAACCATTGAAGCCTCTGAAATTTTATCAGATAAGCTGAAAGAAGCTGGTATTCAACATGAAGTACTTAATGCGAAACAACATGAGCGCGAAGCGGATATTATTGCGCAAGCGGGTTCACCTCGTGCAGTAACCATTGCGACTAACATGGCTGGTCGTGGTACTGATATTCTGTTAGGTGGTAACTGGAAAGCGTTGCTGGCGAAGATTGAAGAGCCGACTGAAGCAGATGAAGCACGTTTGAAAGCAGAGTGGGAACAAAATCATGAAATGGTGCTGAACTCTGGTGGTTTACACATCATTGGTTCAGAACGTCATGAATCTCGTCGTATCGATAACCAGTTACGTGGTCGTGCGGGCCGTCAAGGTGACCCAGGTGTGTCACGTTTCTACTTGTCGCTTGAAGATGACTTGATGCGTATCTTCGCAGGTGATCGCGTAGTTGCAATGATGCGTGCCATGGGTCTGAAAGAAGATGAAGCCATTGAGCATAAAATGGTGTCACGCTCGATTGAAAATGCACAACGTAAAGTTGAAGCACGTAACTTCGATATTCGTAAAAATTTATTGAAATACGATGACGTAAACAACGAACAACGTAAGATTATTTACTCTCAGCGTGATGAAATTCTTGTTGAACCGTCTTTACAAGATTACATCGAAACGATGATTCAGGATGTGACTAAAGGCATGATCGAAATATATATTCCACCTGAGTCTATTCACGATCAGTGGGATATAGAAGGTCTTGAAAAGGCGCTACGTGAAGATCTATCGATTGAACTGCCAATTTCGCAGTGGTTAGAGCAAGATCGTCGTTTGGATGAAGAAGCTTTGGTTGAACGTATTACTGATGAAGTTCTTCAGCACTACCGTTCACGTCGTACGCAAATGGGTGACGAAACGGCTGCAATGCTCGAACGTCACTTTATGTTGAATTCATTGGACCGCCATTGGAAAGAGCATTTGGCAGCAATGGATTACTTACGTCAAGGGATTCATTTACGTGGTTATGCGCAGAAAAATCCTGAGCAAGAATACAAAAAAGAAGCCTTTAATTTATTTGTAAACATGCTCGCTGTGATTAAGTCCGATGTCGTGACAGATTTATCTCGTATCCATGTGCCTACAGCCGAAGAACTTGCAGAAATGGAAGCTCAAAAACAGGCTCAAGCTGAATCAATGAATCTTCAGCTGTCACACAACGACTTTGATAATTTGTTGGCTGAAGCCAATGGTAATGATGTTATCGATGCGCAATACACACCTGCAGAGCAAGTGATTGTTCCGCCAGAAAGTCGTAACTCACCGTGCCCATGTGGTTCAGGTCTAAAATATAAACAATGTCACGGTAAAATTTAAACAGCATTGTTTAATTTCAAATAAATCAGAGCCATCGCGCTCTGATTTTTTATTTACTCAGCTGATCTGACCTGAATAGTATTTGCAGTGCAGCGGATTAAATGTTATTTAGTTTCTATCAATAACCGTAAGACGGAAAAGACAATGAAAAAAGTACTAAAACCGTTCATGATTGCTGCTTTGGCTTTGCCAACTTTCACCTTTGCAAACGCTCCTCAGACGACTTCTGTAGAGAAAGTTCAACAAGCAGTTGGTCCAACAACAACTCAAGTACAGATTGGTACTGACGGTCAAGTGACTGTAGCAAGCCCGCGTACGGGTATTCGTTATACCTTTGCCAATCCAAATCGTCCAATCGTATTGCAAACTGCAAAAATTGCAGCAGCCAATGCGGCGAATGCTGACCGTATTGTGGCTGAAAACCCAGCCCTTTCTGCTGCGAGTCAACAAAAAGCGAAACAAGTGCTTCTTGATGAAGCAACTCAGCTTGCGCGTAACTAATTTACGACGAACAGCGATAAAGACCAGTCGAAAGGCTGGTTTTTTTATGTGCAAAAGAAATCCACAATAAAATTACAGCAAAACCGTGCTTCTGCTCGATTTTTTATAGATTTTGCACTAAGCTGTATTTTTTATAACTCATATAGTTGGACGTTGAAAAATGGCAGTTGGTGACGTATCTATGCCACAGATGCATGTGGTGAAAGGTGTAAAAATCGGTTCGGCTGAAGCGTATGTGCGCTATCAGAACCGACGTGACCTTGTCATTTTTGAATTTGCTGAAGGTTCTAATGTCGCAGGCGTTTTTACTCAAAATGCATTTTGTGCAGCACCGGTCCATATTTCGAAAGCGCACTTATTAGCAGGTAATCCACGTTATTTAGTGATTAACACCGGAAATGCCAATGCCGGTACTGGCAAAATCGGCATGGCAAATGCTGAGGCGACGTGTGCGAAACTGGCAGAACTGGCAGGTGTTCAAAATACAGAAGTTCTTCCATTTTCAACAGGTGTAATTGGTGAGCAATTACCTATTGATCGTTTGGTTCAAGGCTTGCAACCGGCATTAGACAGTTTGCAAGAAGACGCTTGGTTGGAAGCGGCAACGGGCATTATGACCACAGATACCACACCTAAAGGTGCATCTGAACAATTTGAGTTAGATGGCGTCCTGTATACCATGACAGGTATTTCTAAAGGCGCAGGCATGATTCGTCCAAATATGGCGACCATGTTGAGTTATGTGGCGACTGATGCACCCATTAGCCGTGAGCTGGTGCAACAGCTTTTGAAAACTACAGTTAACCTGTCGTTTAACCGTATTACGGTGGATGGTGATACCTCAACGAATGACTCATGTATTTTGATTGCAACGGGCCAAGCTGGTGGCGTAGAAATTACTTCAGAATCAGATTCACGTTATGCTGCTGTTTTAGACGTGTTAACACGTGTAATGAAACGTCTTGCACAGCTCATTGTCCGTGATGGTGAAGGTGCGACGAAGTTTATTACTGTGGCGGTAGAAGGCGGTGCAGATACTCAAGAATGTTGTGATATTGCTTATAGCATTGCACATTCACCGTTGGTTAAAACTGCAATCTTCGCATCAGATCCAAACTGGGGCCGTATTTTGGCAGCTATTGGTTATGCAGGTGTGCCAAACTTAGATGTTGAAAAAATTCAGGTCTGGTTAGGTGATGTTCAAATCTGTAAAGACGGTGGTGCCGCAGCAGATTATACCGAAGCAGCAGGGGCTGCAGAGATGGAGAAATCTGAGATCACGATCCGTGTAGATTTAGGACGTGGCAGTGCGCGAGATACTGTGTATACCTGTGACCTGTCGTATGACTATGTTAAGATTAACGCAGATTACCGTTCATAAATTTGATGTTTTTGAAAAGCCTCCGTTGTGAGGCTTTTTTATAAGTGGAACTTTTTAATGACCGGTAAAAAATAGCCAAGTGTCATATTTATGGGTCAGTTGTGAAGCACCTGTGTAGTAGCAGGCATTAAGGATAGAGAAGACGTTGTGATGAATAATGCAAACAACTTAATTGCAAATGAAGCAAAATCAATTGTACAAGCGCATTTGGATCGTTTGGGCGATGTTAAAGAGCATCACTTAACGGAAGCTGCAAAGCTTGATAAGTTTGAATTAATTAAAGCGGAACTCAAAAAACGTAACGCTGTCCTTGTTGCACACTATTACTGTGATCCTGAAGTGCAGGAACTAGCAGAACTGACCGGTGGATGCGTTTCGGATTCACTTGAAATGGCACGTTTTGGTCGGGATCATGAAGCAACGACGTTGGTGGTTGCAGGGGTGAAATTCATGGGGGAGACCTCGAAGATTTTATCTCCTGAAAAAACTGTATTGATGCCAACCCTAGAAGCAACATGCTCACTTGATTTGGGTTGTCCTGTCGATGAATTTACCAAATTTTGTGATGCACATCCGGATCATACGGTTGTGGTATATGCCAATACCTCGGCGGCAGTGAAAGCGCGTGCAGATTGGGTGGTAACCTCGAGCTGTGCTGTTGAAATTGTTGAGCATTTAGATAGTTTAGGTGAAAAAATTATTTGGGCACCCGATCAGCATCTCGGTCGCTATATTCAAAAGAAAACCGGTGCAGACATGTTGCTATGGGATGGGGCATGTATTGTCCATGAAGAGTTCCGCGCACGTGGTATTGCTAATATGAAAGCGCTGTATCCTGATGCAGCAGTTTTGGTACATCCAGAGTCACCAGAGTCTGTGGTGGATATTGCAGATGCCGTCGGTAGCACCTCGCAATTGATCAAGGCTGCACAAACCTTGCCATACGAACGTTTAATCGTGGCAACAGATCGCGGTATTTTTTATAAAATGCAGCAAGCTGTGCCGAATAAAATTCTCATCGAAGCACCGACGGCAGGTGAGGGAGCGACTTGTCGTTCATGTGCGCATTGCCCTTGGATGGCGATGAATGAATTGGATGGCATTCTGGAAGTTTTACAAAAAGGCGATCAGGAAATTTTTGTAGATCCGGCATTGGCTGAGCGTGCTAAATTGCCTTTAGATCGGATGTTGAATTTCAGCGCCAGTTTAAAACGTTAATTTTTGCTTGAAAAATGATTAAAGTGCTTGATAAATAATCGCTTGAAATGATTTTTTATGTTTTTTTGAAGATAGGTGTTGACGTTAATCAACGTCACGCCTAGAATGCACACCGTACCGCACGATATGCGATACAGCGAAAGCTGAGATGAAACGGAGCATAGCACAGCCTGGTAGTGCACCTGGTTTGGGACCAGGGGGTCGTAGGTTCGAATCCTACTGCTCCGACCAATTTCTCAAGGCAAAAATCGCGTGATAGTCTATGTCATCGGTAATGCGCCTGTAGCTCAGTTGGATAGAGCATCCGCCTTCTAAGCGGATGGTCACAGGTTCGAATCCTGTCAGGCGCGCCATTTTAATGGTGTTCTGATACTAGAATCTGAAACTTGTTGTGATGGTGGATGTAGCTCAGTTGGTAGAGCCCCGGATTGTGATTCCGGTTGTCGTGGGTTCGAATCCCATCATTCACCCCAATTCGGAGCATAGCACAGCCTGGTAGTGCACCTGGTTTGGGACCAGGGGGTCGTAGGTTCGAATCCTACTGCTCCGACCATTTTCTTAAAGAAAACGGTCGATAAAAGATACCGCATACAGCGGTTTTTTTATGCCTGTAATTTAAAATGCGTTATATTGGTTATTCACAAGCAAGAACATGATGGTGGATGTAGCTCAGTTGGTAGAGCCCCGGATTGTGATTCCGGTTGTCGTGGGTTCGAATCCCATCATTCACCCCAACTTTTAAAGTTGAAAGCGGAGCATAGCACAGCCTGGTAGTGCACCTGGTTTGGGACCAGGGGGTCGTAGGTTCGAATCCTACTGCTCCGACCATTTATTTCAAAAACAATACTGTAAAAGATGCCGCATATAGCGGTTTTTTT
The DNA here is from genome assembly GCF_013417755.1 of Acinetobacter sp. YH12231. Lineage (NCBI taxonomy): Bacteria > Pseudomonadati > Pseudomonadota > Gammaproteobacteria > Moraxellales > Moraxellaceae > Acinetobacter > Acinetobacter sp. YH12231. The sequence goes on from NZ_VPDJ01000028.1 coordinate 33,056, forward strand.
ATGCCTAAAATTTATAAACACAATAAAAAAGCCACCATAAGGTGGCTTTTTTATATTCTGCTATTTAGGGAATGATGGTGACATTTACGCGACGGTTGATGGCACGATTGGTCTCAGTGTCATTAGAGACCATCGGCTGTTCAGCACCACGGCCAATAATTTGAATATTTGAACTGTTATAACCTTGCTTTAAAAAGACGTTTGCGACGCTTTGCGCACGTTTTTCTGACAGTTGTTGGTTGTAATTGGCTTGTCCAACATTATCCGTATGACCAATAAACTTAATTTTGTTTAGGTCATATTTAATCAGTTGAGTGGCGAGGGTATTTAGTTTGCCTTCTTGGTGAGGTTGTATTTGATAATCATCAAAACCAAATAAAAGTCGTTCTGGTAGGGCAAGTGTCCAACCATCATTGGTCAAGACAAAACCTCCTTTTTTAAGCATACGTGCTTGTTTATAGCTTAAGTTACCTAAACTCATGCAGGCTGTCATAGTAGCCGTGAATGCAAGTATAAATAAAACTTTAAATGCGTTCTTTAACATAGCAAATCCTATGAGTTGGGGCGGTGTAGTGCAATGCACCAATGATTATTCGAAAGTTTAGCATCATACATCGCGCGTTCCGCATCTGCGATCAAATCTTCTGGCGATTTCGCATTTTGGATCAGTGCCACACCAACATTAGCTTGTAGTGCAATATTATGTTGCTCATAAACAAATGTGGAACCATAGCATTCATGTATTTTGTGACAAAAGACTTCGAGTTCTGTCAGGAAATTTACACGATTGATAATAATTGCAAATTCATCACCACCGAGTCGCGCAACGAAAGCATCATCTGGCAGTGCTTGTTTTAAACAATGTGATGAGGCACGCAGTACTGCATCCCCAGCTAAGTGACCATATTGGTCATTCACATGTTTAAAGTTTTCAATATCGACAAAGAACACGGCAGCGTTCGCTTGTAAGTCAAATAGCTCAAACAGCTTTTCATAAAAATAATTGCGATTTGGTAATTGGGTTAATGCATCATGACGTGCTAGATGAATTAGCTCGTCATTTTCTGAAATTAAGTTTTTATTTGACTGTTCAATTTCACTAAGTAAACCATTAAAGGCGGTACTGAGTGCGTGTAATTCTTGAATATCAGAGTTTGAAACCCGCATTTTATAATCTTTCTTAATACTAATGGTTTGAGCTGATTCAACAATAGAGCGAACGGATTGCATTAAGTATTGATAAACAGAATTAACCGACCAAAACACGGTAGCCAATAAAAGTATAAAACCTAAAAATAAACCCAATAAAATTTTATGGAAGAAACTAACTAAATCTGAAGAGTTACCATATACGACCAGTTCGCCGTAACTTTTCTGATCATGATGAATATCTAAACGAATCGGTTGGCTAAAGAAGAAATAATCTAAAATCGCTTGGCTAGAAAATGTTGAAATTTCTTGTTGCTCAGCATGTGCAAGTGACGCTTTTTGATGGTTGGTAATTTCAATAGAGCGAATAGGATACAGTTGAGTGTATTCATTTAAAATTTGACGCATCGTTGTTTGGTCATTAAAGACCACAGCGGGTTGAACACGTTCGTTTATCGCATTTGATAAAATCGTTAAGCTGTTTTTTGCATAGGTATGCATAGTATAAGTGGAAATCACCAAAAAAATCGCAGAACAAATCGTAAAAGTTAAAGCAAAGATAGTGAGCTGCGAACGCGTAAATAATTGGTGTAATGTAATTGGATTATAGAGTTGTTTCATTCAGCTGACTCCGATGACTTCGCCAGTAATAAAACGCGTGGATCAATATGTATTTGTGACTGCGTTAAGCTTTCCATATTAACTTTAAACGAATAGCTCTGATTTTTTTTATACAAACAAAATGCACTGCCAGACTCACACTCACTATTGTTACTACTTAGAGAGAGGGCGGGGAAATTAACATGGTTGTTTAAAATACTTTGTTCTTCTTTTGCTGATAGATTGGAAAAAAATAAAACTTGGCAATGACTAGATTTGATGTCATTCACATTGATGGCTGTAATTTTATAAGTGCTGTGGGTTGGCGCAAGTTTTTTAAAATCATTGACTAAACTTGAATTATTAATCACGCAAAATTTGGGTGAAGCGGTTTCCCACTTGGCATAACTCAAAATAGAGAAAGTGGTTGTGAAAATATTTGCTGTGGGAGCTGCATATAATAAGGGTGAAATGGAGCACGCCATTATTAAATAGGCAGTTTTTTTAAAAACAACCATACGAAATCAAAAATGTCTTAAATTAAATGGAATGAAAATTGGGTGTATATACGTTTTATTATATGAAATAGGGCGTATATAGCCCAATAATAATACAAAAGAATGTTTATGTGTTTAAAAAAGCGACATGCGTAAAATAAATCATAAAAAAGGTATTGCAACGGTCCTGAAATGCTGTAGAATGCACATCCATCGGCGGTGATGAAGATTAAAACTTCTGATAAAACAATGACTTGGTTGAATTGATTGAGTTGGGTTTTATTTGATAAGTTTAAAAATAATTTGAATTACTGG
>NZ_VPDJ01000029.1:0-34346 GCF_013417755.1 Acinetobacter sp. YH12231
TCATTCGAGTCTAGACAAAATGACACCAAATGAGTTTTACTATGATCAGCTACCCCAACAAAACAAGGTGGCTTAACTAGAGCGGAATATCACTTATAAATACGCTTTTAGTTGTTCAAACAAGTGGAACCACCTCTGTTTGTAATGATATTTTATAAAATTCAATATTAGATCTGCAGAGAAAAACTTATCAAACTAAGTATTGGCTAGTCTTTTTCTTCGAAAAACTTATCAAACGAAGTATTAAGTTAATCTTTTTCTTCAACTTCTTCCTTAAACTCAAACAAATCATTCATCGTACAGTTAAAGTACTTACACAACTTATCGGCGACTGGTAATTCAATACGTACAGCACGGTCATAATACATACTTGTGAGCGTGTTGCGATTGATACCTGTTGCATGCACCACTTCACTTAATTTTAAAATTTTTCTATCGCCCATGAGGCTAGATAACTTACAAGTAATCATATTTAAATTAATTTACAAAAAATAACTTGCTGTGGGTTATTTGAAGTTGTTGACTGAGTAATACTTTGCTAAAATTAACCTACAGCAGGTTATTACAACTTATAGAAAGTATATTTTATCCATTTCAACTAAATTATAACTTTTTAAATATAAGGATTGAACCTGCATTAGATTATTTTGTGGAGATGACCGCCGTGTTACCAAATGAGTTATTGATCAGCCAGCAAGCTCGTGACTTAGGAAATCAATTAATTAAAGAAATGAACATCAATAGAAGTTATGGAATGGCTAATTTTCTTGGAGTAAATACTTGCTATGATAATCATCAGGCTGTACTTATTTGGACATTTCAACTGCTTGAAAGGGAACCTGCCTTAAATGAATTAGCAGAAATTAAAAAATATTTTCTTTTAATCTTTCCAGATAGTGTTTATCAATTAGCCTAAGTTGTTTTTAAAATTAATTTATTAAATAAAAAGCACTAAATCAAAGAAAGCTTTATTTAAAAATACCTATTAATTCAAAAACATACCATTTACTGAATATATGAAGCATAGGTTCCTGCTCTATCACTCACTCGTACTAAAATTACATCGCTCTTTTTACTGATACTAAACAATTTATGTCCACGCCACGTTCTGCGGCTTCGAGGGCTAGTTTTTGTTGAACCACTGAGAACAAGGACAACAAACTGCCTACTATATTTTCCCGGAGAGTGGTGTAGGAACTTTTTCATTATTGCTAATCATATCAGCGACAACATCAGCAACGAGCTCCTCTATTCCTGAGAATGCTTTAGACTGATCCGCATCAAGCCAAGACAATGATGGAAACTCAGCACATCATTCGTTTAAGACCTATTTTAATGACGGCACTGGTCGCAAGTTTAGGTTTTATTCCAATGGCGTTAAACACTGGAATTGGTGCAGAAGTACAACGACCACTAGCAACAGTTGTTATCGGCGGTATTGTATCTTCTACAATTTTAACTTTGTTTGTATTGCCTATTTTATATCAATGGGCGCATGGCTCTGAGAGTAGCAAACAGCAATCCGACGAAATTTAAAATCAAAAAAAGCAGCTTAATTACTAGGTTATGCCTAATTAAGCTGCTTTTAATATTGTATGCCCAACATTTTATTGATAAAGCTTACTGCGCTTCATCCCGACAATTTTCATTTAAAAACTCAAACTCTATCGTTGTATGCGATAAATGATAGGAAGATAATTTAGCTGCAACTTCTTGTTTAAGCCTAATTAATTCTTTAACGTCAAAGTTGTCACTCAGCTCAAGGTGCGCTGTTAAAACGTGACTTTCACCATCTAGTGACCAAAAGTGCATGTGGTGGATACCATTAACTTCAGGAAATTCCATTAGTGATAGTTTAATACGCTTTTGAGTCTCTTTATCGGGTGCAGCTTGAAGAAATAAAACGAGTGTTGATTTCAGGTTTTTGAAAACATTAAACAAGATGAACAGCGTGAACCCTATTGATAAAAGGGGATCTAATATCGGCAGTTCAGCGAACAACAGTACGATAGAGACTATAAGAACGGCAACCCATCCAAGTACATCTTCAAGAAGGTGCCATGTCAGCACTTTCTCATTTAATGTTTCACCCGCTTTTAATTTTAATACAGCATATCCGTTAACGGCAACGCCGAGTATCGCTAGCCCTAACATCCCCTCGACTACAGGCATTTCAGGATTGGACAGCTTTGGAATTGCTTCAAATAAAATCCAAATTGAGCCAATGATTAAAACAATACTGTTTATCAATGCGCCAAAGAGAGTAAGTCTACGATAACCATAACTAAACTTATCTGATGCTTCTTTATCTGAAAAACGACTTAAAATCCACGCAAAACCTATTGAAAGACTATCACCAAGATCGTGAACTGCATCTGCCATTATCGCCGTACTGTTAGTGAGCCAACCACCTATAAATTCGATAATAGTGAATGTCACATTAAGGAAAAATGCCCAACCAATACGGTCATCTTTACCATGTTGATGACTATGATTATGGTTGTGCATTTTGTACCTCTAGTACTTTTCTATTTCTTAGTTTTGATACATTCATATTAATCAAGTGACGTATCAAGCGTTGATATATCCAGCGTTTGAACCCCGACAAGTTAGTCCCTTTTTCGAGATAGAACTCATCAGGGGAATCATAAAGCCCAAAGTCATCATGAATACCTTCTTTTTGAATATAGGTATTTTCTCCACGCCAATCTGTATCTGGTGATGAAAAGCACTTTGTTGCAACACCATAACCACAAAAATCATCTTTTACAAACTGATAAGCGGCACCAATTTTGTTGAAGTTATCCAAGTTTTTCCACCTACGTTGATCGATCAAGGATTGGATATCTTTGTGTTCAAAATTAACGATATTCGTATTGTTTAAATATTTCTCAGTCATTTTTTATATATCCTTTTCGTTGCATACTTATACTATAGACTCTATAGTAACTATAGAGTCAAATGTCTGGGGGAAATTGATGAAAATAGGCGAATTGTCAAAAAAATCGGGCTGTTCAATACAAACGATTAGATATTATGAAAGAGAAGGATTACTGTTAAATCCAAATCGTTCAGAAGGTAATTTCAGGCTGTATGATAGCAAAGCACTTAAACAATTGGAATTCGTAAAGCATTGTCGCAGCCTAGATATATCACTCAATGATATTAAACGTCTTATCGAATTAAAAAATAAGCCAGAAGAAAGCTGCTCTAGCGTTAATGCATTAATTGATCAGCAACTTGCACTAGTGAATAAACGCATGAAAGAATTAAGGGCGCTTAAAGCTGAATTACAACAAATGGCTAGTGCTTGTGGTTCGAACAACCCAACATACTCATTATATTCTGCTGACCATGTAACACGGCAAGTATATTGTTTACTATCCATTTGAAACCCCATAATGTTTTAAGTCTATGTATAAAAGTACGATTTTCACTTAGCAGTACTTAAATAATCACCCCACCACTGCATCATTTCAGTCCGCTGGGCTAAATAGTCAGCGTGATTATAGCTGGCACGGGTACGGTTCTTATCAATATGTGAAAGTTGTGCCTCAATCCAGTTATCCTGGAACAAACCTGAGTCATTCAAAATGGTACTAAAAGTGGAACGTAGTCCATGAGAGGATAATTGATGTTTTCCATAGCCCATCTTACGTATAGCCATATTTAATGTATTAAAATGAATCGGTTGATTATGTTTCCGTGGGCTAGCAAAAATGTACTTTTCACCGTATGACCATTGCATGACGTCTTTTAAAATATCTAAAGCCTGATCTGAAAGTGGAACTAAGAAGTCGGGAATCTCATGGCCTAATATGACTTTTCGTCGAAACTGTTTAATATGCAAGGCAGGTATTTTCCAGACTTTTTCATTTAAATCAAAATGATGAGGCTCAGCCAATAACAATTCAGCCCCTCGCACGCCAGTATGTAATTTGAACAGCAGTGCTTTTTTAATAATCGGATGGGCATCCAATTTTTGTAATTTATACTTAAAATCAGATATATCCTCCGCTTTCAAATACGGATAATTTTTCTTGATTTTACTGTTAATGGCGATTTTATTTAAACCATGCGCGATGTTGAATTCACAATAACCCATCGCTACAGCGTAGTCATAAATTTGGTTCAAATAACTACAAGCTTTCTTGACAGGTTCTTTTACTTGGCGTCCCTCTATTTTTTTGATTACTGAAACCAGGTCATAACGCTTGATGTTTTGAAAAGGTAGATCCTGAAGGTCTGGATAAATATCTTGCTGTAAGCATCTTTCTGCTAACTGTAGTACACCACAGCGGGGTAGATCGTTGAAGGCATTTTTCAGTTTGAACTGTAACCACTCCTCCCCGACCTTACCAAAGGTGATGACATTAGAGGCAGTATCTTGTTCAAAACAGAAATCATTGTCTTTAAAGTCATCTCTGACTTGTCGTGCCTTTTTCAGCGATAAATCAGGATAACGACCTAACTGAATGCGTCGACGTTTTTTAGTTTGTGGATCTGTATAGCGATAGCACCAAGATTTTCTTCCACTCGGCTCAATCTTCAGGCTAAGCCCATCTTCATCGGATAAAAAACTGGTTTTTTCCTTACAATGAGCTTGGCGAACTTTAATTTCAGTAAGACTCATGGAATTTAAATGAAACCTAACAATGGGTTGATTGGATCAATTATATCAAAATAGAACGCTTTATGTATGATGCGTACACTACGCATCATATATATTTGTAATATATTGTTTTATATATTTAATATTTTAAGTATTTGTATTTTAGTAACCATTATAAGTACCACCTCTTCTTTAAGTTCCCAACAACTCACTTTTTCTGTCATCAATGTTAAATAAGTCTTGTGCTTTAAATTCTTAGATGACCTCCTCTACCCTTTATTATCATTTTTATAAAAGTAACTATATGTACTCATTAAAATTTGTAGAGCTCAAAAACAAAAAAGACCGCTATATAGCAGTCTTTTAACTTAATTAAATAATAATTAATTCATTTTCATCATAAGTGCATAAGCATCACGTTTGTTTTGACGCAATGATTCTATCTCGGACTTCGTCAGCTGTTTTACGAGAGTAATTAACTATAACTAAAAATATAGACAAATATTTGCATAAGTTCTCATTTTGTCTATGTCGATTCAGTAGTGGCAAGGTGGGTATTTATTAGAGATTTAAATGATTATCTTTTGTATTTTAGGTGAGTGTCTTGGTATATTAGCATCCATATCTATTGATTATCCAATCCCTTAACCTAGGCATGACTTTGTGAAATTAACACGCATCCACCATTGTAAAAACTTGAATGTGCAAAAGTACAAACAGCTTGAGAAACAAGCTGTTTTACTTGGTCGTATTCGTAGCGAGGTGTGGGCTAAATATGGTGCTATTTCAGGTTTGAATATCAGTGACAGAGCTATTCGTGATGCGTGGATGAAAGAAAGTCGTGACTTTGGTGTTTCTGCAAATGCGTGGAAAGAAACGCTACGTGATTGCATAGGTGATATTAAAGCCTATCGAGAAGCATCAAAAGACAAAGTAAAGCAGGCGATCCGAAAACGCACCTCCTGTAATAATGAACAAAAAAGACTATACACCTTGCTTAAAAAAGATGAATGGATGACTGATAATTTCCTCCATCGTCAAATGCGTAATCACTTTAAGCATGGTGTTAATCACACACATAATCAAATTATTGTTCGTGCGGATATGTGTAAAACCTTTGAGTTAAATGGTCAATGTTGGCTTAAAGTACCAAGCCTAATCCCTCGACAAACCATTAAAATCCCATTAAATACGACTGTTGATTTTGCGCCACAAGGCACACTTAGAATCATTCTAAAAAACGGTAATGTTGAAGTTCACTCAACTTATGATGCAGTTGAAACACAGGATTGTGGTCAGGAAACCGTAGGTGTTGATAAAGGGTACTCAGAAGCTTTTGTGGACTCTGATGGCGATGTATATGGGAGTGGTCTAGGCAAGCTGATCTCAAGTGAATCAGATTATTTAAATCAAAAGTACAAGCACAGAAACAAGCTCAGAGCGATTGCTAAAGCTAAACCACACAAGAAACAGAAAATTGAGTTAAATAATCTAGGTCGAAAAAAACTAGATAAGCGACAAGATACTCAAAAAGCAAAGCTCAAAACATTAATATTTACAGCAACTCACAAGTTGGTTGATAAAGCCAAAGTGATTGTTGCGGAAGATTTAACATCCCCAATTCAAAGTAAACGCAACTATGGCAAAAACACCAATAGACGCTTAAATACATGGGCTAAAGGTTTGTTAGCTAATGCCCTAACTTCTATATCTCACCGTAGAGGTTCTACGGTGCATCTAGTCAATTCTGCATATACTTCGCAAAGTGATTCTTTCTTGCATGGCCTTTTAATAGGTACACGTAAGGGAGATCGTTTTCACCGTTTCAATGGGGAAGTTGTGCAAGCTGATTGGAATGCTGCGAGAAACGTGCTTGCAAGATTAAACGACAATGAGATAAGTCGTTATACGCCTTACAAAACTGTAAAGCGTATATTGCAAGAACGGACTGACCGCTACAAGTCGGAACTGACCGACTCAGGCTCTAGTTACACGCTTGGCAACAAGACATTAACAGAGTGCGAATTAGTCCTTGAGTATGTTTGAATACATTTTAAGGAACAGTAGGATAAAAACATGCACTTATTTAAATTAACTGACGAACAACTCGCACAAATTCTTATCCCGAAACGATTTGTACCACCTACTCCACCTGAACATGAAGGCAAGAATATGGTCTATGTATTTGATAGTGAGGATAAGTTTGAACTGACTTATGATGAGCTGGTGGAAATCATTAGCAAAGCTAGAATGGCTGGTCCGAAGTTGATACCTGTCTTAGGCACCGTGAATTAAATTGTGCAGTGTTCGCACGCCACTTGAAACATAACTTGATTGGAAATGAATTTGGGCTGAGAAAAATTCAGTTCAAATTTAACCTGACGGGCACACTAAAAAATGGGTAATTGTCAGATCGAGTTTGGACTACAACACTTTAGCTCATCGATTTACCATACCGCTAATCTTCACACCATTTTCGTAAATCCAGCGATCAAACTGTGATACTACATTCCGCTTATTAATCCAAGTCAGCATGGTGCTTTTCATAAAGGCAGTTTACTTATAAACAGGGAAATTTCTAAACAATTCCCCTTTAACATGCTTAGGCTATTTGATCCAGAGTTCATCTTTTTGCATCATTTTTAACATTAAATTAAATATAACCAGCGGAGTAACATTTTTTTTGTTAGAGCCGACAACTCTTTGAAAACTAAATTTAACGGTTCGCTCAGGAGCATCCAAATTAACTGGGTAGTTTTGTTTTTCTAAATACAGATGATCTCCTAACATTGGCTCTATACCAGTAATAAAATTAACAATTTGTTGCTCATCACCTTTCATTCGGCATTGAAAATGTAGAAAATTCTTACGCAGTTTTCCAAATAATAATAATATTTTAAGCGCCTTAACCATGTTCTTTTCTTTCAGTGCATCTTGCTGCCTATCATCTTTATAATGAAAATCAAGGAGAGGAATTATTTCATCTGGACGAGTCAGTTTTTTAGCCTTTTCGTAAAGTTCATCAAACCAACTCTCTTCTAAATTCTTACTATAAACATAATTCGTTTTTAAATTAAATTTTTGGCGATCCATCCATTTAGTGCTCATCCATTGACATCGTTGCATCCATTCTTGAGCTTGGGTATCTTCGCTTAATCGACCTTCTCTAAAACTTATCAAACGTTGAAAAGGTGTCAGAGTACTCTTCTCTATACTAAACTTCTTTTCTTGTCGGCCAGCCATCGTAACTGGCTGTGTTTGCTGATAAGAATTAAACCATTTCTGCTGCTGAGTATAACGATTTAGGTTTATGTAGTCTGTACTTGACTTCACTGGACTAAAACACTGTTCTAATACTTTTTTTGAAATGATACACGGCGAATTATAAATTCGATCGACTGCTAATAAATCCAAAACATGAAGGTAATTTGAAGCCGTTTGCTCAATACTGCTATGCCCCATCCAAGAGGCGAGCACCTGCCATTTATGTTGAATAATCTCTTCTTGAGCACGTGCTTTCATACCAAACAATAAATCCCTCATCTTTTTTGCTTTTACCCAAGGACAATCTGTGTAGGTCTTGATCATTTCTTTTGAACCGAGCAAAGTTATTGCTAGATAGTTAGCAGCACTGTGGCGTAATGTATGAAAACTAAAGCCATGATGCATACCTAATATTTGACTAAACAAATCTACTGTAATTTTGCTGATACATTGATCAGTTAATACACGATGATTCACACTAAAAAGTAGATCATCCTGCTGATTAACCAAATATTGCTCATAACGATGTTGTATGTAACGTTGTACTACTAAAAACTCATGTTCTGACAATGCAATTTTCAATGGTATTTGACGATTCGCACTTCGCGTTTTCAGACGGCGATATGAATTGTCTTGGATATGAAGCGTGATATTATTAAAAACTGTATTTTCTTTTTCTTTATAAAGTAGCTCTGGGCAAATAATATCTTGTATTTTAAGACAACGAACTTCATTTAATCGAAGTCCAGTTCTATAACTTAGTAAATACATCAGCTTTAAACAACTCAGATGATCGACCCACTCTGATGCCGTTGGCTCTTGACTTAAATTTTCTAGTTTTTCCAATAATTTGCCAAATAGCAAAGGACTCACTAGCCGTGCATTGCAAATTTGTAAATGCTTAAAACTTGAATTCTGTAACACCAATACCCCTGGAGCATCATAATTCTCTATACAGAATTGATGAAAATCTTTTAGGCGACCAAAACGGTATTCTGCGCTTTGGTGCATCTTACGAGAGGTTTTTCCTTTCACCGAATCTCGTTGAACTGCTTTTTCATCACGTTCACTGCTGTATTTCAATAGCTGCCGATATAAATCCTCATAGTCATCTATGGATTGTTGCTTTAAATCTAATTTATTGAGCCAAATCTCAAATATAAATTCTTTGCCAAACGATCCTAAGTAGCTTTCAATAGTTGATAATTGAAGCCCTCGTTTTTTTAAATGCATTAACCAGTGAATTAAGCGTAGTTGAGCATCAATTAAAGACTTTTCCTCCGTATTAGCATCAACTATCTTCTCCTCTAACACCCTTCTAGTTTCTTGCCAAAAACGTAGCGTGCGTTCTTCTTTATTCCTCTTTTTATCTAAACGCTCAACTTTTTGACCTTTACGTTTCTTTTGACCAAACAACATCAACTCATACGGAATCGTTTGTAATTTGCTTTGAACAGTCGGAACTTCAGGAAGTAACTGCTCTTGTTCAAAATGAATAGGGCGATTATCTGGTTCTGTGACTTGATTGTAATCATTATTCCACAGCAATCTAAATTCGGATGGCCTTAAAGCAACAGTATTAATCTCTTGCTGAAGCACATTACTCAAAAATATATCTATGCTGAGGTTTGGATTAAATTCGAGTACCATTTGCACATCATTAAATGCACGAAATCCACGGCGTTTAATTTGATATTGCAGATCCCCAAGACTTTTTTTCCTGCCTATCTTACTCAAGCTTTCTAAAATACAATCTTCAACTGAATGTTGCAGACAAAATTCTTTCTGAGCAGCTTTCAACTTTTTTAAATATTGCAAAATGAACTGCGCATATGGGTTAAAAAAAACATGTTTCCATTGGTACAACTTTCCCTGTTCTACATCGTTGCCATATTGAGAGTTTTCAACACGATAATGTAGTAACAATGGATTAGTGATTTTTTTGTAGTCCGAATGGTATAACCGAAAACAATTCAGATCTGTACCAAGCTCAATGGCCTCCTGCAATTGCTTCTGAATAGCAATCAAATGCTGTTCATCTGCACAGCCTGAAATATATATAAAACTTAAGCATAAATTTCCCCATAAGTACTTTGGTTCATTCCAATATTCAAATGAATCTTGCCAATACTGCCTTAATTCCTTAAGTACATGGATATGTAGATGCCCCTGTTCTAACCGTGACTCTGTACTCTCAATTTTTCTAGGCAGTACGATCCGTTTAGTATGTGGATTTAGCTTAATTCTGTATGATTTTTTATCTACATTCTGGTTGAATTGCTTCCTTCTTTTATTAAATTCATCTTCAGTAAATTGCATCAGTTTTGATTGTTCGTCTCGGCTCAACTTTTGACTCAAACAATCAACACTATCTTTAATGTCATGCCATTTTTCAGCGATCTGCTGATCAAGTTTTTGCTGCATTTCTTTCGTCAATACTTCAGGTGGAGAAGGCTGTCTATCTAGCGACTTTTTCACCATTTTATGAATATCAACAAATAGATCATCTAGTTGTGGTTTTATTAGTTCTTTGATTTTTTGCATACAACTATTTTCGCTCTAAGTGTTTAATCGATAAAGATTTGACATTATCTTGCAATTGCTGGCGGGCTTGCTGTACATAGACATTCGGGATAAGTGAAGAATGCGGATGAAAAGCCTCTCGGTCACGTTGGTCATGACCATACAGGGCCTGAATTAAGTGAAAAGCTAATGCTGGTTTACCCTCTTGCTGCTCATGCATCAAAAAGTTCATGTCAAAATGACGTAACCAATTCGAATACATATTCTTTGGAAAGACTCCTTGCATATATGAATTCACCCATTTTCTCGATAAAGGGATTAACTTAATTTTCCTGCTCTGCCATTCTTTGACAGTTATCGGCAAGATATCTTTACTAAAAATGACCTTACCAAAAAGATCATTTACAGTTATCTTCTTCTTTGCAAAGACTTGTCTAAAAAATGAACCGTACGCTTCAATAATTTGTTCTAAAAAGGCAGTGTAATTTTGCAGTGTTTTTATGAAAAAATCAGATAAAGGGATAAAACGACCATCTTTTCTTGCTTTACTATTTTTTTTATCATTCACATATAAAAGCTTGAGCTCAACACAATAATCATCCAAATTCCCCAACAGGTTTTTTTTAGGCCGACTTGCCAAACTCAACAAACTGATATGCCACATCCAACACGCATATGCATTAAGTTGATTAATAATGTGCTTATCTTCTTGGATGTTTTCGTGACAATGTCTATGTAAAATATGGAATTGCTCTTTCACAAAATTGGGTTCAAGTGCCAGTTGGCTCCCTATCCTTCCTATAGATAATGCAGATTGCACTTTGAATTGTTGTTGCAATATTTTTAGTTCAGCCGTGTCTTCAGTAAAATGTGTGGAATGTGGTGTAAGTGCTTTTTCTAAAAAGGCTAGATATGTGCTACTGAGTTGAGTTTTCGGTAGCCCGCCATAATAGATACCAGGCATGTGATGCTGACTATCCCGCCCAGCAATTACATGAGCAAGATATTCATTATATGTTTCATAATATATATGAAAATATAATTGAGCCTGCAGTTTTTCTACAGTGATCGAACCTACAAACCGATTATCAAGCCAATTCTTAAGTTTCGTATTAATGTGTGTTGATGAAATTAGTGGATTCGATGCTTGTTCTATATAGTCAAACCAAGCAGAAGGTAAATGTAGTTGATGTGTCATCACTTCATTCCACCGCACATGATTTAAGCTCTTAATCTTCTGCTCTGTAATTTTAAGATTTAATTTGAGTAAATATTCGCGACGTCTACTTGAACCATTCTGGATCAAAATTCCATCTTGAATAAGCTCGTTAAAATCCATCAGTGCGACGGGTGATAATCCCGTCAAAAGTGACAATAAACATGCTGCAGCGATTGCAGCATCCCTCCAGTGCCCGGATAACTCGGTTCTCAACACATAAACAATTTGCTTCAGTATATCTGGCGCCAAATAATGTGGATTTGTAACAAAAGGAGCATGACGGCGCTGGCGATGCCGCATTAGATGCGTCGCATTATCGCTGAGTATATAATTTAAATTTTTAGACTTTTCATCTTCTGAATAAAACTCCATTTCAGGATCTAATAGATCAACTTCACCCTCTTCATCTTTGTGAAGAGCGGCATCATAAATACTAATCTTTGCGTTATGTCCAATATCTACTTGCTTACCCGTTTTAATTTCACGAAATTTTTTGAGTTCATTTTTCGTCGGCCATTGCAAAACTTTGCTTTTTTTTGACTTACGCTGACGATGAACTACACGACGATCATCTAGTCTTTTAAAAATTATTAATAGAGCCGATAAATACTCTATGACTTGTACTTGTTCGAAATCTTTAATATTAAAAAGTTGATTACGATCCTCTTTTTTCAAATTACGTTCGTACGTGACATAACAATTTAGCAGCTTACTACATTCATGAAATAATTCAGCATGATTAGAATCCAGCACATATCGTGAGACATAGCGTAATAGGTCACAAACATGTTTTTGCTTATTCTCAGCTTTATCAATTTTTGCAAATTCTTGATACTGCCGATATGTTAAAAAACTCGCTTGTAGAATCAAATAACGTTGCGATGACAGCTCTTGTGTATTACTAGAATCTGGACATGCAAAAAAACTCACAGCAGCTAAAAAAGAATACTTACCGATCTGTCTGGAGCCTGATATATAGCTATAAATTTGTTGTGCTAATTTGTATAGAGCGTAGACATCTTTATACAAATCATCTGATAGATCGACAAATTGTGTATTTACAATATCATCACGTAATAGACAATAATCTTGTTGATATTTTTCTGCTAAATCTAAGAATTGCTCTTGTGTTTCAATGTTTGGCATATTCATTTTCGCTTAATATTTTTATCACGTTGCATTGTTTAAATTCATTGTGATCAGAACGATTTGGTAAAAGTTGATCCTTTATTGAATTCTTTGTTAGCTTAAAAAATCTTGCAAAAAATTTAGCATCCAGTTCTTTCTGAGCTTTTCTTTCAAAGCACAAGTGTTGTTGTGATTTTTCGATAAAATCATCAAGATTATGTATCAACTGTAAGATTGCAACATAATTAGAATGCACACGTAAGCCTGGCTCCGTTTGCATCAATAGCAAGATTTTTTGCCAAATTTTCACATAGATTATTTTGAACTTTGCTTGTACTACTACTTTCTGACTCTGTTTAATCTTTTTGATTTTCAGTAGTTCTGAGTTAATTTTTACTATCTCAAGTTGAACATTTTTTCGGTCAAAGCAAAAGGGCATGATAAATTGCCCCATAAAAATTTCTATATTTTTTACCAAATAGTCAAATCTTAACATTTTTATCGATTTAAAAAATGAGCATATCTTTGTATATGAAACTTCATTTAATTTATCAACTAAATTTTCTCAAAATTACAATTCTCAACAAATACATACGGTTTGCTTATCTATGACGGTCTAAATTTTAAGAATTCTTCCACTTTTTTTTAGTTTTCTGTTATTACATGAAACAATACCGTTGTATTACATTTTAGAAATGCTGTGTATGCAGCATTGATCAAAAAGATTCTCTGCTATACTTACTTCACGTGTAGCATCAATGGAGTTTCGAAATGCTCAGAACCACTGAACAGAAAAGAAAATATATTCAAGCGACACGTTCGCAAAACTATCAAGCCAGCCTAAAGCTTGAAGGCATTACAACGACAGCTCAAACAACTCAACAAAGTAAAGCTGAAATCTTGCAAAAATATAAGAAGTATTCGCAACCCGAATCTTAGTCAGGTGCATGTATGGATAAATATGGGGAAATGGGTGACAGCCTGTATTGTTACCCTGGCACAAATATCCTAAAGAACAAACTCAATATTCGTGATGAACAAATTTTAGAACAAGCTGAACTAGAACTGTCTGGATTGGCAAGTAACTTAATTGAATATGCTGAACCACCTTACGACTTACAATACTTAAAATCAATTCATGCGCAGCTCTTTGGCGACTTATACGACTGGGCAGGAAAGTTAAGACAAATCGATATTTCCAAAGGTGACACCCGTTTTTGTAATTTTTCCCGTATTGAAATTGAAACCAATAAACTACTCAAACCGCTTCAAGAAAAAAAATACTTTCAAGGCTTAGCACCACAACAACTGATTCCTCAACTTGCCGACTTGTATTGTGAGCTTAATGTCATACACCCATTCCGTGAAGGTAATGGACGTACACAACGGATTTTCTTTGAGCATCTGATTGCTCATTGTGGTTATGGTATTGATTGGTCTCGCATTGACTCTCAACAACAATGGATTCAAGCCAATATTGAAGGTTTTTATGGTAATTTAAATCCATTAATTAAGATTTTTGAAATATGCTTTATTCAAAATACCTAAAATTTAAGTAGTCGAAGCCCACAATCCTTAATGAGCCATCATCTTTGCTTCAATCCACTGATTAATTTCCCAAATAAACCAACAATCACGATTCTTAGAAATCTTAATACTCTTCGGGTAATTTAGGATCGTAATATTCAGATTACTTATCCAGAATTGAATAGATCGTTAACTTAGATAGACTTTTAAGCAATGTAACTTGCCGCATGTTTATCAACATATGTCTCAAAAAAGTCTGCCCATACATAGATTTATGGTGTTTAGTGCTTAAATTTCAGATTAATCTTCGTCTGATGACCTGAATGGATGTTACAGATTACATGCAGGTGAATTACTCTGTGGCTGTATCATGGCTTTTGTGCAATCCAATCCATTTGATCCGAATGTTCTCTTTTGCAATAAAGCAGCCTCTTCTGCTTTTCCTGAACCAACGAACTATGTCATTGATTTGATTCAACCGACAACAGTGATGCTGAATCAAATCTCCAAAGAAGGGATTAAATGCAAGAAATGTGGTAAGAAAAAGATAGGGGATGGAAGTTATTATCCGTCTAATTGGAACCAGCCCATGAGTCGAGATCAGTTGAGTAAGAATCATTTTAAATGAATAAGAGAAGGATGGCTTACCTCACTTCTCCGAATAACAATGCTATGCTTTTCAACCAAGGTTATAAATTGGCAACTACATTTCATTCTTCTTCATGCTGGTCCTATAGCCTGTAGACAATTACTACATCATTTGCATTCAATGCTCAATACAGCCTGTCAGCAGAACCGCAGCGATACTTTTTTTCGTGCATACATGTAGTGTTTAAATCCATTCATTTTTCAATGATCCTCTGCCGTTTATCACATTTATGGTCGATCTTTAACCTTGTGAAAAATGCACATACCGATCCCTTCAAACTGTCAAATTTATGTATGCATGACATTTAAAGAAAATTATCTGATCAATTTTTTTAGGTAAAATTCATCAAGAAAAAAGTTATTATTATTCATAACATCACCAATAACCACATAAAAACAATAATTTAATAAATTATTCTTCCAATTTTTTTATATTTAGTGTTATTACCTCTAAATCCATGTTTACCACCTTCTATTACATAAGTAATTTAGAAGTATCCACGATATAAATTGCTTGCCCTCACACCTCTCCCCTCTCACGCCCAAAAAATTTATACTGAAAGGCAGATTAAGCCCGTTCGAGTTACATATAGCCGCATGCTATATTGAAAGCATTAAGAAAATATCCTCAATATTTATAGGATTTTTAAAGTATGAACTAATTTTCGAAGAACCCTTTCTAAGTAATGTGACCTATTAGGAAAAATGAAAATACTGAAATCTCCGTATCAACAATCAGTCAAAGTACATCCTGATGATTTTCTGTAACCGATACCCAAGGACTATACCTACCCTTCTGATGTGCTGTGCAACAAAGCCCTCCTTAGCCACACTATAGCTATAGATTAATTCCATTATTTTGTGATTTAATTAAATTATTCATTCTTAAGACCCAATTTAATGGATTTATATTTCACTAAACCAGAAGAAGTTGTGACTCTTTTAGGTGAGCGTTTACGTAAGCAACGACTCTTTCTGGAGATGTCTCAAGCTGAGGTAGCAGCACGCGCTGGTGTCGGCGTGAATACAGTTTCGAATCTTGAAGCGGGACGAAATGTATCTGTTGAAAATTTAGTCCGTATTGCAATGGTCTTGGGTCGATTAAACGAACTTCAGGAACTATTTAAACCTCAGCTTAACAGTGTGAATGACATTCTTCGCTATGAGAGTCAAAGTAAGCGCCACCGTATTAAGAGGAAGGGATAATGCTCAATAGACTTAATGTTTATTACAACGGTTGGGGCGAATCATGGTTATGGGGAACGCTGATTAGTTCAACAGCCACGACAGGTAGACCCACCATTGCTTTTGAATATAGTCCAGAAGCAATACAGCAAGGTGTTGAGCTCTCTTCTTACTTGCTGCCTTTAAAAGGTCTACCATTCAGACAAGGTTTTCCTACTCATCAAATGGGACTCCCAGGTCCAGTCTATGACGCTTTACCAGATGGTTGGGGCATGATGTTGATGGATCGATATTTCAAAAAAATTGGCTTAAATTCAGCACGAATTGGACCTTTGGAGCGTCTGACCTATATTAGTAGTCACGCAATGGGTGCCCTCTCCTTTGAACCTTGTGTTGCTGACATGCAAACCTCAGAAAATATCCCTTTACAACAACTGGCCCAGGAAGTTCAAGAAGTACTCAAAGGTGAAGGTGGTGAATTTCTACAGCATTTATTGGTCATGGGTGGCTCCCCTCAAGGTGCCAGACCAAAAGCGTTGGTTTACCGAGATCCTGTCAATTTAGAGTTTTCGACTCAAGATTCTGATCAACATGAAGCCTGGCTGATTAAGTTTCCTGCTCAGCAAGAGCATCCTGAAGTCTGCGCCATTGAAGCCGTCTATGCAGAATGTTTGCGACTTTGTGCAATTGAGACTCCAGATACCCATTTCTTTAATTTGCCCAATGGTTTAACGGCTTTTGCTTCTAAACGATTCGATCGTCAAAATGGTATGCGGATTCCAATGCAGAGTTTGGCTGCATATACAGGAGCAGACTATAAAGTTCCAGGTAGCCTAGACTATCGCAATTTTCTCCGGGCAACCTTGATGTGTACGCAAGATGTACGAGAAAGATTGCATGCTTTTAAACGTGCTGTGTTTAATGTGCTTTTCAATAATCGGGATGACCATACTAAGAACTTTTCATTTCTCATGGAGAAAAATGGTCAATGGAAATTGGCTCCAGCCTATGATGTGACCTTCTGCGAGGGTCCAGGTGGTTATCATCAAATGGACATTATGGGAGAAGCGCTCAATATTTCCCGAAATGACATACATAAACTCGGTACTTCAGAAGCTAATCTGACTACTCTAGAAGTCGATGAGATCATCTTGACCATGCGTGAAATTGCACTTCAATTTAGTCAAATTGCGCAGCGCCTGTATCCCCATCAAATTCGAGAATCTACCCTACAGATGATTCAATCACGGATTCAACAGAATATTGATTTTTTAACTGAAACCTAAGCGTAAATATAAACTAAGCGCCAACCATCAACTGCAAATAGACTTTGATATAGTTAGTCGCTACATAATCTGTAGAACCTGTGAATTAGCTCTCTTTATAATCACGAATATTAGATGGATCACCGCCAAGATATATTCTGCAAACGTGAAATCACTACATCCAGATCGAAAATCACTAAGAAAAAACTGTCACCAAAAAAAGGTCTGCACTATGGATAGATGCAGACCAAACTCTGGATAACTACCAGCACGAGAAATATGTCGCAATTTTGCATAGACATGAATTTGATAAAATCAGCCCAGAAAGCCAGAAATTCATAAAAACTATTTCATCAATCCCCTATAACTTAATCACGTTCATGGTCGATCTTAAATCTTGTGAAAAGTACTCATGCTGACCTAGCCAAACTGTAAAACTCATGTATTC
This sequence comes from Acinetobacter sp. YH12231, assembly GCF_013417755.1. Classification (NCBI taxonomy): domain Bacteria; kingdom Pseudomonadati; phylum Pseudomonadota; class Gammaproteobacteria; order Moraxellales; family Moraxellaceae; genus Acinetobacter; species Acinetobacter sp. YH12231. The sequence goes on from NZ_VPDJ01000029.1 coordinate 17,820, forward strand.
ATAGCCTTTAAATGAATCTTTCAATCGGTATATTTAAGGTAAAAACTAGTAATCAGAAGTTATTATCACCCCCATATAAAACAAGGATCAACTTAAAAACAATAACTTAGTAAATTATTCTTCCATTTTTTTTATATTTAGTGTTATTTACTGTAGTCATTAGAACACTCTTCTTTGGAATACTCTGAAGAAAACTGTAAGGTTGTAAACAGACCAAGTTACAGCGAGTAACTGATTCAGAAAAAGGCTGGTTGTATGGTGAAAGTTTAGAGTTACTGTTCTAATGTTTTAAACAAATGTTTTGTTAAAAAGGAGCAACATATGAAATTTCACATCGCTAATATGACTTGTGGTGGTTGTGCACGCGGCATTACTACCGCAATTAAAGAGCTCGACTCGAATGCCTCACTCGATATTGATTTACAAAACCGTATTATTGAAATCAACACAACGGTGAGTCAGGATCAAGTCATTGCCACTCTCAGTGAGCGTGGATTTACAGCTGATCCTGCTTAATCTCTGTTAGAGTAACAGTGGGAATTCCTTACCACTTTTACTCTCTTATTTTCCTCATCGTACAGATAAAACCTGTACTTGCTTGAAATAAAAGTAATCCCTGAATTCCACCTAATCTTGGTTCGAGCTGATCTTCGCATATAGAACTCAGCATATCTAAATGATAGAGATCGTATATGAGTACCGAAATGACTGATACGCCACACTACAGTGAAACATTAGAGATTGAGGGGATGACATGTGCTTCTTGTGTAGGCCGTGTGGAAAAAGCTTTAAAATCTGTTGAGGGTGTTGAATCGGCTCATGTAAATCTGGCTACCGAAAAAGCAGTCATTTATGCGCATCAACCACTTGATCGCGCTACTTTAATTAAAGCCGTAGAAAAAGCAGGCTACGAAGGGCTTTGTTGCATAAATATGTAAGCATCTGATTTAAATAAATTTAATTTTGGATCAAAAAACAATCAAAACTTTTAAAATCATATAGTTATGAAATCTTTGTGCAACAAAGCCCTGAATCCATAAGAGTTCCGATCAGCAGTGGTCTCCGCGATGGGTTCCAAAGCCAGCAGATGGAGCGCCTGCATGGCCCGGCATTTCATCGTGGGTATCCCGAGAGGTCTCATCTTGCCATTTTTCTTCGGAATAAGGACTCTCCGAAGCGGAAGGGGCGTGTAACCTCGCCTCTTCAACGACATCATCGCACCGGTCTTGGCCTTGGGTGTATTCCAAGTCACCTTGTCGACCCCAGCCGTGTTTTTGCCTTTGTTTTCAGACACTCGTTTGACGGCCAATGCTTTGCCACTAAACGAGTGAGTCAGCAGCCATTGCAAAGCTTTCGCCTTGTTATGCCTGCCGTCTTGTACCGCCTTCACAATACGCGCTTGCAGCCCTCTGACATGACGCTGTACAGCAATCCAATCGATGCTGTCCCACGATGTGCTGGAAGGTGCACACGCTGATACTGCTGCATTCATTTGCTCTCCCTCCATTAAAAGGGTTCTACACACTCTCTTGTGATGAGAGACCATAAGGACGTCAGCCCGCTTTCGCGTGGGGTAATGTTTCAACCTCTATCCAACCCATTACAGACTGGCATTCGCTTTTTCCTCGTTCCTTCGCCCGCATCACCATGGGCAGTTTTTGCAAACTGCTTTCCCAATGGGAGTAATACGGGATTTCCACGTTCCGCTTACTGAAGTACATCGGCTTAGGTGCCTGCTATCGACCGGGAGGCGTATGGGTCACGAATGCGTAGTCGAAAGACGCAATTCCCACCTCCATTACCGTTTTGGTTCGAGCGTATCAGCCATTTCCGCTCGTTCAACTTGACGATCGTTACGCAGATTCACATGTGTTCACCATACCGATTATCTAGCCCTTGTCCGGCTATGGCTGCCAGAAGGGTACGCCTCTCACGATTGATACCCCGCACCTTGCGGTGCCTCGTTACATTGTCGAAGGCGCTCTTTATTCAGCCTTCTAGATTCACCCGGTGACACGGGTGGTTCCCGCAGGGGGAACAACTTCATTAAGCGACTTCGTGTCGCACCTCGACCCAATTATTGCAAATCGGTAGATTGCCATCATCCAGATAGCGGCTTAAAGCTGGCCAACGCTTCAGAGTGTAATTGATGGCCTTGGCGGTGGGAGAACTCGATGGCACTGTCAGATGATGTTGGTTGAGCCATTCATATAGTTGTTGCATCACTGGTTGACTATGCTGTTGTCGGTATTCGCGGCGGTCTTCCGCTGTACCATCGGTCTTTTTCCTGAGCTCTGCTTCTATCGCATACAGTTTCTGAATCAGCACTAATGCCTGTTCAGCGACCTGACTTTTCCCAGTTACATGCAGTTCATGGAATTTACGACGTGCATGCGCCATGCAGCCCACCTCAATGACATCGCCTGATTTAAAGCGTGCTTTATAACCACTGTAATCATCACAGACTAGATAGCCCTGCCAGCCTTTCAAGAACTCTTCAGCATGCTGGCCTGAACGACTATCCTGAAAGTCATAGATCACCGCCTGAACTGGATTGTACTGTGTAGTGGCATAGGCCCAGACATAACCTTTCTTCGGTTTTTTATTATTCTCACCCATCCGCATGATGGTGACCGGTGTTTCATCTGCATGCAGCACCTGCTGTTGTAGTACCACCTCTTTTAAGGCATTGGCCAGAGGTTCCAGTTCTACACCGCAGCGACCTATCCAGTCAGATAAAGTTGATCTAGAAAGTTCGATTCCCGCCCGCTGATAGATCAGACATTGACGGTACAGCGGCAAATGATCGGCATACTTCGATACCAGCACATGGCTGAGCAATTCAGGTGAAGCAATGCCTTTATCAATCACATAGGCGGGCATCGCTTGCTGAGTCAGAGTGTCACACTGATCACAGACCCATTTACCACGCACATGCTGTTCCTTATAGAACTGTGCCGGTCTGAAATGCAGTTTTTCACTGACATCTTCGCCGATACGACGGAGTTGGCAGCCACAAGCACATTGGGTTGATGCAGGTTCATGCTCAATACGGATGGTGTGTAGATGATCTGGCAGTGGTCGACGTTTAGGTTTATTGGTTTTGGCTTTCTGTGTCGCTGCATTAGTTTTATCTGCATTTAGCCGTTCCAGTTCTAGATCAACCGCGGCAATATCTTCTTCAACCGCTTCATCCCACAGATGGATTTGTTTTGCCGTTAAGTGTTCATTCTTTTGGGCGAATTTGTGCTTTTTAAACAGCGCCAGTTCATGCTCGTATTTTTGATTGAGAATAGAAAGATGTTGAACTTTAGAATCTAATTGCTGGTTTGATTGTGCTAGAGACTGATGCTGCATCGCCAACTGCCGGGTAAATTCCAGCAGTTGTTCATGGGTCAGTTGGCTTAAGTCAGGCAGCGTATTCATGACCGCAGTATGCCTGAGGTCATGAAGAGAATGAAATAGAACGTTTGGAGAATAGCAGAATAGCCGAGCTTGGTTTAGAGCATTGTTACCACTTGCTGTCGTCCAATGCGCTGCCAGGGCAAACCCTGGATTAATGCCTGTAACTGTTCCGGGTTGAGGACCACGGTTTCACCTTGGTGAACTTGAGCCCAGTGGAATTTTCCCTGTTCCAGCCGCCTGGCACACAGCCAGATGCCCAGTCCATCATGTACCAGCACTTTCATACGATGACCACGTTTATTACAGAACAGGTAGGCGCAATGCGGTTTGATGTAGCCAAAGGCTCTCACCACCTGAGCCATGGTCGTATCCATACCTGCACGCATGTCCATGGGCTGGGTAGAGAGCCAAATTTCATTGATACGGATCATGTTGCCAGTGCCTTGAGTAATTCTGCCAAGGCAGGTATTTCTGATGTCTGCCATTTTAGCTGAATATCATTATTCGTATGAGGCACGGTGATACACAACGTGATCCTCTCATCAATAGGTTGGCTGATTGCAGCAGTGTAAGGCAAAGCAATAAATGCTGGATTCACATGAGTAGGATCCTGCACGGCACCATCATGATGGCTGAAGATCCTGATCCAACGACTGACAAGGTTGGCATTAATACTATGTTGCAGTGCGACCGAAGCGATCGAGGTATTAGGATTTTTGCAGGCATTGACAATACTGAATTTGAATTCTTTGCTGTATGTTCTGCGTTTTTTAGCAACAGGAGGTGTTGCTGAATATATATCCATGTTCATAGATTAAGTCCCCACTTGTTTTTAGGTGGGAACTAAATTAAGGCTTATAGGATCGCTTGGTAAGGCTGTGTTAGCTGGATGCTTACTTTCTTTTACCTTAATAACGTATTTTTTTAACGGCAGCATACCTTTTGAAACACCACCAAATTATTTATGTTCCACCAGCACATATACTTCCCTATCGAAAAATCTGATAAGAATTGATTATTTTGATACAAAACCTGAAAACTGGGAGTGCTTATATGGACATATATAATATTTCCGGATAAATATAAAACTACTCCACAAGAAGAAAGGCAGAATTTAATCTCAGTCCGAAGTAACAGTACTCTCAAAGACCAAATGTAAAGAAGCATACTTAAGAAAATAAATTTCAATAATGCATGAGGATGTAATTAGTTTCAGGGTGCTAAGAAAGTGTAGCAACTTGCTACACTTTTTCGCTTTTTTGAATCAGCTGTTTTAAGAAATCTTCTAATTGTAAGAGACTGGCTTCGTCAATTTCCGAGATATTCAGAGAAACCTTAAGCTGTTTTTGATTCAGTTTGATATTCCCCGCAATCTTACCGGCATATTCAATTTTTCTGACCACGGATGTTGTGGTCAGTTTTTCTGGATTCTGACTCAATAGTTTTTCAGCATAAGTAGTAACTTTGCTTTGCTCGAGTTTTTTGTCTTTTAATTTTTCCCAAGCTCCGAGTAAGGCCACTTCGGCTTCAGAGAGTTGTTCAAGATGATCCGATAGAAATTTTTTGAATGCAGTTGCAGCAGTACGGCCTAGCAAGCCTGGTTCCACATCAAGGTCATTTAAAATTGCTTGCGGCAGTTTTTCGTATGCTAAATACTTGTACATATCTTCGCGATTTAAACCCAGTGAATTGGCTAAACGTTGCTTGTTTTTCTTTAATTTCTCATCAAGTGAGTTCAGGCCAATAAAAATCTCATAATCTGTCAGATCCTGACGCTTTAAATTCTCTGCCAGGGTTAACAAAGATGCTTCTACATTATTTGCATCAATTATAATGGCTTCAATCACAGACTTTCCGAGTAATTGATGTGCCCGTAAGCGTCGCTCGCCTGCAATCAGTTCATATTTCAGATTATCCAGTTTACGCACTGTAATGGGCTGCAAAAGGCCGATTTCATTAATAGAATCCGCCAGTTCTTTTAACTGTGACTCTTCAAATATTTTACGCGGCTGGTTTGGACTTCGGCTGATATCCTCAATAGGGACATTACGTCTAAACTCTTTCGGCTCTTTAATATTGTCTTTCTGTGCTTGCTGATGTTTTTCTGTATTCTGTTTCAGTTTCTGAGCTAAAAGCTCTTTGGTGCTTGCCATAATGCTCTCAGGTTTTAATTTTCACTACAATTTCATTGGCAAGGCTTTCAAAAGCCTTACGTACTTTTGAATTTTTTTCTACTTTCAAAAGTGGTTGTTGCAGAATCGCTGCTTGATTGACTTTAGTACTTTGAGGAATTGTGGTTTCTAAAATTTTACCTACCTGTTTCAAGGCTTCATCCCGAATCAGCTTACAGACATTCTGACGTTCATCATGCTTAATTAGTAAAGCGCCTAAAAGCTCTAAATCTGGATTAATACGTTTGATTTTTTCAAGATGATTTAAAAGATCTGTTACCCCATACAATCCATATTGTGATCCTGATTCGATAGGGATAATGACATGTGTTGAAGATGCCAAGGCATTGCTTGTTAATAATTTAAGGCTAGGTGGACAGTCGATCAATATAAAATCATAAAGATCTTTTAATAGTTTTAACTTGATATTTAACTCTTCAGAAGGACGGGGAGCTTCTTCTTTTAGTTGATCTTCAGTTTTTCCTAAATTTAAGGAACCATAAATTAATGATACTTTTTCAAAGTTCGTTTCTTCTTGTAATGCATCTGCCAACAACGAAATATCGCCCACTAGTAATTCTGCTGTAGTGACAGCAATTTCGCTTGGATGTTGGATCCCAATGTGTAAACTTGCGTTTGCTTGAGGATCTAAATCAATGACTAAAACTTTGTAGCCAAGATTGGCAAGTTCTGAGGCTAGGTGTACAACAGTCGTTGTTTTGCCACATCCGCCTTTATGGTTAGCAACAGTAATAATTTTTGCAGACATGCGTGTCAGATGCTTCCTTATTTCAATGTTTAGTAATATAAATAACTTTCATTCATCTTACTATAGTTTTTAAATTTATAAATCCTATTTATTCAGCTGTAAAACAACTTAAAAAATAAATTTTTAACTAAGCTAGCTTAATTAAAAATTAGAATAATTAGTTATTTAGCTAATTAATAATTAGGATCATATTTTTATTATATAAAACAAGTGCTTGTAACTTTAAAAGTGGAAGGTTTGTCACTATAAAGTGGAAGGTTTGTCACTATAAAGTGGAAGGTCTGTCACCGTAAAGTGGAAGGTCTGTCACTATAAAGTGGAAGGTTTGTCACTATAAAGTGGAAGGTCTGTCACTAGGGTGGAAGGTTTGTCACTACTATTTTTATAACTGCTATTTTTATTTAAAAATAATTTAAAAAACAAATATTTAAGCTGTTAATAAAGTCTCATAACTAAGCTTTAAAGGTGGAAAGATTGTCACTGTATCTTCTTAACCTGTGGATAATCTGTTTTTATTGGATATTTCCTGATGATTATATGTGCAGTTATACCTTTTAAATCTAACAAAAAGGTGGAAGCCTTGTCACATCAGGGTTTTTATCTGACTTAACCTAACTAGACCTGAATGAAAAAAGTAAAAATAGACCTTCTGAACTGTAATTTCGAGACTAAAGGTGGAAGGTCTGTCATCATGGGGTGGAAAGATTATAATTAATTCCACTTTAAGTGCAGGAAATCGGCTAAAATGCTTCTTTTTGATGACAAACTTTCCACTTTTAGAATATTGTGGTGAAAGTCTTGAAAGTTTTTCCACTTTTGTATATAAAAACTAAGTTAAATTATAAATATCACGGTTATGACAGAATCTGAACCATTGCAAGAAGAATCGAATTATATTCCTTACTGTATAGGCAACATTCGCCATAATGGCGTTGTCAGTACCAGTAACCGTTTAATTCGCCCAATCGAATTATCAGCCAATGAATATAAGGCACTTTTATATGCAATGGCGGTTGCGAATTATAGTGAGAAAAATAGGGTAGATGGTGAAATTACCGAACAAACTTATATTTATTTGTATAAGGATGATTTGGCAGATTTACTAGGATTAAATAAACGTAATTCAATTAATGTTGCAATAGATCGGATTTATAAAGAGCTTTCATCCCGGGTAGCTCATTTTATTATTGAGGAGCCAGCTGATAATGGTAAGAGAAAGACTAAAAAAGTACATTCTGTCGTTCCCATTATCCGTGAGTTAAGATGGGAAGATGATTCTAAAAATGCGATTCAGATTCGTTTTACCAGTGAGGTGTTGCCGTATTTCACTCAACTGGCTGGGGGTAATTTTACTACCTATCAGCTAAAACATCTTTTTGCCCTAGATTCTGTTGCCAGTATGAGTCTTTATACTTATTTCATTAAAAACGAATTTAAGTACGCCAATCAAAAGAGTTATGAAGTGCCATTACTTTTAGAAAACTTGAAAGCACTGATTGATATTAATGAAACCAAATATGATCGCTGGGTAGATTTTAGACGCTATGTATTAGACAAAATAGTGGCAGAAATTAACGAAAATACAGATCTACAGTTAGAGTATGAAACCGTTAAGAAAGGCCGTCCAATTGTAGGTGTGAATTTTAAACTGCATCATCGGATTGCTGATAAGGCACTGGATGAATTTGCAGTGATTGAAAAAATCTATCTTGATGTTCCATTTGAAGACAATGCATCCGTAAAAGAATTAGGGGCTAAATTCGATATGAATGTACGTTCTTGGTATATTTTTAATAATGATGAAAATTATCAGCAGTTCAAGAAGTGGTTTAAAAAAGTAGGATGCCTCACTGACTCTCAAGCAAATATTGTCATTAATGACACTTTATTCCAAATGGATTTTGCTGAAATTGGTATGGGGTTGAATGACTTTAAACGAAATATGAAGCATAAACTTAAAAGTAATCCGGAATTCGTCCATAGTATTCGTGAAAGACTGAATGATATTTTTGGTAAAGAGTTGATCTAGCGAAAAGTGTAGCAACTTGCTACACTTTTTAGATATATGTTCGTAAAGAATACAAGTGGTAAGGACCTTAGGATAAAAACGACTCTGTTGCATAAAGTGTGAAAATTGAGACTGAACCGTACCGGGTTTGTCGGAGACCAACTTTCTTGAGAGAATGTTCCAATGACAAAACCAAAATATACCCCTGAAATCAGAGAAAGAGCGGTTCAATTATTGATTGAATCTGAAAAAGATTATCCTTCTACTTGGGCTGCAATCACAGCTATTGCACCTAAGATTGGTTGTACTCCTGAAACATTGCGTGTTTGGTATTTAAAGCATATGGATCAACTAAATCCTGCCAAAGTACAACAGATATCTGACCAAGAAAAAATGAAGCAAATGGAACGTGAAATTAAAGAATTAAAACGTGCCAATGAAATTCTACGTAAAGCAGCCGCTTTTTTCGCCCAGGCGGAGCTCGACCGCCCACACAAATAATGGTGGATTTTATCCAGAACAATAAAGATCGATATGGTGTTGAAGCGATTTGTAGAATTTTACCGATTGCAGCTTCGACCTATTATCGGGCTTTAGATCTCGTTGATAACCCAGAACATCGAGCGAAACGTGCTCTGCATGATTTATATCATGCAGAGCAAATCAAACGTATTTGGAAAGAAAGTTTAGGTCGATATGGTGTGCGTAAGGTCTGGCAACAATTGAAACGTGAAGGTTATGTTATCGCACGTTGTACAGTTGCTCGATTGATGCAGAAGCTAGGTATACAAGGTGTTTGGCGTGGTAAGAATAAACAAACCACCCGTAGCCGAGATGATCAAAAACGAGCAGATGACTTAGTAAAACGCAATTTTAATGCAGATCATCCTGACCCTTGCGAAGCAATGCTTCTCAGGTCGCTGACTTCACGTATATTCAAACTCATTCAGGCTGGGTCTATACCGCCTTTATTATTGATGTGTTCTCGCGAGCAATTGTTGGATGGAAAGTATCAACACGTATGAATACAGATATGGTGCTCGATGCACTGGAGCAAGCATTGCATGATCGAGGCATGCCAAAGAACGTGATTCATCATAGTGACAGAGGCGTGCAATATCTTTCCATTCGTTATACCAATCGTTTAGAAGCAGCAAATTTACGAGCATCAGTCGGTACGACCGGTGATTCATACGATAATGCTTTGGCTGAAACGGTGAATGGCTTATACAAAACAGAGGTGATTGAATATTTAAAAGCGGATTGGCAAGGTTTAGCAGATGTACAACTTGCGACACTAAACTGGGTAGATTGGTTCAATAAAGAGCGTGTACACAGTGCACTGGGTTATGTATCACCTTTTGAGTTTGAAGCAATGTACTATGATAAGATTAACCCGTTAGGTCAGGTGGCCTAACTTAAATAAAAAAGTCTCCGACAAACCCGGTACGGTTCAGTTCACAAACTACATTACAGGTCAGTCTATTTTGACAGATGGTGGAATGGTTTACCGTTAACATCAATATAAGGAATACAAAATGAAAGCAGCTCGTTTTTATGACCGAGGGGATATTCGAATTGAAGATATCCCTGAACCGAAAGTACTTCCAGGCACAGTTGGAATTCAAGTTGCGTGGTGTGGTATTTGCGGTACGGATTTACATGAATTCATGGAAGGTCCTATTTTTATTCCACCTTGTGGTCACCCACACCCAATTTCGGGAGAATCTGCACCTGTAACAATGGGACATGAATTTTCAGGCGTGGTTTATGCAGTTGGAGAGGGTGTAGATGATATCCAAATTGGGCAACATGTCGTAGTTGAACCCTACATTATTGCTGACGATGTGCCGACTGGCCCCAATGATAAGTATCATTTATCAAAAAATATGAACTTTATTGGTTTAGGCGGACGCGGTGGTGGTCTTTCTGAAAAAATTGCAGTTCAGCGGCGTTGGGTACATCCTATTTCAAATGATATTCCTTTAGACCAAGCAGCATTGATAGAACCTTTATCTGTCGGTCATCATGCCTATGTCAGAAGTGGCGCAAAAGCTGGCGATATCGCACTGGTTGGTGGAGCAGGCCCAATAGGCTTACTTTTATCTGCTATTTTAAAGGCTAAAGGTCTCACGGTTATCATTACTGAACTGAGTGCAAAACGTAAAGAAAAAGCGATAGAAGCGGGTGTTGCCGATTATGTACTAGACCCATCTAAGGTTGATGTAGTTGCTGAGGTAATGAAAATTACAGAAGACCGCGGTGTAGATGTCGCTTTTGAATGTAGTAGTGTCAATAAAGTCATGGATACACTCGTTGCAGCAATGAAACCAACTGGTGTAGTCGTTATCGTTTCTATTTGGAGCCATCCTGCCACAATTAATGTGCATAGTGTGGTCATGAAAGAGCTCGATATTCGTGGAACGATTGCTTATGTCAATGACCATCAGGAAACCATCCGTTTAGTCGAGCAAGGTAAGATTAATCTAGAACCTTTTATTACCCAACGTATTGCATTAGATGATCTTGTTTCTAAAGGCTTTGAAACGCTGATTCATAATAATGAGTCTGCTGTAAAAATTATTGTTCATCCATAGTAAAGCCTAATTTGAATAAGCTAGAAATAAACTCTATGTAGCTATTTCTAATATCTTTATCGATAGAGAATGAGTCTGTACGTACAGATTCATTCTCAAATTTACAGTGTTGAGTGCCAGTATGATTTTGATCATAGAGCCTAGTAAAGATATAAGGCTTTGTTGCATAAATATGTAAGCATCTGATTTAAATAGATTTAATTTTAGATCAAAAAATAATCAAAACTTTTAAAATCATATAGTTATGAAATCTTTGTGCAACAAAGCCGTTGCAGGTGGAAAACAACACAGCGCTGGTGAGTTATTTTACGAACCGACCATTATTGCCGATGTAACTGCAGAGATGGATGTTGCAACTCAAGAAACTTTTGGACCATTAGCTGCAATTTTTAAGTTCGAAACTGAGCAACAAGCAATTGAGATGGCCAATGCCACAGAATTTGGTTTAGCTGCTTACTGCTACACACAAGATTTAGGTCGTGCGTGGCGCATGAGTGAACAACTCGAGTACGGTATGGTTGGAATTAATAAAGGCTTGATTTCAAATGAGGTTGCACCGTTTGGTGGAATTAAACAGTCAGGTTTAGGGCGCGAAGGCTCAAAATATGGCATTGAAGATTATCTCGAAATCAAATACACCTTATTTGGAGGATTAGGCTAATGAGTAATGAAAAATTTGAAAAAGGTTTAGCGATTCGTAAACAGGTGCTTGGCGAAGCTTATGTCAATAATTCGATCAACAATGCTGATGATTTTAACTTACCTTTACAGGAACTGGTCACGGAGTATTGTTGGGGGGCGGTCTGGGGACGTGAAGAACTGAGCAAACCTGAACGTAGTCTAATTAATCTGGCTATGATATCAGCCTTAAACCGTCCGCATGAATTGAAGCTACATGTTAAAGGAGCTTTACGTAATGGCGTGCCTAAAGACAAAATTCGAGAAGTACTCTTGCAAGTAGCAATTTACTGTGGCGTGCCAGCTGCTGTAGATAGTTTCCGTATTGCAAAAGAAGCAATTTTAGAATATGAACAGGAAAATATTTAAAAATTTTACCAATCAAAGGTTAAAATTATAACCGCATTATTAAATGCGGTTATTCTATTTGCGATTGAAACCTATGAATACTTTCAGCATAAGAAATATTGACAATTAAAGTGAGTAAATCATTACCATATATCAAAATTAATGAAAATTTTGCCACTTGATATCAATTTAACATAATCAATGTTATACGAAGTACAGCAACAACATTTGTAACTCCAAAATAGAAATGTCCGGTTTCTCCAAAGTAAAGAATACTCGCTTTTGCGATTATCGAAGCGTACGGTTTGATATGTTGGTGTTTATGTCGGATAAAGAACTTAAACGATTGTCGGTCTTGCAAGAAATCTGTGATCAACGCATCACCCAATCTCAGGCTGCTCAGCTACTTCACATTTCAGAACGCCAGATCAGACGCTTACTGAAAAAATATAAAGCTCAAGGTCCATCTGCATCAGCTCCTACTGCACATGGTCAAACCTGTAATTCCAAGCTCCTTTTAGACTCAAGTGGCTGAATCTAGTGCATGAAAAGCTGACCAGCATTCATGGATTCAATATTTTAACGAAAACACCGCATTCTTGGATGATTGCAGCTGACTTATTAACGGCTCATATCATGATTAATTTGAAGGACATGCTGATAAATGTAGTCTGCTAATGTTTATTGACGATGTTGCCTCAAACTATAGCAGCCGGTGAGATCAACTCACATGACTTGTTATTCCCATGTAGAAATATACTGGCTAACAAGCAAATAGAAAGATAATTAATATTATTTTATTAAAATAGGTATATAATAAGAATATTTAATATATTTTACTATTTTAATAAAGTTATGAGTAAATATTGTACCATTCAAATTTATCAGGATGACCAGTGGCTTGACTGTGCAATTGTTGAGTTGATGGGTGAAAATGAGCATGGTTGGCAAACACCAACTCGTACTTCATATTTATTTGAATATGCAATTTCTTATATGGACTTACATGATGGCCATGCACTCGCCTATCATTTTCCTGTGAATGTACAAAATAAAATTAATGAAACTTGGCCTGCTTTCTTAATGGATTTACTTCCACAGGGCTATGGTCGTAAAGAATTATTAAGACAACTAAATTACAGTGAAAATGCACAAGAACAAGCAGATTGGGCACTTTTAAAAGCTGGAGCTGGCAACCCGATTGGACATTTACGTATTAAAGAAGCTCATGAGTGGCTGCAAAGGAGCTTTCCGACTGATCAAAATATAGGCTTTAGCCTAAGTGAGATTATAGAACGAAAAGAGCACTTCATTGAATCGCTCGCCTCTTATGGCTTATTCATTGCCGGCTCTTCAGGTGTTCAAGGTGAATGGCCAAAGCTACTCCTCTCCCAAGGACATGATGACCTATTTTATTTAGATCACACACTTGCAGATCATCAGGTAAAAAAACATTGGTTAGTGAAGTTCAGTCGTGGTAGTGACTTATAACCCCACCTTAAAACATACTATTTCTAATATTTTATATTGACAATTGATCAAATAATGATAAGTTTTAATTATAAAAACCCCATATTTCATACTAAATAGGGCACTGTTGCAAAGTTAGCGATGAGGCAGCCTTTTGTCTTATTCAAAGGCCTTACATTTCAAAAACTCTGCTTACCAGGCGCATTTCGCCCAGGGGATCACCATAATAAAATGCTGAGGCCTGGCCTTTGCGTAGTGCACGCATCACCTCAATACCTTTGATGGTGGCGTAAGCCGTCTTCATGGATTTAAATCCCAGCGTGGCGTTGATTATCCGTTTCAGTTTGCCATGATCGCATTCAATCACGTTGTTCCGGTACTTAATCTGTCGGTGTTCAACGTCAGACGGGCACCGGCCTTCGCGTTTGAGCAGAGCAAGCGCGCGACCATAGGCGGGCGCTTTATCCGTGTTGATGAATCGTGGGATCTGCCACTTCTTCACGTTGTTGAGGATTTTACCCAGAAACCGGTATGCAGCTTTGCTGTTACGACGGGAGGAGAGATAAAAATCGACAGTGCGGCCCCGGCTGTCGACGGCCCGGTACAGATACGCCCAGCGGCCATTGACCTTCACGTAGGTTTCATCCATGTGCCACGGGCAAAGATCGGAAGGGTTACGCCAGTACCAGCGCAGCCGTTTTTCCATTTCAGGCGCATAACGCTGAACCCAGCGGTAAATCGTGGAGTGATCGACATTCACTCCGCGTTCAGCCAGCATCTCCTGCAGCTCACGGTAACTGATGCCGTATTTGCAGTACCAGCGTACGGCCCACAGAATGATGTCACGCTGAAAATGCCGGCCTTTGAATGGGTTCATGTGCAGCTCCATCAGCAAAAGGGGATGATAAGTTTATCACCACCGACTATTTGCAACAGTGCCCAAAAAAGTTCGTGGTGGAGAAAAGATAAGCTATGCAAGGCTTTAGGAGACGTGGTTTTTCAGGATGACGAAGAACGATTCGGCGCTAGGTGCAACATAGGTGCATCGCACGAGCGCTAGGAACGGCGAAAAAAGGCGGACGTGGCGAAATCGGTAGACGCAGCAGACTTTAAAATTGGAGTGCCCGCGGGGAAATCCGCGGAGTAGAACCGCTCAAAGTCGGGGAACGCTAACGGGCAATACCCTAAGCCAATCCCGAGCCAAGCCCCTTCGGGGGAAGGTGTAGAGACTGGACGGGCGGCGCCTAAAGCCTTCGGGCAATGGCGAAGGGACAGTCCAGACCACGAACGTCATCAGACGGCGGCGAAAGTCGAGGTGGTACGAAAATCTGCTTCTCTGTGAGAGTACGGGTTCGAGTCCCGTCGTCCGCACCACAAAGCCAAACATCCCTGCGATGATCGACCTCTGGGCGTTTGGTCGTGAGCCCGCCACCCTCGCGCTACGCTTTGCGCAGGCGTCGAAGGCGATCAGGTGCGCCCATCGATTCCGTCGAGCACCATCGCTGCGAGTTCATCGCTGGTGTGTGCACCACTATCGAGAACACGGGTTGTGCATGGAAGCCGTTCCCTTGCGGCCAAGCATCGGGCGACATTCGCTAATCGCCACTCTCGAATCTCCGCATTTCGATTCGGGTCAGGATGCATGGTCTGGTTCGCGATCCGGTGACGCAATAGGTCCTCGTTGAGCGTCAGAAAGATGTGCAGCAGCTGATCGTCGATCCGCCTTACCCCGTCGAGTATCTCAGTCAGATAGTCCGGGTGCACGAGCGTCATTGGGATGATGATGTCCTGCGAGTAATTCCTTCGAATCTCCCTGACCGCCGCGATCGTAAGTCCCCTCCACAAGGGGAGATCCTGATAGTCTCCGCTCGCTGGCATGGGGACCGTTTCTTTCACCACGAACCCGATTTCCTCGGGGTCAAAGATCAGCGATTTGGAACGCCGATCGCGCAGCCGCTTAGCGAGCGTCGTCTTTCCGGCGCCGAAAGGTCCGTTGATCCAGATTATCATTGTCGACGGCCTCTAACCTGAAGGCTCGCAAGAGCGCTCGACGGCCTCGTGCGGAGGCACGATCGGAGTGGTTCCGAAATGCTTCTCAAGATAGGTGACGCCGAACGTCACGATGTCCTGCGCGTCGAACAGGTAGCACTGAGCAAAGCCCACGACACCTTCTCGATGGCGACCGAGCTTCACGTAAGCATTTGCTATAGTTTCAACCGCATCCGGCTTTCCTTCGATAGCAAAGCAATCGAGAATGCCGTTTGAATCGTAATCCGATGCCGTTTTCCAGGCGACTTCACCGTCTCTTCCAAGCATCGGCATCTCATACGTCACCCACCGTTTGTTGGGGATATCGGCAACCGCCTCGGCGTAGTGCAATGCGGTAACGGAGTTTAGCGGCGCACCCAACAGCAGGGCCTTCCCGCCAAGGCGAACGAACCGCTCGACGGGCGATCCTTCCCCCAAGGCGTGACCGAGTTCGTGAGGCTCCGTCAGCGTTTCAGCCAGCGGACCAACCGCGACCATCGATGCATCGGGGTGCGCGCTGCGCCGCGCGCCGGGGGCTTGAACCAGAAATTGATTCAGCAGGCCGAACCCACGGTAAGTCCCGGCTGTTGCGGGATCGAACGGCAGCCAGGTACGGCGGGCTTCGTCATCCAGCCGAGCGCCATTCAGAGTCTCCTCGTAGGGTGATCGGTCCCACGACGCGTATCCCATCACAGTGCCAGTCGGCCCAACCGCGGAGCGTAACGCGGCAACGACCGTCTCCGCTCCTCCTTCGACCGGACCAATCGCTTTAAGTGAGGCATGCACCATCAAGAGGTCACCGGTTTGGACTCCGAGTTTTTGAAGCGCCTCCGTTATTGCCTTCCGCGTATGCATCGCGATATCTCCTCTAAACTGCAAAACACTATACCTATCGAGATATCACTCTACTATACCTATCGAGATATAGAGGTGGTCCCACTTGTTTGAACAACTAAAAGCGTATTTATAAGTGATATTCCGCTCTAGTTAAGCCACCTTGTTTTGTTGGGGTAGCTGATCATAGTAAAACTCATTTGGTGTCATTTTGTCTAG
>NZ_VPDJ01000030.1:0-32181 GCF_013417755.1 Acinetobacter sp. YH12231
AAAACCTTCAAAATTCTTGCTGAGCGATATCGCAATCGAGGCAAAAGACTAGCATTAAGATTCAATCTAATTGCTGGAATTTATAACTTGGAGCTGAGTGAAAAATGACTTATGAAAGAAATCTATTAATAGAACCATCGCCATTTTTTAAAGTCCTATTGATGGTATTAAAAGTGACATCGTTTGAGCTGGGTTTGCAATTAGCAGCAATCAGTCGCTTGATATCTTGAAGTGGAAGTATAAGATGCGCTGTGTCACACATTTTTTTAACTTCTTTATTTTTCATTTTACTGTTTTGAATATTTTTATTTTCAAATTCCTGCACTATGGCTGACCAACCATATATGTTTATAAATTTATAATAACGAGATGCATCATTTGTCATCCCTTTGATCTTTTTAAAGTCGTGAATGTTTTTCACTGATGGTGCATTGGTAGCGTGATTTTGTGGCACTGGAGCATTTGCAAAGCAATGCATACTCATTAGCAGGCAGCTGGTAATAACGATGTTTTTCATGGTTTGTGTGCTTTTAATAAATTGTAAACGTCAGGATATTTGGTTGAAAAGTCATTCTGTTCCATTTGTTTATAAACGTTACTATTGGGCTCGATTCCTGCATTCAGTAGTTTTTGAACGAAACTCACAGAAGGGTTACGGCCTTTGATATTGTCTAAAATTAAATTACCATCCACGCCCGTGTAATCGACTCCAATACTCAGCAAATAATCAAAAACGTCTTCAAGCCCCCAACCAATTGCTTGGGCTTGCAAAGAGCTTTTTTCTTCATACGGGCCAAATTTATACGTAACGTGTGTTTGTAAAACATTTTCCGACTTGTAGAGTTTTAATTTTTCAATGATTTCGTTTTGATCTATTTTGCCTTCTGCATTGGTTAATACGCCATTAATAATCATAGAGGATGAACGACCATTGAGTGGTTTGCAATTTGCTTTAAATAAGCGTTTGGTTTTATCGGCAGTGCTTTGACTCAGTGCAATTTCGCAAAGTTTTTCTATTTCCCCTTTAGGCATTTTACTTTTTAGGATGGTTCCATTTTCAAAATCACGAACGATTGACTCCCAACCGTATTTACTTGCTGTTCGG
This sequence comes from Acinetobacter sp. YH12231, assembly GCF_013417755.1. Classification (NCBI taxonomy): domain Bacteria; kingdom Pseudomonadati; phylum Pseudomonadota; class Gammaproteobacteria; order Moraxellales; family Moraxellaceae; genus Acinetobacter; species Acinetobacter sp. YH12231. The sequence continues at coordinate 1,106 of NZ_VPDJ01000030.1, forward strand.
TAATACTGTATTGCTTCTTCGCTCAATTTTTTGGTTTTTTTCGCTTGTATTTGAGTGTCATGATCGTTGGTTTCGGGAATAAAAGATTCTTGGTCATCATTCAATGCTGTTTGATTTGTCTGATTGGCATCGTGCTCAACAGTATTTGAAAGATTTGTCGGTAGGCTGGCTTCGGGTCTAAAAATGTAGATGAAGATACCGAGACATACTATGCACAGGCCAAAGAGTAAGATTATTTTTTTCATGTTTTAGTCTATTTTAAAATGAATCAAGAGCGTTTTTAAGGCGCTCTTGATAGGGAAGATTAAAATTTAAATGTGACATCAGCAATGAACTGTCGCCCAATTTCAGATCTAAGTCTGTTGGTCGACTCACTAATACCTGGGGTGGTATAGATATTATGTCGATTGGTAATATTGTTAATGGTTAAACCGAATATTGCTTTGAGATCTTTAGCGAAATTGAAATCATAAGTGGTACGCATATCCCAACTAAATCGAGGTCTAATCGTATCTGTAGCATAGGCTTCCAACAGGACACCATCATGCTCAACTTTGTTTTTTAGTTTATACGTATCTTTATATTCAGATTTGTAGCTTAAAAAGTTATTAATCTTTAATGGTAAATTTGAAAACTCAATGTCCCAACCAAAACGAGCAGTCCAAGGCTGATTGAAATTTTCAACAGGACGTTCATTAAATTGGATGAGGCTGCCGTTAAAGATAATATCGCGATCTTCAGCAGTCGTATTACTGTTAACGTTATATGACTCAGAATAGTCTAAATAATTTTTTTCTGATTCAGTGTAATCAAAGCCAAAGTTAAACCCGTGCAGAGAGTTTTTATATACGACTGGCAGCGTATTTCTGAGTGTGAGTGTGTAAATGTCAGCTTTTGCCTTACCACTATTACTATATTCAAAATGATCGATGGTGTTGCTGGTTGTTGGATCAATAAAACGATTTTTTGTGATTTCATCTTTGCTATCACGATTCACCCATTTCAGACCAAGGTTCCAGTTTTTAACTTGGCTATTAATGGCAAACACAATTTCGTCAGCATAAGGGGTCTTTAAATTGGCACGTTGAATATTGGAATTAGCTAATATTAAATCTGATAACCCAGTTTGAGTCCAATAGTCTTCAGTTTGATTTTTTGTGCGTTTTAAATTGTATTCCAAAAATGCAAGTTGATCTTGCAGTTCAGTGGCTAAGGTATAGTTTGCATAATATCGATTCCATCCCGTAGTGAAGGACAGAAGATCATTTTTTAGCGGTTTATAGTTAAAGGCAGTACGAGGTGCAATATTTAAATTTTTCGATAAGCTATCATAATCTGCACGTAAACCTAAACGCGCTGAAAAATTATCCCAAGTCGATGTGTTTTCAATGAAGGTATGCACACGTTGTTGGTCAATATTAACTTTACCTTTTTGATAATACTTGCCATTTGTTTGATATTGGCCTTGATAGTTATTTTCATCCGTTGCTTCATCACAAAGAATATCACCTGCCGTACAGCTAATGCCTGAACTAGATGTAAAAGTCTTAGGCTGATTATACATATAGGCATCGTTAGGCCGTTCCCATGCAACTTTAGAATAGTCATAGCCCATACCAAAGCTTAATTGTTGCATGCTGTTGCCAATCTGAATGGTATCAAACGCATTTTTTAGACTATACGAAAATGTATCTTGGTGTAATTCAATATCACTACTTGTGGCACCTTCACCAGGATTGGAACTCCAGTTTTTAGTTGGTGTTTGCTTCCAAAGAATGCCGGTAGTTGAATCATTTTCACGTGCTTGGCTTAGCGTTTGATAGCTAATATTTTGTTTTAATGTTGAATTATTGAGTTTACTTTCTAATTCACCAAAAAATGTCAACGTTTCTGTATTGCTAATACTTTTTGAATTTATTCGCTTATCAACGAAATTTAGACTGTCCAAATCCCCTAAATCAAAGCCAAACTTCGCTTTGGTTGTGTCCGAAGGTGTGTAAAAAAGGGTAGTCCCTAAGTTGATATTATTACGCTCGCTTTTGACTTTACTGCGATCTTCTAAACCACTCATTACTGGAACGATGGATTCACGTTTAGAGGCATAACTATTGATGCCCCATTGTTCAGAGAGTTTGCTGTATAGATTCAGGCTTAAGCCGTGTTTTTTATATTCTTTATTATTTGATGATGTTGGATCTTCAAACTCTGCAGCTTCTTCTTCATCGGTAAAATGATAACGTGACCAATTACTTTCCGTGTAGTCGTAAGTAACGGAGCCGTGGATTTTGCCAATTTCAGTATTTGGGGTACAAGTTTCAGCATTAACTACACCACCTGTAAATTCGCCGTATGCTGCAGAAACATTACTATCGATCAATTCTAATTTACAAATTAAATCGGTATTTAGGGCCATCCCTTGTGAGCCACCATCAAGCTTGCCTGAATAGGAGTTGCCGCTTGCCAGAGGGTCAAGGTTATTGGTGGTATTGACGCCGTTAATTACAAATTTATTTCGGTAAGTTTGCGCGCCATTAATAGATATCTCGGATGGTCGTAGCTCAGCCTGTGAATCTGCAGAACGTTGTTCACGGCTAAACTGCACATTTGGATTAACTTTTAAAAAGTCTGTGATATTTTTCGAACTATTCGGCGTTTTTTCTAAATCTTCTTTGGAGTAGACGGTTGTACCTACTTCTGGCTTGGCTTTGACTTCAACTTCAATCGGCGACATTTTGAGATTATTGCTTTGAATAAATTGAGTTGTATCAATTTCATTAGCATAAGCTTGAGATGCTAAAGCAGTCAAAATTGCGAGATTGAGGGGAGAATAGGCAAAGCGCATGGCTGTCAACAATTATGCAGATAAAAACGATAGCGATTATCATTAACTTTATAAAAATAATCAATAGAAATGAGAATTATTTGCAATAAGTGATTTTTTAATACACAGCGAATTCAATGAAAATTTTGAATAATCAGAAGAGATGGTGATGTGTATTCAATAGACTTGAATAATCAGCTTGGAGAAAGTCTGAATAAGAATTGGCGTCCCTACGGGGATTCGAACCCCGGTTACCGCCGTGAAAGGGCGATGTCCTAGGCCTCTAGACGATAGGGACGTTTAGAAGATGGCGGTATCTTATTGATCCGCCATCATAGTGTCAAGTAGGTGAGGGCCGAGTTTGTTCAAAATATAACAGAACAGTTCAGCGGTCTTCTGAGTATCGTAAAGTGCAGAGTGTGCTTCTTTGCCATCAAACTCAATACCTGCCTGAATACATGATTTTGCCAGCACAGTTTGTCCAAACATTACAGCGCTCAAAGTCACTGTATCGAATACGGAAAAACTATGGAAAGGATTTTGATTTTTTGTCCCTGTACGTGCAATCGCTGCCTGTACAAAACCTAAGTCAAAATGGGCATTATGACCAACTAAAACCGCGTGTGTGCAGTTCTGTTGGCGACGTACTTCATTCACTGACTTAAAAATACGTTTTAATGCTGATTTCTCATCTTCAGCCATGGCCATACGCATCGGATTAAATGGATCTACACCAATAAAATCCAGTGAGCGACGGTCAAGGTTGGCACCTTCAAACGGATTGATATGTGCATGGTGGGCTTCACCCGGTACAAAATTACCTTCTGCATCATACACAATAGGAATCGCTGCAATTTCCAGTAAGGCATCGGTCTGTGAATTAAAACCTGCTGTTTCGACATCGACAACAACAGGTAGGAATCCACGGAAACGTTGACCAATGACTGGTCGAGTTTCATCTGTCACACTTTTCTCCATTGGATGGTCTTACCCGCATACAACGGAATAATTTTTTCGCCATCCAAATAGTCTAAACTTTCAGGGATCACTTGATCTTCTTTTACCAACGTAATGGTATTGGTATTTCGAGGGAGTCCGTAGAAGTCTGCACCAAAGTGGCTTGCAAAACCTTCTAAACGGTCGATTTTACCGACTTGATCAAATGCTTGAGCGTATAGCTCAATTGCTGTTGGTGCACTATAACATCCTGCACAGCCACATGCATTTTCTTTAGCATTTTTTGAGTGAGGTGCACTGTCTGTACCTAAGAAAAATTTAGGGTTCGCACTGGTCGCGACTTCAAGCAAAGTTTGCTGATGGGTTTGACGTTTTAAAATCGGTAAGCAATAGAAATGCGGCTTAATGCCACCCACCAACATGTCATTACGGTTAAATAATAAATGTTGCGGTGTGATTGTCGCAGCGACATTACGGTCTTGTTCTAATACAAAATGCGCAGCTTCACTAGTAGTGATGTGTTCTAGCACCAATTTTAATTTAGGGAACTGTTTTAACAGTGGAGAAAGCACTTCATCAAGGAAACGTTTTTCACGGTCAAAAATATCGACATGGTTATGTGTCACTTCACCATGTAACAGTAACGGCACTTGGTGTTCTTCGAGTTGCTCAATCACACCATAAACTTTACTAATATCGCTGACACCACTGTCCGAGTTCGTGGTTGCACCCGCTGGATAGAGCTTGATTGCATTAACATGCTCAGATTCTTTAATTTTTTTAACTTCACTTGCAGGTGTGTTGTCTGTGAAATAGAGCACCATGCGCGGGTCAAAGTGAACGCCTTCAGGAACATGTGCCATGATACGTTCACGGTATGCATTTGCTTCTTCAACGGTTTTTACCGGTGGTACGGTGTTTGGCATACAAATCGCGCGAGAGAATTGTTGTGCTAAATCAGGAACTGTACGCTTTAGGGCTAGACCGTCACGTAAATGTGCATGCCAATCATCTGGCTGAAGAAGAGTAATCGTATTCACAGCGATTCCAAGCTTGGAAATAAAACAAATGATAATGCAAATAATGTGAAAATGGTAACGAGATTTCTGTACAAATGACTGAACAGATATAAATAAAGAATAAAACTGTGGTATTTTTAAATGACTAAAAGAATTAGATAAATGCTTGGAAATGGAATACAAGTATAACCTTGCAAAGTTGCAATACGATAAAGAAAAAATAGAGGAACTGATTACACGGCAAACTCGTCGTGTAGGGGAAATGTTTCCTAAAAAACTGGAAACTCAATTTTGGACTTTAAGCCTCGATCGTGCGCAAACCAACATACGTCATTTTTTTTGGATGGGAGTGTTGATCTACTTTGTGCTCACGATGCTGATCATTCCCGGAGATTACTGGATTATTGATCAACAGTATTTTGTGCATGATTTTATTCGTTGTTTGCTTGGACAGCTCAATGGTGCGCTGTGTCTTTTGGCTTTATATGCCTTTGCCCGTTATGACCGTCTGAAGCCTTATTTTTCACATGCCAGTATGTTTGTAGTGTTTTGGGCAGTTATTTCAATGTCTTGGCTCACCATGACCGTGTATACCGAAGCACTTAAACATCAGGCCATGATGATCCTTTGTATGATTTACATCTTGAGCTATATTTTGACGGGGGTTAAACCAGTCCAAATGTTGATGTCTGGATTGTTGGCTGCTGTGGTCACCATGTTGATGCTTTTTTCATTAGAAGTGAAATTTGATGTGATGGTATTGGGGCGTGTACTGATTGGAAGCTGTGTATTGGGTTTTGCAATCAGTAAGATGCTCTGTGCGCGTGAACGGATGATATTTTTGAATATGCGGCGCGCGGATATTAGTGAAAAAATCCATCGTATTCATACCACAAAGCTTTTACATTTAAGTCAGCATGATGAATTAACCAAGATTTCAAACCGACGTACTTTTGATGAAATGCTTGATACCTTTTATGAGCAATCTCGACGTAATAACACCTCGCTTGCTGTGCTATTTATCGATGTTGATCATTTTAAAAACTATAACGATTTCTACGGTCATCAAAAAGGCGATGATGTAATTTCAACCATTGCCAAAACCATTAAAAATGCCATTCGACATATGGATTTTGTAGCGCGATATGGTGGTGAAGAATTTGTGGTTTTATTGCCTGAAACCGATGCGCATGGTGCTTATGCGGTAGCGTCAAATATTTATAAAGCAATCGATCGTTTAGAAATTCCACATGCCAAATCACAGGTTTCAAATCACGTCACTATTAGTTTGGGTATTACGGTATATCGTGCTGAAAATATGACGAAGGATGAACTGTTAAATATTGCCGATCAGGCGTTGTATCGTGCGAAACAATTAGGCCGGAATCAAATTTACTATCAGTCGATTCGTTCAGCACATGTGGCTTAATGTTTAATAAAATTGAGAACTTCTCTGAAATCGGCAATAAAAAACCGCGCAAAATGCGCGGTTTTTTATGACTCAACAAATCTTATTTGTTTTTGTCTTTTAATTGAGGCACTGCAGAACCTGTACCTACTGCAAGTAAGCCAGAGTTTGTGTAGATACCTAATTTAGCGCGAGTATCTGTGATATCCAAGTTACGCATAGTCAATTGACCGATACGGTCAGCAGGGCTAAACATAGAGTCACCTTTCTCCATAGTTAAACGCTCAGCTTCATAAGTGAGGTTAGGAGATTCAGTGTTTAGAATAGTGTAGTCATTACCACGACGAAGTTCTAAAGTCACAGTACCAGTGATTGCTTTAGCAACCCAACGCTGCGCAGTTTCACGAAGCATTAATGATTGAGAATCGAACCAACGACCTTGGTAAAGAAGACGACCTAAACGCAGACCGTTAATACGGTATTGTTCGATGGTGTCTTCGTTATGAATACCAGTCACAAGACGCTCATAAGCAATGTGAAGAAGCGCCATACCCGGAGCTTCGTAAATACCACGAGATTTTGCTTCAATGATACGGTTTTCGATTTGGTCTGACATACCTAGACCGTGACGACCACCGATACGGTTGGCTTCAAGAATGAATTCAACAGGGTTTTCGATGCGTTTGCCGTTTAATGCAACAGGGAAGCCTTCTTCGAAAGTTACAGAAACTTCTTCAGCTTTAACTTCTACGTCATCTTTCCAGAACGCAACGCCCATGATTGGGTCTACGATTTTGATACCCGCATTAAGGTATTCAAGATCTTTTGCTTCGTGAGTCGCACCTAACATGTTTGAGTCAGTTGAGTACGCTTTCTCTTTTGACATTTTATAGTCAAAACCGTTGTCGATTAGGAACTGTGACATTTCTGCACGGCCGCCTAGCTCGTCAATGAAAGTTTGGTCTAACCAAGGTTTGTAAATTTTTAGCGATGGGTTAGTCAACAGACCATAACGATAGAAACGTTCAATGTCGTTACCTTTATAAGTCGAACCGTCACCCCAGATGTTTACGTCATCTTCTTTCATTGCGGTTACAAGCATCGTACCTGTAACTGCACGACCAAGAGGAGTCGTGTTGAAATAAGGCATACCACCAGTTGAAATGTGGAAAGCGCCACATTGAATAGCCGCAATACCTTCTAAAGCAAGTTGTAAACGACAATCAACTAAGCGAGCTTTAACTGCGCCATACGCTTCCGCTTTTTTTGGAATCGCATCGTAGTCGTCTTCATCAGGTTGACCTAAGTTTGCTGTGTAAGCATAAGGTTCTGCACCTTTTTGTTTCATCCACAAAAGCGCAGCTGAAGTATCTAGACCACCAGAGAAGGCAATACCAACTTTTTTGCCAACTGGGACATTCTGCAAGATAGTTGCATTATCAGTCATTGTTAATCCTAACGATATAAATATAGGCACCGAGAATGGGTGGCCTGAAAGAATACATATATGTGCATGATTGTAGCACTTTTCTGCGGGGTTTTTCTAAAAAATCATGAGATACAAGCGATGAGGTGGAAAAAAATGATCGTTGAAATCTATTGGTGAATACTTCATCCAGTTTTTGCGGGCGGAAAATGCGTTTTCTGAATGGAATAGGATGTAAATATAAAGAAATCTATTTGATTTAAATTAATGGTCATACCATTATTGGGTTAATTTGGTTTTTATGCTTTTCATTGAAATGAGACTGAGGTCAAACAAAGCGTGGTTATTAGACTAAAGTATATTTTATAAAGTTTAGTTGTAAATAATAAATACAAAACAGATATTTAAAAGTTGATATGGAGGTTTTTAAACGGAAAAATAATGTTTTTGTATTTTATATTGGTCATACCAAAAACAAGAAAAGCTTGAATGATTGAGTTGAAATAATTAAAAATTGCGGAGTATTTCAGCAATAGTATGAGTTTTTATGTGTTTAATATTTATATTGGTCATACCAATGATAAAAAGACCACATGCTGATATTGCTCAATAATTAAATCTTAGTAAGCATTTCAAGGAGATGACAATGCTTCAATGGCAGCAAATATATGACCCAATGGGGAATATATGGATATCAAGTTTAATTGCGCTCATTCCGATTATCTTTTTTTTCTTGGCGCTTGCTGTATTTCGTTTAAAAGGCAGTGTGGCAGGTACGATCACCGTTGTACTGGCACTTTTGGTGTCTTTATTTGCCTATGACATGCCTGCGCTTATGGCATTGGCTTCGATGGTCTACGGTTTTTTCTACGGTTTATGGCCGATAGCATGGATCATTATTGGTGCGGTGTTCCTGTATAAAATCTCAGTCAAAACAGGGCAGTTTGACATCATCCGTTCTTCGATACTTTCCATTACTGAAGATCAACGATTACAGATGCTGTTAGTTGGCTTTGCTTTCGGTACTTTCCTAGAAGGTGCGGCGGGTTTTGGTGCCCCTGTGGCGATTACCGCAGCACTATTGGTAGGTTTAGGCTTTAAGCCTTTATATGCGGCAGGTCTTTGTCTGATCGTAAATACAGCGCCAGTGGCTTTTGGTGCGATGGGTATTCCAATTATCGTTGCTGGGCAAGTGTCTGGTGTAGATACGATGGAAATCAGTCAGATGGTTGGTCGACAGTTGCCATTTATGGTGCCGATTGTACTGTTTTGGATTATGGCGATTATGGATGGCTGGCGCGGTGTGAAGGAAACTTGGCCTGCGGTTGTGGTTGGGGCGAGTAGCTTTGCGATTGCACAGTACCTAACCTCGAACTTTGTCGGTCCTGAATTACCCGATATTACTGCGGCGATTGCCTCTTTAGTGTCATTAACGATTTTATTTAAATATTGGCAGCCTAAACATATTTTCCGCTTTGCAGATCAAGATGCGACGATGAGTGAAGATGTGGCTGCACAAAAACAGCAAAAATATAGCTTGGGTCAAATTGCAAAAGCGTGGTCGCCATTTGCGATCTTAACGGTGATGGTCACGATCTGGAGTATTAAACCGTTTAAGGATTTATTTACCAAAGACGGTGCTTTACATGATTTGGTTATTTCGATCAAAGTGCCATTCTTACACCAATTGGTTCAAAAGATGCCGCCAGTCGTACCTGAAATGAAGGACTACGATGCCATCTATAAATTTGATTGGTTTTCGGCAACAGGTACGGCAATTGTCATCGCTGCGATCATTACCATTATTTTCTTAAAAATGAAGCCGAAAGACGCAATTGTGACCTTTGGTGAAACCATTAATGAATTAAAAATTCCAATTTATTCGATTGGGATGGTCTTGGCTTTTGCATTTATCGCCAATTATTCAGGGATGTCAGCAACATTGGCATTAGCACTTGCGCATACAGGTCAAGCCTTTACCTTCTTCTCGCCATTTTTAGGATGGCTTGGTGTATTCCTCACGGGTTCAGATACGTCAGCCAATGCGCTATTTGCAGCATTGCAGGCGACTACTGCACAACAAATCGGTGTGCCAGAAGTATTACTCGTTGCTGCTAATACCAGTGGCGGTGTGACAGGGAAAATGATTTCACCACAGTCAATTGCAATTGCATGTGCGGCAGTCGGGTTGGTAGGTAAAGAGTCGGATTTATTCCGTTTTACCGTAAAACACAGTATAACGTTCACAATCATGATGGGGATTTTAATCACCCTACAAGCTTATGTGTTCCCTTGGATGATTCCATAACACGCATTGTGTAACAACGTTAAGGAAAGCAGATGAAAGTCTCTGATAAAACTGTTCAAAGTCTTCGTGTATTGATTGAACAAAGCAATATGCAAGTTGGAGATCGTCTGCCTGCTGAACGGAAATTGTGTGAACAACTTGGCGTCTCACGCACCTCTTTACGCGAGGCGATTTCTCAATTGACTAGCATGGGCGTGTTGGTCAGTAAAGTGGGTGCGGGGACGTTTTTAAAGCAATTACCATCGACTTGGTCGAGTTATCAAATTGTGCAGCCCATCAGCAGTTTGATTAGTGAAGACCCTGCCTACCGTTTTGATGTGCAAGAGGCGCGCATTATTTTAGAAGGTGGAACAACTTGGTATGCGGCACAACGCGCAACCCAAGAAGATCTGGTGAACATTCGACATCATTATGATCAGATTAACCATTTTCAAGCTTTGGGAAATGATGATGAGGCGGCTCGTGCAGATGCGAAATTTCATTTGGCGATTGCTGAAGCATCTCATAATTTAGTGTTGATTCAGATGATGCGCGGTTTGTTCGATTTGTTGCAGTTTAACGTCGCTTTGGGACGCCGAAAAGTCTATAGCGAAGCACACCGTTTTGATCAATTGCATGATCAGCACTTTCAAGTCATGAATGCAATTGAACGTCGTGATCCAGAAGCTGCACGTAAAGCAGTCTGTGGACACATTGAGTTTGTAGTACAACAGGTGCGCATGATTGATGAAGAAGAAGCTCGTCGTCAGCGCGCCAGTCGATTAAACAGGATATAAGCATGATTATTTCTTCTGCCAATGACTACCGTGAAGCGGCACGTCGTCGTTTACCGCCATTTTTATTTCATTACATCGATGGCGGGGCGTATGCCGAATATACCTTAAAGCGTAATGTAGAAGATTTATCAAAAATAGCGTTGCGTCAACGTGTGCTGAATGACATGTCACAGCTGAGTCTAGAAACCCAACTGTTTAATGAAACCTTATCGATGCCTGTGGCTTTATCACCTGTGGGTTTAACAGGGATGTATGCACGCCGCGGCGAAGTTCAAGCAGCCGTTGCTGCAGATAAAAAGGGCATTCCATTTACGCTGTCTACCGTTTCAGTATGTCCTATTGAAGAGGTGGCGCCAGCGATTCAGCGTCCCATGTGGTTTCAGTTATATGTGCTACGTGACCGTGGCTTTATGAAAAATGCCTTAGAACGTGCCAAAGCTGCAGGCTGTTCAACTTTAGTGTTTACCGTGGATATGCCTGTTCCGGGTGCGCGTTACCGTGATGCGCACTCAGGGATGAGCGGGCCAAATGCAGCAGTGCGCCGTTATATGCAGTCGTGTTTCCACCCACACTGGGCGTGGAATGTGGGTTTATTAGGTCGTCCGCATGACTTAGGGAATATTTCAAAATACTTGGGCAAACCAACAGGTTTAGAAGATTATATCGGCTGGTTGGGTAATAACTTTGACCCATCAATTTCATGGAAAGATCTTGAGTGGATTCGTGAATTTTGGGATGGCCCGATGGTCATTAAAGGAATTTTGGATCCTGAAGATGCCAAAGATGCAGTGCGTTTCGGTGCAGATGGGATTGTGGTTTCAAACCACGGTGGTCGTCAGCTGGATGGCGTTTTATCTTCTGCACGTGCGCTTCCACCAATTGCAGATGCAGTCAAGGGTGATATTAAAATCCTCGCGGATTCGGGTATTCGTAATGGTTTAGACGTGGTACGTATGCTGGCGTTGGGTGCGGACACCTGTATGCTCGGTCGTGCTTTTGTTTACGCATTAGGTGCTGCGGGTGGAGCGGGCGTTTCAAATCTTTTAGAACTGATTGATAAAGAAATGCGTGTTGCCATGACTTTAACGGGCGCGAAAACCATTGCAGATATTACAGAAGATTGCTTGGTTCGTTTAGAGCGCGAATTGGCTTAGCCGTTAACTTTGATACGCGTAAATGTCATCTGCAATTGTTCGAGGCAGACTTACATATTTAAAGTAATGTTTCTGCGAAGATAATATTTATCAGAAAGTATTTGACGAGTTTTGCAGATGACAATGGTTTTGCCTACTTTTCCCAAAAGAAAAGTAGGTCGAACCGAAGGTTAATTCCTAAATATAAACAAAACTGAAATTACTCCGCCGTTATGAATGCTTTAAAGCCTGAACTGTATAAGCATTCATCCATAGGATAACCAATATGCAACCCCATTCAGATTCACAGCAAACTATTCAAAAACTCATCACTATTGTGGGTAAACAACACGTTTTAACTGACGATAAAGACACACGTTTATACCGCCAAGGTCGTCGTTACGGTGCAGGGAAAGTACTGGCTGTTGTTGCACCAGGGTCATTACTGGAACAGTGGCAAGTACTACAAGCGGCTGTTGATGCAGATTGTATTGTGATTATGCAAGCAGCCAATACAGGTTTGACCGGTGGTTCAACGCCTTTTGGCGATGACTATGACCGTCCTGTGGTTCTGATCAGCACGCGTCGTTTGGTTGGCATTCAGGTGATTAATAATGGTCAACAAGTCATTTGTCTACCGGGTGCGACATTAGACAAGCTTGAAAAAGATTTGCTGCCATATAATCGTGAACCTCATTCGGTGATTGGTTCTTCTTGTATTGGGGCATCGGTTTTGGGTGGCGTCTGTAATAACTCAGGGGGTGCTTTGGTGCGCCGCGGTCCTGCCTATACAGAGCTTGCACTGTATGCACGAGTGAATGAGTCAGGTGACTTAGAGTTGGTCAATCATTTAGGTATCAATCTTGGCAATACGCCTGAAGAAATCCTCACAGCGTTGGAAAATAAAAATTATCAAATCAATGACATTGTGAATAATTCAAGTTGCTGTGCATCAGATCAACGCTATTCACATGACGTTAAACAAGTTGATGAAAATACGCCTGCACGTTTCAATGCTGATCCAAGCCGCTTATTTGAAGCATCGGGTTCAGCGGGTAAAGTGTGTGTCTTTGCCGTACGTTTAGATACCTTTGAAAAGATTCCAAGTCAGGTGTTTTATGTAGGGACCAATTCACAAGATGATTTAACAGAAATTCGTCGTTTTCTATTAAAAGATCTTGCACGCCTCCCGATTGCAGGTGAGTACATTCATCGCGTGGCATACGATATTGGGGCTGAGTATGGCAAAGATTCTTTTGTATTTATCGAAAAATTTGGCACCGCAAAAGTTCCTGCTGCTTTTGCCATGAAAGATAAAGTCGATGGCTATTTAGAAAAACTGGGTTTGCAAGGTTTTTCGGATAAGGTTTTACAACTCGTCACTAAATTTATGCCGAATCATCTGCCAAAACGCATGAATGAATTTCGTGATTTATATGAACATCATTTGATGATTCGTATTGAAAATCAGGATGTTGATCAAGTTGATGCGTATTTGAAAACGTATTTTTTAGACAAAATCTCAGGCAATTATTTTAAATGTACGGATGAAGAAGGACGTAAGGCTTTTTTACATCGCTTTGCGGTGGCAGGTGCTGCCATTCGTTATCGGGATACGCATCGTTCAGAAGTGGAAGACATTGTTGCACTGGATATTGCATTACGTCGCAATGATCGAGAATGGGTGGAAACTTTGCCGAAAGCCATGGATGAGCAAATTATCCATAAACTCTATTATGGACATTTTCTCTGTCATGTTTTTCATCAAGATTATATTGTGAAAAAAGGTGTAGACCCTTTGGCAATGGAACATGCAATGTGGCATTTACTCGATGATCGTGGCGCTGAATATCCTGCGGAACACAATGTTGGGCATTTGTATGTGGCCAAGCCTGCATTAAAAAATCATTATCAAAAGCTGGATCCGACTAATAGCTTTAATGTGGGGATTGGACAAACCAGCAAGCTGAAAAACTGGAAATAATGCTTTAAAAAACAACATGCCGTGATGTGAAAGTATACGGCTTTTTTTATGGTTAAAGGATTAATATATCCGGAGGTATTGACCATAAAGGCGAAGAATATTTTCTAAATTGTCATCCCAAAATATAAAAAAACCGCTAAAGTGTTATGCAACAAGTTGCAAAGCCAAAATAAGGATTCAGCATGACAACGACTAGCTATGCAAATATTTTAAAGCCTTTACATTTGGGTTTTACCACGATTAAAAACCGTGTCGTGATGGGGTCCATGCATAGTGGGCTGGAAGATCGTTTTTATAACTATCCTAAATTGGCAGCTTATTTTGGTGAGCGTGCTAAAGGTGGTGTCGGCCTGATTATTACAGGCGGTATTTCTCCAAACCGCCAAGGTTGGCTGTTACCTGCTGGCGGTACCATGAATACGTTAGGTGATATTGCTCCACATCGCTTGGTGACCCATGCAGTACATAAGCATGGTGCCAAAATTTTAATGCAAATCTTGCATGCTGGGCGTTATGGCTATCAGCCTTTTGCAGTGTCAGCAAGTCCGATTAAATCTCCGATTTCACCTTTTAAACCACGTCAATTAACGGACAAACAAATTCTTTCAACCATTGATGATTATGTCAAAACGGCAAGTCTTGCACATAAGGCCGGCTATGATGGTGTTGAAATTATGGGTTCAGAAGGCTACTTGTTGAATCAGTTTTTAAGCCGTCATGTCAACCAACGGACAGACCGTTGGGGCGGTGAAATTGAAAATCGTATGCGCCTTGCGGTTGATATTGTGAAATCAATACGTGCTGAAGTGGGTGAGAAATTTATTATCTGCTTCCGTTTGTCATTGCTTGATTTGGTCCATGATGGGAACACCATGGCTGAAGTCATTACTGTTGCCAAAGCTTTGGAAGCAGCAGGTGTGACGTTGTTGAACACGGGGATTGGCTGGCATGAAGCACGTATTCCGACAATTGTAACTTCAGTTCCGCGTGCGGCATTTGTGGATTATACCGCTGAAGTCAAAAAACATGTTGCGATACCTGTCATTGCGTCAAACCGTATCAATATGCCAGATACAGCTGAAGAAATTTTGGCTTCAGGCAAGGCAGATATGGTGCAAATGGCACGTCCATTCTTGGCAGATCCATTTTGGGTGAATAAAACTGCGACCAATCGTGTCGATGAAATTAATACGTGTATTGCCTGTAACCAAGCCTGTTTAGATCATACTTTTAAAAATCAGCGTGCGACGTGTTTGGTCAATCCACGAGCGGCATATGAAACAGAATTGGTTTATTTAAAAACCAAAAAACCGAAGCGTATTGCAGTCGTCGGTGGTGGCGTGGCAGGTATGTCTGCTGCAACGGTAGCGGCAAGCCGAGGTCATGCCGTGACTTTATTTGAAGCTGGTGCAGAGGTGGGTGGTCAATTTAACTTGGCAAAAGTCGTTCCCGGTAAAGAAGAATTTCACGAAACGATTCGCTACTTTAAAGTTCAAATCGAAAAAACGGGTGTTGATTTGCGTTTAAACACGCGTGTAAACCGTGAGCAACTTGAACGTGAAGGGTTTGAGGAAGTTGTTATTGCAACTGGTGTGGTTCCTCGCAGCTTAAAAATTGAAGGTAGTGATGCACCGAATGTCTTGTCTTATGCAGAAGTGCTGAAGGGCGCAGCTGTGGGGAATAAAGTTGCTGTGATTGGTGCAGGCGGCATTGGCTTTGATGTATCTGAATTTTTACTCAAACCACCACATCAGCCACAACCAATGCCTTTAGCGGATTGGCAGCGGGAGTGGGGTGTTGATCCAAATCCAAACTACGTAACAGAAGGCGGTATGCAGGCTGCTGAGCTCGAACCTCCTGTTCGAGAAATTTATTTATTACAACGTAAAACAACTGCACTCGGTGCAGGGTTAGGTAAAACATCAGGCTGGGTACACCGTGCACAATTAAAGAAAAATGCGGTTCGTATGCTGCGTGGTGTTCAATACAAAGCCATTAGTGATGAAGGGCTTTGGGTTGAACATGCAGGGCATGATCAATTATTACGTGTAGATACGATCGTTGTTTGTGCAGGTCAGGAATCGGTAAAGCATTTGATGCCCGAACAGGGTGAGAAAACCCTTGCCAATTACCATATTATTGGTGGTGCAAAACTAGCAGCAGAGTTAGATGCGAAACGCGCAATACGTGAAGGTGCGGAGCTCGCGGCTAAACTTTAAGGATTTGGCGAAACAATATTCATTTGAAAGGTTTAGTTGTAATTTTTACTTGTCAGATGAATAAAACCTCCGTATTATGGCGCACATGGAAGCGTGGCAGAGCGGTTTAATGCACCGGTCTTGAAAACCGACGAGGGCGCGAGTCCTCCGTGAGTTCGAATCTCACCGCTTCCGCCAAATTCAAAAAAGCCCCTGTAGTGATACAGGGGCTTTTTTTTGTCTTAGATTTTAATTTGAGACGGCAATCTTATTCATTAGTATTTTTAAGCAATGCTAAAAATGGATATCAGACTTAAAATTCAAGTCAGAAATTAATACAAGGGTTGTCAAAGGTAGAATTAAAAGTAAGAGAAAAGAATGTTTATAGATTGATAGTGTAGAATTTATTTTTAATGGCCTATTTATTTAAATCTTTCACAAGCATTGGGCAGAGCTATGATCGCTTATTTTGAAAAAATATCAATTGTATTTTATTTGATCAATTGTTTTGAAGTGTTAGCAAGGCTTGGCAAGAGAATTGAAAGTGCTATATTTAAATCACGGTAGGTCATAAAACGACGCTACCAATAAGTTGGACGGATCAATGACAGCTCGTTGAGTTTCGTAATATTTTAGTCTTAAGATATTGCAGACAAGAAATCAGCACTAGCCTTCCAACATAGAGCCCGCAGCAATGCGGGCTTTTTAATGTCTTTCAAAATGTGAAAATATAGTGTTTTTGTCAAACAATAATTAAATAGTTAACTTATGTTATTGATATATATTTACTAAAGTAAAATAAGTTTACATTGCCATGAAATCTAACATTTACAAAGCAGGTTGTTGCGTAAAGGTGTGATATAAAAAATTCAATTATTAAAACAAGTAGAGACGTCACTATGACACAGATGATCGATATTAAAGTGAAGGACCAATTTAGTCAGGTTTATGAAGCACAAGCTTTGGTGCGTAATCCTTCAGAAGAAGATTCAAGAGCGCTGTTTCATCGCATTGAACATATCATTATTGCAGGTGAAATCATCCTACCCAGTATAGAACTACTTTTTGAAAGTCAAAAATCGGACAGTATTTACAAGCTTTTAGAAGCTTAAATTGAATGAATAAAAAAACTCACCTTAATGGTGAGTTTTTTATTTTTAGAAATAGAACTTTAAGCTGTTTGATCTGCTTTAAATTGATTCAAGATATAAGACAGTAACTGATAGCGTGTCATCGGGTTGCTAGAAGACAGTTCAACATCTTGTTTACGCACTTGAATTTCTTGAGTTAAAACTCCAGCTTGAAAACGTTGCACGATCATATGATCTTTTGATACATCATGGTCGGTCAGCACTAGTTTGGGTCCAAGGTGCAGATGTCCAATCGCATCTAGACATTGTTCAAGGCTGCTATATAGGTTGAAAAGGATGAGTGCCTGATCATTAGAATAATTGGCTAAATTCATTTTTATTATCCATGGTCAAAAATTATTGAGCAGGAATAGTGTATACGAATTAAGCAATATTAATCTGTATGGATTATTTTTCATTTAATGTCTATCTAGCTAACTTTGGTTAAATCATTGAGACAGCTTAAATCTTTATGAAAAATAAGTTGGAATTCGCTTTAAATTAAAGCGGCTTGAATACCAATGGGACATCATAACGGGCAAATTCTTCAATGATACTGTTTAAAACCAATTGAGCTTGAGGTTCCGCTGCTGTAAAGGTGAGTTCTTGGTTCGTTTGGCTGTTGAAGCATTCAACTTGTTCTATACGCCAAATTGTTTCAATGGCTGTATTTTGAATGACCACACGTCGAGGTTGTAATTCGTCACTAATTTTTCGTGGCATGACATAGGTAATGGCCAATTGAACATTAGGCAATTCGTCTTGTGAAGTTAAAAAGGTAAATACCCAATTGCCAATTTTGCTGAGTTGCATAGGATTATCGAAAGAATCAAATTCTAAACAAAACTGTTGTGACATTGACATGCTCAAACGCTAGGAGGTCGGTTTTATTCTTGCGATTTTTTACTGTTGATTGACATTAGGGGAAGGTCGTATAAAACAGCAGTTAAAACCATAAAAGAAATAAGTGAATCGATAAAGTTAATAAAATTCAATTTCTTATATTGATATGTGTGAAGAATTACTCACCTCATTAAGTTGTTTTTTGAATGAGAAGTGAGGAAAAGTCTCTAAGTTAAACCAGTTGTTGTAGATTTTTTAGACTGTAATTAATTTGCTGTAATGCATGTTGTAAGAGTTTAGGTTGAATATTGGATTCATTTAGACAGGTGATCCATTGCATCTGACAGGCTTTTAATTCTGCAATGTCCGTGGCCTGTTGAATATTAAGCATTAATTTTTTTGCCATCAGCCCACAATAACGCTGTAAGTAACTGCACATAAAATTCTGTAACTCATCAAAATCATGTTCGATGAAATCAATGATTTGTTCTGCTAATACAGGGGTGTTTGATGTTATGTTTTCAGGTATGGCTTGATTAAATTGATGGGGTATAAAGCCAATTGCATCCATTGGCAGGGAGTCAGTTATTTCGTGCTGTGAATGAGTATGAGGAACTTCCATCGTTGGCATTGAAATTTTATCAAGTGTGACATTTTCTTGCGCTATGCGATCGGATGTCTTTGTTGACGCTATTTTAGGTGTATTAAAAGCAGAAAAATCGGATTTTTGAAGGCGTTGATGATCATGTGCTGTAATTGGCTGAATCAGCCCAAGTTCCATCAGTTGCTCGAGCAAGGGCACTTCAGCAATCCGCTGCTGATAATGCACTGGCATTTGGTTAAAGTCATCACTACCAATTAAGAGTAGCAGACGACGTTGTCTTGCATTTAATGCGAGCTGTCGGTCTTTTAAAGTTTGAAAACCCAGCTCAGTTTTTTGATAGTTGAACATGCCTTAATTCCATAGCTCAAAAGAATTAAGGCAATCCTATGCAGTGATAATGACAGTAATATTAAGAAAATATTAAACAATCAATGATTTATAGAGTAATGACAGCAGAGTTTTCTAAAGCTTTACGCAAATAAGGGTCTAAGTCATCTTGACGTAATAGCCATTGCACATAGTCCGCAGGTAATTCTGCAATTGCGGTACCACGGTGTTTACCAAAATTAATACTGCGTGGAATGCGAGCATCTTCCGAAGCTTCGTATAATTCTTCGATGCTGTTGATTTTTAAGTGATGCACAATATGCATCAAAATATTGGCAGTTAAAATAATATCCATATCTGCGCGGTGAGCTTTACGGATCATTTCACGGGCTTTTCCACTGCCTTTGGTGATCATATATATCAAGGCAGAAATATTATGCGCTTCTGCATCAGGCCAAACACGACGAGCTAGCGCAAGGGTACAAATGGCTTTGATTTTTGAACTATCTACACCGCATTTTTCGAGCGCTCGAATATCGTAGTCGATATTATGCCCAATGATATATGTCGTCTCTGATGGGAGTTCAAAACTGCTGTAGTGGGGCTGACCTTCAAGATCTGATTCTAAAATATGATGTACAGCCATTGCTGCAAAAGAAATTGCTTCATCACAACGATAAAGTTGATCAAAAATTTTAGATTTATCTAGGGTAATTTTGGCATCTGCCACCTGAATTGGAGCATAGGCAATCTCGATGGGTTGTCCATTTAGTGTATGGGTTTCTGTGTCGAGAATGATGGCTTGCATGTCCAGTTCCAGCATGTTGAATAATGTTTATGAATGTACATTATCACATCCACACTGACAAACCCATGCTGTGATTATTTGTAGGAATATTATGAAGATGGCTGCGCAGTGTTTAAATAATCTGCTTTTATCGCATCTGCCGAAATAAAACCTTTACAGCGGGATAAAGCTAAACCATCTTCTAAATCGACTTGTTTTAAAGGCTTTTGTCCATCTTGATATCCAAAAATGTCGCTAAGTGGATTAAGCACTAGAGTATGTTCACGATCAATGGCATGGTGGTTTTTCGGCTTTACTTTTGTGCATATGTTTGTGTAGTTGGCAGGGGGTACAGCATTTTTGTTGATTTTACATTTTGCTTTAACCTCCGAAAAATAGCCCAATCTGTATCCAATGATCAGAAATATAAGTTCAGCCATTTTTCTGAGATCGGGGTGGCTGATTTATTTGAATGCTGTTAATCCATATCGAGCTAAAACAAAGTTTTAGTTCTATATTAATTTGATAAATTAAAATAAGAGTAGTTGCTTAAAAATTAGGCTTGAACAAAAGTTTGTTCCATGTATTTAATGATTCATATTCAATGAAAAATTGACTTTAAAACAACAAACAAAAGGATCATGGAATGAAAATGCTGCGTTTAACGGTTTTAGTCAGCAGTGCGCTATTTTTAGCAGCCTGCGGTAATGATAGTAATGACCAACAATTTAGTAATCCTGAAACAAACGCTGATCTCAATCAGATCAAAAATCCGGTGGTAACTACAACAGCCTATAGTCAAGACAATATGCCTGCTGTGAGTGCAGACAGCCGATTGATGACCTATAAAATGCTAGGAGTAGATGGCAAAGTTGTTCAAGCCACAGCCTTAGTCTTTACCCCAAAAACAGTTGCTCCGGCAGGTGGTTGGAAAATTGTGGCTTGGGCACATGGAACGACCGGTGTGGCTGATAAATGCGCTCCGAGCCGACAAGGTTTGCAAGGCACTGAATATTTATTGCAAATGTTATTGGCAAAGGGTTATGTCGTTGTGGCACCCGATTATGAAGGATTAGGGGAACCTAGTGGACGTGAAAACCATCCTTATCTGAATCTAAAAAGTGAAGCCTTTTCGATTACCGATGCCGTTGTCGCTGCTCGAAGTTACTTAACCAGTCAAGGTAAAACGGTGTCGAAGGATTGGCTTTCGATCGGACATTCTCAAGG
Organism: Acinetobacter sp. YH12231; assembly: GCF_013417755.1. NCBI lineage: Bacteria > Pseudomonadati > Pseudomonadota > Gammaproteobacteria > Moraxellales > Moraxellaceae > Acinetobacter > Acinetobacter sp. YH12231. Next base: position 22,054 of record NZ_VPDJ01000030.1, read on the forward strand.
TGGTCAAGCCGTATTAGGTGCAGCTGAATTCGCATCGCGTGCTGACTTAAATTATAAGGGAACGATTGCCATAGCACCTGCAAATAATCTTGCGCTCATTCTTGACGCAGGCGAGAAGTTAGCTGTAGGTAAACCTGCAACCGTGCAAACTATGATTTATGCACCTTTAGACAGTTTTACTGCGCAGATTATTGCGGGTATGCAAGGGCATAAAAACAGTGTGGATTATTCAAAAGTATTTAGTGGACATTTGGCTGCGATTGCACCTCAGGCTGAAACAGTGTGTTCAGGTGAATTAACCAGGTTAATTCAAGATGACATGCTCAGTTATGCGAGTCAAAACACGACTTTGGATAACTATGGACGCACGCAGTCTGATTTCTTAACTTTAAAGCCAATCCAAAAATTTATGAGTGAAGGTTCACAGCCTTTAACGACAGCGGTGAAAACGCCGATCATTATTTATCAAGGTAAAGCCGATCAGACCATTCCAGCAGATGCGACTAAATTTATGATTAGCCTTGCTAAGCCGGGAACATCGATTGACTATCGTGAGCAAGAGACAGCAGATCATATTAGTATTTATACCGATAATCTGGCAAATTTTGTGCAAGATGTAGAGACTCTCATGCCAAATCAATAAGTTGATTTGACTTAAATAGTGCTCGTGTAGATTCAACACGGGCATTATTTATTTAAAAACAGCACAAACTTCCCTCTCTCATTTCTAAAACTTCATGCTACAATACGCGCCAATCTTAGCACGGCTTAAAAGCCCTAATTTAATAGGACCTCGCTAATGTTTGCCAACACCTCTATTGCTCAATTTGACCCTGAATTAGCTCAAGCGATCTCGAATGAAGATGCTCGCCAAGAAGCGCACATTGAGTTAATCGCTTCAGAAAACTACTGTTCACCTGCAGTAATGGAAGCTCAAGGTTCAAAACTTACTAACAAATATGCAGAAGGCTACCCTGGTAAACGCTACTACGGCGGTTGCGAGTATGTAGACGTGATCGAACAATTGGCCATTGACCGTGCTAAAGAATTGTTTGGTGCAGATTATGCAAACGTTCAACCACACGCTGGTTCACAAGCAAACTCTGCAGTTTACCTTGCGCTACTTAACCCAGGCGATACAGTTTTAGGTATGAGCTTGGCTCACGGTGGTCACTTGACTCACGGTGCTAAAGTTAGTTTCTCTGGTAAAACTTACAACGCTATTCAATACGGTTTGAACCCAGAAACTGGCGAAATCGACTATGAAGAAGTTGAACGTTTAGCTGAAGAACACAAGCCAAAAATGATCGTGGCTGGTTTCTCTGCGTATAGCCAAGTTGTTGATTGGCAACGTTTCCGAGATATCGCGGACAAAGTTGGCGCTTACTTATTCGTAGATATGGCTCACGTAGCTGGTCTTGTTGCTGCTGGTGTTTACCCAAGCCCAGTACAAATTGCTGACGTAACTACAACGACTACACATAAAACACTTCGTGGTCCACGTTCTGGTTTAATCCTTGCGAAAGCAAACGAAGAAATCGAGAAAAAATTACAATCAGCTGTATTCCCAGGTAACCAAGGTGGTCCTTTAGTTCACGCTGTAGCGGCTAAAGCGATCTGCTTCAAAGAAGCAATGGCGCCTGAATACAAAGAATACCAAAAGCAAGTTGTTGTAAATGCTAAAGCGATGGCTGAAGTATTAATCGCTCGTGGTTATGACGTTGTTTCTGGTGGTACTGAAAACCACTTGTTCTTATTGTCTTTAATCAAACAAGGCGATATCACTGGTAAAGAAGCAGATGCTTGGTTAGGTGCTGCCCACATCACTGTGAACAAAAACTCAGTACCAAACGACCCACGTTCTCCATTCGTGACTTCGGGTATCCGTATCGGTACTCCTGCTGTAACAACACGTGGTTTTGGCGAAGCTGAAGTACGTGACCTTGCAGGCTGGATCGCTGACGTTCTAGACAGCAAAGGTGACGAAGCTGTGATTGCTGCAGTGAAAGAAAAAGTTGCTGCTGTTTGCGCTAAATTCCCAGTTTACGCAAAATAAAACAGACTTGAGAAAAGCCCCTCAAGGGGGCTTTTTTTATGTCATCAGAAAAATTCAAAAGTTATCTAAACATTTATATTTCTGTTATAACGGAAGAAGAGATAACAAGAAAATTTGCCCATCGCTATAGATCTGCTGGCAAGGTCGCAAAGGAACTTTATATGAATAAACCCAATATTATTCTTTCAGAACAAGATTTACATCGCTTAGAAACCATGTTGGAGCATCAGTCAAAGCTGACACCGACGATGGAGCATTTGGAAGATGAGATGGCGCGCGCTGAAGTGGTTGCTCCACAAGATGTCCCTGCCAATGTGGTGAGTATGAATGCCAAAGTTCTCATTAACATTGCACCTGCGACAGAAGCAACCGAAATTACACTGGTCTATCCACATGATTTTCGTGGCGATAAAGGTCAAGTCAATGTTTTGGCTCCAGTGGGCGCTGCCATTTTAGGTTTGGCTGAAGGGCAGGAAATAGAATGGCCGCAGCCTGATGGTCACACCATGAAAGTCAAAATCATTAAAGTGCTCTATCAACCTGAGCGTGAAGGGAATTATCTATAATTCCGCTGTGATATACAGATATAATCCGTACACAAAGCCATCGATACCGATGGCTTTTTTATTTTTTCTTTATTGCATTTTTAGATATGAAATGGGCAAAAGTTGTTAAGCAGATTTCATCACAACCATAGCAGTTTAACTTGGGAAAACTGTCAAAGAATTGACAGAGTCATGGGCACGAAGTCGGCACACTGTATTTCAACAACACCATCGTTGCTTAATAATTTGAAGAATAAGGTAGAGCCCTATGACACACTTAGAATCGAATCATTACAATCCAGACTATCAATATCAGCATATTGAAGTAAAACCTGTAACCGGTCGTATTGGTGCCGAAATTTCTGGCATTCAGTTGTCTGGAAGTTTAGACAAAAGCGTGGTCGATGAATTTAATCATGCACTTTTAAAATATAAAGTTGTATTTGTGCGTGGACAGCAAGATCTCACAGATCTAGAACAAGAAGCCTTTGCACGACTTTTAGGTAATCCGTTGAATCACCCAAGTGTGCCACTCAAAGATGGTAAAGCACATACGTTGTCAATTGACTCACGTGGTGGGCGCGCAGATTCGTGGCATACCGATATTACGTTTTTGCCCAATTATCCTAAAGCCACAATTTTAAGAAATGTAGTTGCACCTGAACATGGTGGCGATACAGTTTGGGCCAATACCGTGACGGCTTATGAAGATTTAAGTCCGGAGCTACAAAAGTTGGCGGAACAATTACGCGCTGTGCATAGCAACAGTTATGACTATGCGACGCCGAAAGGTCAGTACAATGAAGAAGGTCGCCACTTATTCCGTACAGCGGTAGAAGTAGAAACCGAGCATCCTTTGGTGCGTGTACATCCTGAAACAGGTGAAAAAAGTTTGGTTTTAGGTCACTTCTTTAAACGCTTCAGTGGATATAGTCCGGCACAGTCACGTCGTTTATTTAAACTGTTTCAAGAGCAAATCGTGCAATGGGAAAATGTTGTGCGTTGGCGCTGGGCGGTTGGTGATGTTGCCATTTGGGACAATCGTGCAACGCAGCACCGTGCAATCAATGACTATGGTGATGAGTTACGTATCGCCTCACGTGTCACCATTGAGGGTGATGTACCTGTCGATGTAAATGGTCAGCCGAGTACGGTGTTGAAAAACATTCAAAACACCGACATTTCAAACTTGCGTTCTGAAGCTGGCCGTATTTATGAGAAAGCATCTTAAGTATTAGAGCGTCATTTAAAACAGCATAAAAACAGATAAATAATGCGAAAAACAATGGTTTTACATTTTTCAGCACTTGCCTAAGATCAATGAGATCTTAGGCATTTTTTTATAGACGTGAGCGATCAAAAGAACACCACCCAACAGCATTTGTTGCAAATTTTGCGTAATGAAGACATCTTTCAGGGCTTTAGAGATCAGACTTTAGAACAGCTTGTGCAACAGGTGAAATATTCACGGTTTCATGCACAGAAGCACATCTTAAAACAACAACAAATCGTGCAAGATATTTATATTTTGCTTTCAGGTACGCTACAAATTGGTTGGTTGCAAAACAATGGTGAATTGATTGTCAATGACTATATTCGTCGTCAGTCGGTATTTAATTTTGTCGCACTCTTACAACAAAAGCCTTTGAATTATGATTATTTTGCTGCGACACACGTCGAGGTGGCAATCATTTCTGGAACAACGTTTATAGCGGTTTTACAGTGTGATTCGCAGGCGCTTTGGAATGTCGTGCAATCTCTCAGTCGACGCATGTATTTGATGTTTGAGCATAATCGTTATTTGCGAACGGCAACGCTAGAGCAGCGTATTGCTAGACATTTGATTCGACTCTATGAGCAATATGGATGTCGGCAGGAAATTCCTTTGAGACTCAGTCAGCAGGAATTTGCAGAGTCTTTTAATATTTCACGGCAAACGTTGAATAAACATTTACAGCAATTTGTTCAAACACAGGTGATCGCGTGGAATTATGGACAAATCGTGATCTTGGATCTTGAGCGTTTAAGGCAAATGAGTGAACTAGATGAATAACTAGATTTAAAATTTGACGAGAAGCCATGATCGCAAATGGCTTCATTGGACTTGTTTTTAGATTAGTGCTTACTGATTTTATCCAAATATCCCATCATAAAAGCAGAAAAAACAAAGGTTAAATGCATGATGATGTACCACATGATTTTGTCATTAGGGATGTTTTTCGCATCCATAAAAATACGTAATAAATGAATCGAAGAAATTGCCACGATTGATGCTGCAACTTTGAGTTTTAATGAATTGGCATCCATGGTGCCGAGCCAGTTCAAGCGATTGGTCGATTCATTAATTTTTAATTGCGAAACAAAGTTTTCATAGCCTGAAAACATCACCATTACAATCAGTCCACCCACCATAGTCATATCGACCAAAGAGAGGATGACTAAAATCAGGTCAGCTTCTGAATATTCTAAAATATGCGGAAGGACATGAATGACTTCTTGGAAAAATTTAATCGCGAGCAGTAGCAGTGCAAAGGATAAACCAAAGTACACGGGAGCCAGAATCCAACGTGCAGCATACATTGTATTATGGAAAAAACGTTCCATTTAAGCCTCTAAAATTATTGATCTATTATTTGGTTCTAAAGTATATGAATTAAATTTTACGATAATTTTGATAATAATTCATGTAGAGTCAGTTGTTTAATTTAAATCTAGATTGAATCTTTGGGTGTCTTAAGCTTGAATTCATCTGTGTAGGTCATCATATCAGTGGAAATGATGCTGTATGGCTGCTTAGGCGGATCTATAGGCAACGGTTGAGTTTGATGGCGAAATTTGACTGATGAAATAGATGTATTTTTTGCAAAATACTACAAGACTTTTATGGCAAAACTTGTAGTATAAAAATGATTTTATTGAGTTTAATTGGCTATGTCACAAATTGATGTATTGGTGCCGTTAAAGGATATTACGGTAGATCGGGCGGAAGTGCTTTCGATTAAGCGGAATGACCTTGTGCCATTACTGACCGATCAATATCGTCTAAATCATTATGCAGATCAATTAATTCAAGCACAGTCGGTACTGCTAGATGGTGTTGACCCTCAGTTGACGAAGCAACTTAGTCAAACCATTGAGCAGTTGATTCAAGCCTTAGCCAATTCAAAAAAATATTTAAAAACACGCAAATTTAATGCCTTGCAAAAATGGTTAGGCATTGATTTGGAGTACGGTTCAGGACAAGTTGAATATTATAAAAATTTGGATCAATTGCTTGATCGGGCAAATCATCTGAGCCAAAAATTACAGTTAGAAATTCAAAAGTCCCAAGCACGTTTTAATCAATTACAGGGTTTACGTGAGCAAATGGCGCGCTATATCGTCGCGGCTGAAGAATTTTTGCTGGAATACCCACAGTTTGTTAAAAATCAGCATCCGCTTGATAACTTTGCAGAACGCTTATCGAAAAAGGTGAATACGTTGCAAACCTTACAAGCCAGTAATGATATTGCAATTACACAAATGCAGCTTTCTCAGCAGCTTTCTTTTGGATTATTAGATCGATATAAGGAAGCTCAGCAGGTGTTGATTCCAGCATGGCAATATCATGTGAAACAAAGTCTTCAAAGTAACTCGACAAGTTCATTGGAAAAGCTTGATAATAGCCGTGAAAATTTGATTAAAACTTTAAAAAAATCATTAGAGAATTCCTCTAAGTCTTAGAAATATAAGGTGAGTTATGACCGATTTAGATGCCAAAAATTTACCCGTTGAAGTTAGCAAAGAATTGACTGAAGAAAAGTTTCAGCAACTCAATTTGCAGGAAATTGGCTTACAAACTTCCGATTTTCACGAAGTCGAAGCTGCACGTAAGGAATTGGCAGATTTAAGTCATAATAGTGTTGCTGAATATGGTAAAAACATTGCCACCAAGACGTCGACCTATACCGATGAATTATTAAATTTGGTGCAAAATAAAGATCTAGATACGACAGGTCAAAAGCTCAATCAGGTGGTACAAGTCGCACAGCAGCTAAACACTACGAGCATTTTAAATAAATCTAAAAGCTCAGGATTTTTTGGTGGGTTACTGAGTAAATTTAAAGGTGCCAAGCAAAGTTTTGATCAGCACTTTAATACCACCAAAGAGCAAATTGATGCTTTGGTCAAAGAAATTGAAACTTCGCAAAATGGCTTAAAAGCGCGTGTAAATACCTTAGATAAAATGTTTGAAGGCGTACAAGACGAATATAAACAATTAGGGGTGTATATCGCCGCAGGTAAGTTGAAAGAGCAAGAAATTCAACAGGAAATTGCAAGCTTAACCACTCAAGTTCAAGATCAAACCACTATGCAAAAAATCTATGACCTCAATCATTTGGCAAATAATCTTGAAAAACGTGTGAGTGATTTACAGATCTTGCAACAGTCTGCGATGCAGACCTTGCCGATGATTCGCATTATTCAATCCAATAATTTGATGTTGGTCGATAAGTTTTATGCTATTAAAAATATCACCTTACCGGCTTGGAAAAACCAAATTAGCTTGGCGATTTCATTGCAAGAACAAAAGAACAGCGTGCAATTGGCAAATAGCATTGATGATGCGACCAATGACCTGTTAAAACGCAATGCAGATTTGTTGCATCAAAACTCTGTCGATACAGCGAAAGCCAATCAGCGTTCAGTGATTGATATTGACACACTTGAACATGTGCAAAATACCCTCATTAAAACCGTTAATGATGTGATTCAAATTCAGAAAGAAGGTGTACAAAAGCGTGAAGAAGCGACGACACGTATTCGTGCCTTACAAAACAATTTGAATCATTTAGTAATTGAATCGAGTGGTTCAAACCCTTCTTCATAAACGGTGAGGGAGGTGAAAATATAATCTGAAGGAGTATGTCTTTGCCTCCCATTGATGAATATGCGCTAAATCCGCAGCAACTGGAAACAGGGCTTCAAACCATTAAGAAGCGTCAACGCAATTTGACGTTATTGACTTTAACCAGTGTTTCTGTGCTGATCGTTTCAGCTGTGATGTTGTTTATTCAGCATGATATGGTTTATAGCTTTTTTGGCCTAAGTTCTAGCGTACAGCAACTGCATATTCCCGTCAGTGCAGGTGATTTGACATATCAACTTGGTGAGTCCTCCGACTATTTTTTAAACTTTTTATCCTTTATTGGTTGGTTATTTCTCAAACTCATCGTTTCATTTATTGGCGCATTTTTCTTGGTTGGATTTCTAAGGAAATTTCAATTTTTTAGAATTCGCTTCCAATCATTTGTATTGAAATTTGTCGGCTGGATTTTATCGTTTATCGTGCTTTGGTCAGGCTTAACTTATGTGCAATATGACCTTAATCATGATGACCGTGCAGCAGATCAAAAATTGGTACATTATGAAAAAAATATTCAAGAAAGCCAGCTGGCTTTCGAGATGGAAGATGCACAATTGGCAAAACCCGTGCAAGCCTATTTACTTGCACAAGCTGCTTTGATGCATAAGCCTGTAGATCGTGCGACAGCAATTCCTTTGGTGCAATCCTTAATCAATGCCGAGCAACAAAATCCAGCAAAATTCCGTGAATACGGTTTTCAGCCTGAACAGCTCTGGGCGATGCAAAATCAGCTATTTGATAAAACCATGACACCGATGGCGCAAAGCCTGGAAAAACAAGTTCAGCAAGCCAATGTAGTAGAAGTTGTTGTACGTTGGGTGTTGATCACCGTGATAGTACTCACGCTGGTTTTGAGCTTAATTTTGTATCTGCTTTCTCAGCAGTTCAAATCACGGATTAATCGAATTGAGCAGGGACTTCATTAATAGGCCTATTTTCTTTTTAGATCATTGCATTGCTCAGAATAAAAATCCCCATCACATTGTATGGGGATTTTTATTCTTGGGTAGATTAACTTGCGCGATGAAACAGTTGTCGAAGTTCCTGTGTAGAAAAAGTCTGATCATTCACTTCGCCATCCACAAGGTAAAAAGGAATGGGGTGTTGTCCCTTTGATTTTACATACTGTGTAATTTCATGCTGACGGTCTGCAATATCTTTATGTTGAATTGAGCGCAGTACTTTTGAGCCATCTAAACCAATGCCTTCAATAATGCTTTTTAAAACGTGAATATCAGCAATATTTTGACCGTGTGCAAATAATGCATGGAATAAGGCTTGAGTCAGGGCATATTGATCCAGAATATTGTCCAAGGCCAAAATAGCTTGATGAGCTAGTTGACTGTTTGGCATACGTTTCATGTGCTCAATATTGACAATCACATCTTCGCTATAAGCAGCAAACTTTGTCATTTCGAGTTTTCGATTTGCTGCACTTGCGCCATACTTATTGGTTAAATACTACAGCACATCTAAGCCTTGTTCAGGAATTTCAGGAACGCGTTGAATCGGCAATAGCTCTACACGGGTTGCGGTATGTTCATTCCAGTTTTGTTTTAACTTTTGAAATGCGACATAACTCATGGGATAAACAATATCAAAGACAAATTCAATTTTCATTATTCTGCTCACTGTTGATTTTATACTTGTAGATCGATGGCTGATTGATGCAAGGGATTGATTGTGGCTTTATTGATGGAACTCAAAAGCAGTCAAATCACCTGATATTTCATTTGATTTAATGCCGTCTTGCTGAAATGAAACTTAAAGCTTTATAAAGATTTTGTAATTAATCAGGACGTAAGTGGGTCTTGCGCAGGCTTGGTGTGATTTCAATAAAAAAGAAAAAAATGAGGGATTTATCACGATATATATGTACGAAATAAATCATTTTAATGTTAATATAGGCCCATATATTTATGATTTAGAAAGAAATTCAATCATTTGATTTGTAAAACCGATTAATTTTATAAAAACAAACCGTTTCACCTATTTAATGGTTTGTTCTATCATTCTCTCATCAAATAAATTTACTCCTCTGGAGACGTTAGCAATGTTAGATCAAAATACTTCTGCTCAATTAAAAACCTTACTTGAACGCCTTGAAGGCCCGATTGAAATCGTCGCTACTTTAAACGGCACGGACAAATCAGACAAAATTAAAGAATTGGTGACCGAAGTTGCCGCTTTATCTGATTTAGTGACTGCACGTTTTGACGGTAACAACAGCCGTGCGCCAAGCTTTGGTATTGCAAAAGCAGGTGAAACACCACGTGTATTCTTCGCAGGTCTACCGATGGGCCACGAATTCACTTCTTTGATTTTGGCATTGTTACAAACCTCTGGTTATGCACCGAAAGTTTCTGACGAAGTACTGAATACCATTAAAGGTTTAGGTCTTAAAACTGACTTTGATGTGTTCGTATCACTCAGCTGCCATAACTGTCCTGACGTGGTTCAAGCCTTGAACCTGATTGCGATCTATAACCCAGGCACAACTGCAACCATGATTGATGGTGCATTCTTCCAAGACGAAGTGGAAGAACGCAAAATCATGGCTGTACCAATGGTATTCCAAGACGGCAACCACATCGGTCAAGGTCGTATGACCTTGGAAGAAA
>NZ_VPDJ01000031.1:0-32024 GCF_013417755.1 Acinetobacter sp. YH12231
TGATCATGCCGACCTTAAAGAAAATATCATTTGGCATACCACGTAACATTACTGCTAAAAAGGCGCCAATCAACCCTAGAGGGACAACTAGCATCACAGAGAATGGAATTGACCAGCTTTCATAAAGCGCTGCCAAGACAAGGAAAACGACTAACATCGACAACAGTAATAAAAACAAGGTTTGTGATTCCGACTGTTTTTCTTCTAGAGAAATCCCAGTCCACTCATAACCCACACCTTTCGGAAGTTGTTCAATCAAATTTTCCATCTCAGTCATGGCTTGTCCTGAAGATATACCTGCTGCTGGACTGCCAGAAATACTCAATGATGGACGACCGTTGTAACGATTGTATTGTTGTGGGGAATGTTGCCAAATTGGAGTAATTATTTCAGACATTGAAACCAATTTACCGCTTTGACTGTTCACCTTAATCTGAAGAATATCTTCAATACTCATGCGTGATTTGGCATCAAGTTGCACAATGACTTGCTGCATACGGTCATGATTTGGAAAATCATTGATATACATCGAACCCATTGAGGTTGAAATAATATCGGTCACATCACTGAAATTAACACCTAATGCCTGCAATTTATCTCTATCAATTTTAAGCTGTACAGAACTGCCATCTGGCAAACCTTCAGGATAGACCTCCGCCACGATTTTACTTTGTGCTGCTAATGCTAAAAGCTGATCTTGTGCTTCTCTTAAAGCAGGCATGCCAATATTGCCACGATCTAATAATCTCAGTGAAAAACCAGATGAGTTACCCAATTCATCAATTGCTGGTGGTAACACAGACATGGTTTGACCTTCTGAACTTTCAGCCATCGCTATATTGGCATTATTCACGACTTCTTGTGCCGTAATAGTACGCTCTTCGAATGGCAATAGATTGGTAAAATACATCGCTGTATTCTGACCAGATCCACTAAAACCAAAACCTAAGACCGCCATATTGTCTTTAATCCCCGTTTCTTGGTCTAAATAATTTTGAAACTCAGCAACGACTTTACGGGTACGTTCTTGAGTTGCATCCGCAGGAAGTTGAATCGAAGTCATAAACCACCCCTGATCTTCTTCTGGCATAAACGCAGTCGGAACGTGTTTAAAACTAAAAATCAGCACAATGACAATGCCTAAGAAACATAACATTGCGAGGGTTTTATGTTTAATTACTTTAAATAAACTGCGTTCATAGCGATTGTTCAGCTTCTCAAAACTGCGATCAAACGATGCAAAAACACCCTTTTTCTGATGGTCTTGATCAATCGGTTTTAACATCGTTGCACATAACGCAGGGGTTAATGTCAGTGCAAGGAAAGCTGAGAATAAAATTGAAACCGACATGGTAATGGTGAACTGACGATAGATAATCCCCACTGAGCCTGACGCCAATGCCATCGGCAAGAATACAGCGGCTAACACTAAGGTGATGCCAATAATCGGATTGGTAATTTCCTTCATGGCTTTAGATGTGGCTTCAACTGGAGATAAGCCTTCTGTCGCCATAATGCGTTCAACATTCTCAATGACCACAATCGCATCATCGACAATAATCCCGATCGCAAGCACCATACCGAACATGGTCAGCACATTAATCGAAAAACCAGCAAGCAGCATGACTGAGAATGTGCCAAGCAATGCAATCGGTGCAACAATCGCCGGAATTAAGGTGTATCGAACATTGTGTAAAAAGATAAACATGACAATAAAAACTAATGCCATAGCTTCAAGCAATGTCATGATTACTTTTTCAATCGAGATTTTTACAAAAGGTGCAGTGTCGTAAGGTATAGAGAATTTCATACCATCAGGCAGTGCTGAACCTAACTGTTCAATTTTCGCTTTAACACCTTCTGCAGTCTTGACAGCGTTGGCACCAGGACTCATTTGTATCGCCACAGCTGTAGAGGCTTTGCCATTTTCTAAAATCGCAAAGTTATACATCTGTGCCCCGATTTCGACACGAGCGACATCCGACAGTCGAACATTGGCGCCATTTTGTTGAGCACGTAAACTAATTTTCTTGAATTGCTCTACAGTTTCTAATTGACCTTGAGCAGTTAAAGGAATAGTAATTTGTTGCCCCGTCAAAGCAGGAACATCACCAATACGACCTGGTGATATCGGCAAGTTTTGGTTTTGGATGGCTGTATTCACATCTTGAATACTCAATCCATAAGAAACCAAACGATCTGGATCGACCCAAATCCGCATGGCTTTTTCAGCACCAAAATTTTGGACTTTACCAACACCGTCAACCCGCTTTAATTCTTCAATCACATAGCGAGTCATATAGTCACTGACATCAATTTCACTATATTTGCCATTCGGTGAACTTAAGCCCACCATCATTAAAAAACCAGACGACGCAGCATCGACCATCAGCCCTTGTTGTCGCACTGTTTGAGGTAAGCGTGACTCAATGGCTTTAATTTTGTTTTGCACATCAATTTGTGCAAGTTCTACATCTGTACCTGGTTTAAATGTTGCGGTGATTGTTGCTGTTCCAGAACTATCTGAACTTGAACTGTAATAAAGTAAGTTTTTGACACCTGACATTTCCCGCTCAATCAAGGTCACAACACTATCATTCAATGTTTTTGGCGTAGCACCTGGATAGATTGCCGTAATACTAATCTGTGGTGGCGCAACACTTGGGAATCGTGCAATAGGTAACTTGGGGATGCTTAGTACACCCAACAGAATAATAAATAAAGCAATCACCCATGCAAAAATAGGACGCCTAATGAAAAATTGGGACATTATTGCTGTCCTCCATTTTCCTTAATATTTGTAGGTTGCCACTGCTTAATTTTTAATTTTTGCTCAGGCTGTATACGATCAGCCCCTTCAACAATGACTTTCTCACCTGCTTGTAACCCTTGTTTGATCACATAGTTATTTTGATAACGTTGACCAAGCTGAACAGGCTTGCTTTGCGCTAAACCTTTTTGATTAACAATCGTAACATTGGCTTTACCACTAATATCATGTTGAATCGCTTGTTCTGGAACTAGGAGCGCATTTTCAACTTGAGCTCGGCTCATATTGACTCGAACATACATGCCTGGCAAAAGTTTTTGATTTTCATTATTGGCTAAAATACGGATTGTGACATCACCCGTATCAGGATCAACTTTAGTATCCGAAAATAGGATTTCACCTGTAACGTTATAAGGTTTACCCTGACTATTTAGGATTTCAACCGTATGTTTGGTATTTGACACGTCACCTTGCTGTAAAGCTTCCTGTAGTTTTTCATAATCACTAATTGATTGCTTTACATCAACATAGACTTTATTAATCTGTTGTATTACGGCCATTGCATTAGTATCACCTTGACCAACTAATGCACCCTCAGTCACTAAGATTTCACCAATCGTTCCCGAGATAGGGGCTGTAACAGTCGCATATTTAAGATTAAGTTGTTGTCTGCTTAACATGGCTTGCATTTGCGCCACATCGGCTTTTGCTTTTTGATAATCTGCTTCGGTATTGTTGTATTCCTGCTGACTAACCGCATTTACTTTTACTAATTCAGTGTAGCGTTTTAACAGCACCTGCAAACGTGTCACCTCAGCTTGTGCACGGTTTAAAGTGGCTTGATTGCTTTTTACATCTGCCTGAAATATTTCAGAATTCAATTTAAAAAGCGGTTGACCTGCTTGCACATAAGAGCCTTGCTTAAAAAGTACTTTATCAACAATTCCACCTACTTGCGGGCGAATTTCAGCAATACGGTAAGCGACAACACGGCCTGGAAGATTTTCAATTAAATTCATGGAATGCGGTAATACCGTGATGGTACTGACAACCGCTGGTGGCATTTCTGTTGGGGACTGTTCAGCATCTTTGGCTTGTGTACAGCCGATTAAAAGTACAGTTGTAATAAGTATTGAACCTATTAAATGATAATGTGTTGACATGCTTTTTCAGAGGGGGGGTTTTAGATACTACTATTTTGAAATAGCAGTGTTTATGAATTGCTGATGTTGTGTGGAGATTGTGTGGAGATTGTGTGGAGAGATTAAAAGATTTATTTTTTAATGACACGCTTAAACAGCGTGGCTTGTAAATTAGTATAAATAATTTTGTTGTTCTACAATTTTGATCGTATCTTAGTTTTTTCTCATAGTTCATGAACTTTAAAATTCTAAACCAAGACTAATATTTATATAAGCAATTGAAAATACAATACATAGTTTCTTTATACACTTATGAAGTGAACTTTAGGTGAACATAAGTTAAATAGAAATTTTTAATTAGTTCAGCACAAACGTACAATCTTTAAGGCCTATAACTCGATACCGTTCTCTCTTTGATGTTTATTGCTATCTAATTGAGTGAACTCTGTGGAAATATTTCTTTATACATTAAGCGTTATGTATAGCCCAGGCCCTGTAAATTTTATGGGGCTAAATTCTGGCCTTACAGGTCAATTAAAAAAGACTATAGGATTTTACCTAGGCATTGGTTTCGCCATGTTGATCTTATTCGTATTGTTTGGCTATATAGGTGAAGCTGTTATTCCACATGGATTGATTCATTATATTGCTTTAGCGGGTGCAATTTATACATTCTACTTGGCTATAAAAATGATTAGGGCGAATGTAGAAACAACTCAACAGCAAGAAAGCCATCTAACATTCTTAAATGGCTTATTTATTCAGTTATTAAATCCAAAAGCCATTCTCGTCATTCTACCTGTTACGACAATTATGTACCCTGCAGCCAAAATCACAGGAATCATGATCTTGATAGTTTCTTTACTGATTTCACTTGGTGCTGTTGGCGCACCATTCACCTATGCTCTGGTTGGAAAAGTATTAGGCAACAAAATTGCTAATCCTATCTGGTTTAATCGGCTAAATAAGCTGATGGGTATACTCTTGATTTTATCAGGGCTTTTTATGTTCAAAGATTTTCTTAATGGAATAAATCTGCTGTAGGACAAATTAGCCGTTCAAATCGAACGGCTATCTTTTAATATTTATCATTTTCCATTGAGTGGGAGTTAAACCAAATGTTTTTATAAAATGTCTGGTCATATGACTCTGATCAAAAAAGCCTGCATTTAAAGCAGCATTAACAATAGACTCCCCTTGAGCAAGGTAGAACTTAACTGTTTCTAAGCGACGCATGATCATATAACGGTGTGGGCTAGTTCCAAATAATAATCGGAAATCACGAGAAAGGCTCCAGCGGTCACGATCAGCATGTTTCTCTAAATCTGACAAACTTAAGTTTTCATGTGGATACGCCAAAATACACTCACGCGCTCTCTCTGCTGCCTTGTAGTCAAATTTTTTGTTTTGGTTAGATGAAGTATCTGAAATTTCACACAGTGTAGTTGCCAAATCAAATAGAGCATCTTCCTCTTCTAGGGTATCCATATAATTATTTATATTATTTAGAAAGCTATCCATTGCCCTAAACAGGCGAATATCATTACTTAAGCCATGTCTGATAAAAGGCAAAGGTTTACCCTTTAAAATGGTTTGGATCATCGCTGGTTCGATGTAAATCATTCTATAGCGATAGCCATCTAATGTTCCTGATTCACCATCATGCTTTTCATCCGGGTGTAGAACCATAGTCATGCCTGGCAAGCTATGTTGCAATGTACCTTTGTAATGAAAGTTTTGAACTCCGGAAAGAGTCCTGCCAATAGCATAAGTATCATGTCGGTGAGGTTTATAAGCATAATTGGAAAGAAATGCTTCAATTCTTTCTAATTTATGATTTTGAGTGGGGGATCTCACAATCCAATTATTTCCACTGGAGAAATCAGGCATAATTGATGGCCAATTTTTCGTAGATTCTATTGTAGATTATTTTTCACTTTTCCTAAAATTAACATAATACACGTTATACGTAATGCTTGATATTTCTCTTTAAATATCATTATATTAAAGCAAGCCGTTCTGAAATATAGGGCACCAGCAGAGCGGCTTTTTATTGATTATTCATGTTCCACGCTTAAAATTCGAACAGTGTTTCATGATTTTTATAAGTTAAACTAAATTTAGTTGCTAATCCCAATAAGCTATTCACTAACTTGTAAATATCGGTATACCGCCTGACGACTAATCCCAAAAGCTTTCCCTAATGCCATTTTCGATGGATACTTCCCCTCCTTCCATGCTTGTCGTAAAGCTTCAGCTTGGTCAGGCTTTAGTTTATGCACCCGACCTTTGTACTTCCCCTGAGCAGAGGCGAGTTTTATTCCTTCCTTTTGCCGCTCTAAAATGATCTCACGTTCGAACTGTGCAAAAGCACCCATCATTTGAAGCATCAAATTATCCATCGGGGTGGATTCGGCTGTAAAAGTAATATTTTCTTTTACAAACTGGATGGCGATCCCTCGTTTGACCAGTTTATCTACTTCAGTGACCAAATCTTTTAGGCTTCGCGCAAAACGATCCATTGAATGTACAATCACCCTGTCCCCTTCCCGGACATAGTTCAACATTTCCTGAAATTTAGGTCGGTCAGTATTTTTACCTGAAGCACGGTCAACAAAAATCCGGTCGACCTCAATTCCTTCAAGTTGACGTCCAGTGTTTTGCTCGACAGAACTTACCCGGACATACCCTACTTTTTGGCCTTTCACTTTTTCACGCCCCAATTGGATAAAAATGAACAATTTCGTAAATTATAATTCTTTAACACTAAAGTTACATGTTACTTATGATTAAAAATCATTTAAATGATACATAATTTCATGAACTTCCAGATTGTAACTTTAGGGTATACTTTAAAGTTACACAAAACATCTATATGAAGACTAAAGTCCAAATTAGTGTTTATGTTGGTTCAATGTATTACATTTCGTATTTTCTATTTGTAACGTAATTTCAGTAATATTATGATTATGTTTTAGAACTTCTAAGGCCTTTTGATAGAGTTGATCTGTATTGCTATTCGGAGCAACCAAATGAGCAGTTAAATGAATATTTCTTGAGGATATAGCCCAGACTTTCAACTGATGAATCCCTTCAACGCCCTCTAGCTTCAATAAATCATTTCTTAACGACTCAATATCAATCTCATCAGGAACTCCTTCAAGCAGAATATGAATACTTTGTTTTAATAAAATCCAAGTTCGAGGTAAGACCCAGAAGCCAATTAACACAGCGATTACGGTATCAACCCACATCCACTGGGTAAAATAAATAACTATTCCTCCGATAATCACGCCTATCGATCCTAGAGCATCACTAAGAACTTCTAAATATGCACCTTTTATATTTAGACTTCCTTCAGCACTAGCAGAAAGGATTTTCATTGAAATCAAATTTATGACCAAACCAATGACCGCGACAATCATCATTCCAACACTTTGAATTTCAGCAGGATTCGTAAAACGTTGATAAGCTTCATATACAATATATATTGCTACCACAAAAAGCATCACCGCATTAAACAGAGCCGCTAAAATTTCAAATCGCTGATAGCCAAAAGTTCTTTTATCATCTGCGGCTTTTTTACCAATTTTGATAGCGGCAAGAGCAATAGCTAAAGCGGCTACATCAGTAAACATATGAGCTGCATCAGATAACAAAGCCAAACTTTGGGTAATAAAAGCAGCGACAACTTCTACTATTAAAAAAGTAGTCGTTAAACCTAAGGCAACCATTAACTTCTTACTATTTTCTTCAGTAACAACCGCATGGCTATGATCATGATGTTCTGACATAAAATATTTTCCTTATTCTATTTATGATGAGCAGAGATATTGGATAACAGCCAATATCTCTGCTGTAAATCGACTAATCTATTGGATTAAGAAACTTTCTTTTCATTTATCCAACGATAAAGCACGGGTAACAGCACCAAAGTTAGTAATGTTGAAGAGATAATCCCGCCAATCACTACGGTTGCCAGTGGCCGTTGAACCTCAGCCCCTGTTCCGGTTGCCAGCGCCATTGGTACAAAACCCAGTGAAGCCACACAAGCTGTCATCAACACTGGTCTTAAGCGCAAAATAGCCCCTTGCCACACGGCTTTATGCACTGGATATTTGTCCCTTAATTCCTTAATAAAGGTCAGCATTACCAGTCCATTGAGGACTGCAACACCAGATAAGGCAATAAAGCCAATTCCAGCTGACATCGATAATGGAATATCCCTTAGCCAAAGGAACAGCACACCACCGGTCAAGGCAAAGGGTACCCCGGTAAAGACCAATAGACTTTCTTTGACATTGTGAAAGACCGCCATCAGTAAAATAAAGATAGTGATTAAAGCCAGTGGAATCACGATTTGCATCCGTGCTTTGGCTGAAGCCAAATTTTCAAACTGACCGCCATATTCTATCCAATAACCACTTGGCAAAGTGTATGCTTTGAGCTGTGTCTGTACATCAGAAACAAAAGACCCTAAATCACGCCCTTCAACATTCGTTGTAACCACAACTCGGCGTTTACCATTTTCTCGACTGACTTGGTTGATTCCTTCAATGGTCGAGACTTGCGCGACATCCGACAATAAAATACTGCCACCATTTGGAAGCTGAATAGGTAACTGGGAAACAGATGCGACACTACGGTCTTGCTCTCCAAGACGGATAACAAAATCAAAACGACGATCGCCTTCTAAAATCTCTCCCACGCTTTGTCCACCAATACTGGTTGCCACAAGGTCTTGAATTGAACGCACACTCAAACCATATTGTGCAGCCAAAGTTTTATTTACCTCGACATTCAGTAATGGCAAACCTGAGGTCTGCTCAACTTTCACGGCACTGCTACCCGATATTTGCTGAATGATTTTGGAGATTTTAGTCGCCTCAGTATTGAGGACATTCATATCATCACCGAAGATTTTCACACCAACATCACTACGCACACCTGAGATCAATTCATTAAATCGGAGTTCAATCGGTTGTGAAAATTCACTATTATTGCCTGGAATCGTGGCTAAATACGTCACCATACGGCCACGTAATTCATCTAAACTTTCTTTAGGATTTGGCCATTCTGAACGAGGCTTTAACATGATATAGCCATCTGAAATATTGGGTGGCATGACATCTGTTGCAACCTCGGCTGTACCCGTTCTGGCAAATACTGCCTTAATTTCAGGGAAACTCTTTAAAAGAAGTTTTTCAGTATTCTCCTGAATACGTAAAGACTCTTCTAAGCCTGTACTTGGTGAACGTAACTGTTGTACCGCAAAGTCTCCTTCACTGAGCTGTGGTGCAAATTCACTGCCGAGTTTGGTACTGATAAATCCCGTAATCACTAATACACACAGTGCAAAAGTCAGCACAACTGCTTTGTATTGATACGAAATATCAAGAGTTTGCTGATATTTAGCTTTTAGCCATAACATCCAACGACTTTCTTTTTCTTGAATATCGCCTTTGACCCACAATGCCACAGCAGCAGGCACAAAGGTGATCGATAAAATAATGGCTGCAACAAGGGCGAGTACCACTGTCAATGCCATCGGATGGAACATTTTTGCTTCCACACCACTTAAAGCAAAAATCGGCAAATACACCACCAAAATAATAAGCTGACCAAAAATAAGAGGACGACGTGCTTGGCGGGCAGCCAGAAAAACTTCCTTAAAGCGTTCACTTTGTGTGAGAGGTCGTTTTAACAGTTGCTGTGTATGGGCTAAACGCCGGATACAGTTTTCGACAATCACCACAGCACCATCGACAATGATGCCGAAATCGAGTGCACCTAAACTCATCAGATTGGCACTGATATTTTTCTGTGCCATCCCGGTTAAGGTAAACAGCATAGAGAGTGGAATGACACAGGCAGTAATCAAGGCAGCACGGATATTCCCTAAAAACAGGAACAGAATGATGATGACCAGGATTGCTCCCTCTACCAAGTTTTTCTGAACGGTTTTAATCGCCTTCTCAACCAAGGTAGTACGGTCGTACACCGTTTCAATCACTACCCCTTTAGGCAAACTATTCTGAATATCTTGAAGCTTGGCATCCACAGCTTTAGAAACAGTCCGGCTATTTCCCCCCATCGCCATCATGGCAATCCCTAAAACGGTTTCTTTGCCGTTATAGGTTGCCCCACCGGTTCTTAAATCATGCCCAATAGAGACTTGCGCAATATCACCAACCCGAATTGGGCTGCCATTTGGGCTACCCAGCATGGTGTTCTCAATATCAGAAAGCCCATTGAATGTACCCGGTACACGTACCGTCAGTTGCTGACCATTGTCTTCAATATAACCTGCACCTCGGTTCTCATTATTTTGCGCTAAAGCCTGTTGCAGTTGTTCTAATGAGATATTCAGTTGCTGCATCCGGTTTAAATCGGGAGAGACCACATAGGTTTTTTCAAAACCACCAATACTGTTGACCTCTGCAACTCCCTTAACACGTTGCAGTTGAGGACGCACAATCCAGTCCTGAATCTCACGTAAATCCATCGGCGTGTATGCAGTTCCATCCGGCTTTTTCGCATTCGGATCTGCCTTCAGTACCCATTGATAAATCTCACCGAGACCCGTAGAAACGGGGGACATCGTCGGTGCGATTTGTGCAGGCAACTCAGATTGCGCCTCCTGTATCCGTTGGTTAATCTGCTGACGGGCCCAATAAATATCAGTCCCATCTTTAAAGACAATGGTGACTTGAGAGAGTCCATAACGGGATATGGAACGGGTAAGCTCCAGATCCGGAATGCCAGCCATGGCATTTTCAATGGGATAGGTAATCCGCTGTTCGACTTCAAGCGCAGTAAAACCCTTGGCTTGAGTATTAATCTGGACTTGGGTATTGGTAATATCGGGTACAGCATCAATCGGGAGTTTCTGATAGCTATACACCCCGACCGCAATCCAGGTACAGACAAAGAGCAACACCCAAATCGCATTTTGTATGGAAAACTGAATGATTCGTTCGAATAAACCTTCTGGTTTTGGCAGATCAGAATTAATGTTCATGGCCTGCCTCGTCTTTTTCTAATTCAGATTTCAACAAGAAACTGCCTTGAGCGATATACTTCTGCCCTTCAGTCAGCCCAGAAATCACTTCAAGCCATTGTCCATCACTTGAAGCCTGCCCCAATTGCACTTTCTGTGCTTTTAAGTGGACTTGACCTTTTTGTTCTGAATCTACGATGAAAATACTGTCTTCACCTTCAATACTTTGCAGCGCAGACTTTTGAATCCGAAGGGCTGATTTTGCTGTAGCTTCCGGAATCAACACTCTCACTAACACATTAGAACGCAACTCAGTAGCTTGCGCATCGAGTTTTGCGCGCACCACCAGACGCCCTGTTTGTACATCTGCCTGAGAGGTTAAGCTTTGTACAGTAGCTTTATAGATTTGATCTGAATCATTCACTTTAAAGTCAATTTTTTGCCCGGCTTGCAGTTGACCTGAGAATTGATTCGGCAAATTAAACTCAAGCCATAAATCTTTCAGCTGTTCAATGACAAAGAGCTGATTAGCCAGTTGCACATTTTCACCGACCACAATATCTTTTTGACTGATCACCCCAGAGATCGGTGCTTTAATCAGAAAACGCCCATTGTTATTGCCACTTGCACCTAATGCATTTAAACGTGCTTGTGAGGACTGGACAGTAATCTGCGCTTGACGGTAGGCATTTTCGGCACGCTGGTAATCCTGTTTGGCAGAAATCCCCTGTGACCAGAGTTGCTGTTCGCGCTGGTAATCTTTACGGGCCAAATCCAGATTCACCTGTGCCATACGCAGATTTGCCTGTTGGTCGATCAGTTCAGGCACGATTAGTACAGCCAGCGTTTGTCCTTTTTGCACGCTCTGTCCTAAAGCCACATTGACCTGCTCGACATGACCACTAAAATTAGGCGATATATGCGCTTGTTGATCGGTATTCACCACCAATTTACCTGGCAGGGTTGTCAGCTTTTCAACCAATCCTGTGGATGCAACAGCAACTTTTAAACCTTGTTCAACCATTTGTTGGCTGGTCAGTTGTATTTCGCCTTCTTCAGCATGTCCTTCTTCAGAACTATCTTCATCAGAATGTTCGGCATTTCCCTCATCATGACCATGCCCCTCAGATTCAGTTTTTTTTGAACTTAACCAAATAACCAGACTGACCAAGACCGTAATCAGAATCAAAATTGCAATCATGAGAGACTGGGATATTTTTCCGTTTTGCTTGGCGTTCATTTTATCGTGCTCCCCCATTGATTAAATTTTGCGATGCTTCGACTGCCTTTTTATTCAGTTGTGTATAGGCATCCGAACGGCTAATTTCTTCATAACTTGTGCCAATACTGAGTGCCTCAGCTGCGAGGGCAGTTTGCCAAGCTTGACGTAGAATTTGTAATTGACCCAATCGAAGATTCTGCAGTTGGGTGGTTGCTTGCTGAACGTCGGTAATGGACAGTTTCCCTGCCTGAAACCCTTGTAAAGTACGGCTCTGAACTTTGGTCGCCAAAGTAACTTGTGCTGTTGTGGCATCGAACTGGCTACGTAAACCTTTGAGCTGATGCATGCTGTTGGCAATATTGAGTATTTGTTGCTTCAGCTCACGCTGCTGCTGTTGGTTCAGCAATATTTGCTGTTGCTGGACCATCGGGATCGCATATTGCTGGCGGTTAAAAATATTCAGTGGAATAGCCACGCCGATTGCCAAAGTCGTATCGTTGCTTTCATTAGGGGTTTTGCTACGTTTCATGCCTACATTTAAAGTCGGATTGGGACGTGCCTGAATTCTTAAATTTTCAATTTGATGATCCGATTGCTGAATGTTCAAGGCATAGAATTTTTCTAGCCACCCTTCAGCAATATACCGTTGCACAGTTTGGAGACTTTGCTCTGGCCAAGGGATAGCGGTTTTATTCAATTGAAGATGTGAAGATGTTTCTCCCCCCCACAAATTAGACAGCTGACGACCGGCAGCTTGTTTATTCAGCATCGCTTGCTGATAAAGTCGTTGGATTTCTAGCGCTTCAATTTGGGTACGCTCAAAATCAACCAGGGCAATACTGCCTGCCTGATAGCGTTTCTGGGCACTGTCCAGATTGGCTTTACTTGTTTTTAACTGTACTGAATAAGCAGACTGCTCAACCTCAGCAAGTGCAAATTGCGACCATGCAAATTTAACAATCAGTTGGCTTTGTGCCTTCCATAATTGCTGTTGCAATTGGATTTGTTGATTCGAGGTATTGGCAATCACCCGGTTCAGCTTACGCTGACCAAATAGATCTAGAGGTTGACTAACGCCAACATTGAATTCCTGTTCTTGACCTGAGCCAAAGCCAGACTGTTCTAAACTTATACTTGGATTCTGCCATAACCGACTTTGCTGAATATTCAATTCAGATATTTGCTGAACTTGTTGCCACAGCTTGTCTTGAGTCTGGTAACTTTGTACTTTTGCTAAAGCGGATTCAAAGCTGGTAACGTTTTCAGCATAGCTATATTGCATAGCCGCTGCACATATACAAGCAACCAAGCTATGACGCAAGAGTATAATTGATTGTGAAGACATGATTTTTCCCACTTATTTAAATAATAAAAGTGGTGGGAATGTTTTAGGCTACCCCACCATGAGCGGGGAAAATTCGGGAGGTGGGCTTTGTTGAAACAGGTCAGGAGCCTGATAGCTGTTTTTCCAATGAAATTGTGGATTCACTTTAACTTCAGAGCTTGGATGAAACACATCTACTTTTTCATTTTGTACAATCAAATGCGTCATCGATGGTAGATGATCTTGATGATCTTCACCGATTTCTAAATCGCTACTGAATGTTTTTATGTTTTCTGACTGTCCATTATGATCGTGTTGACGACTATCGCTGGCACACAAGGTATTTTGGTGATGACCAAAATGATAACTCTGCTGTGATTGAGGCTGTTGTTCATGGACACAAAAGGCCGCCGCCACATTCCAAAAGCTTTGGAACATGAACAATCCAACCAAGACTGTAATCCATGTAGTAGAACGCATCATCATAACAATCGAAAAATTTGTACCAAGTATAAGGCTTAGAGCCACTCCAAGGTCAAGCTTAATAAATTAAATTAAACATTCAATGAACACTGAATAGCCGGCACTTTTGCAAATTTACCTTGTCTCTATAAGCTCACATCAATTTCAGGTAAGAATAACAATAGATAGTGAACCGTACCGGGTTTGTCGGAGACTTTTTATTTAAGTTAGGCCACCTGACCTAACGGGTTAATCTTATCATTGTACATTGCTTCAAACTCAAAAGGCGATACATTGTCAACGGCATTCTAAAATTGACCCCTTTTACCTTACAAATGGCAAAGTAAAATTGCCCCCTGAAATCAGAGAAAGAGCGGTTCAATTATTGATTGAATCTGAAAAAGATTATCCTTCTACTTGGGCAGCAATCACAGCTATTGATCCTAAAATCGGTTGTACTCCTGAAACATTGCGTGTTTGGTATCAAAAATATTTAGATCAACAAAATCCTGTCAAAGTACAACAGATATCTGATCAAAAAAAAATGAAGGGTAATCCCCCCTAAAATACTAGCTCTTTAAAAGAGGCAGTATTATGCTTTTACAACATGGTGTTTAACTTGAGAAACTGAATTTAAAACAATCTACTGTAACTCTTCCAGACAGATATGAAATTAATCCACCCCTAACCCTTTAAACACCGCATCCACCGGATCTGCATAAAAGCTGGTCTGGAACTTGGTAAACAGTTCCACAGGAATCGTTGGGATATCTGCCGCACTACTCATTGGTAAAGCAACCTTCTTGGCACCCGCATCAAAAGCAACTTGCAGACATTCGGCAATACTTTCCACCGGTGTCACTGAACCACCCAAGCTCATATCACCCAGTACCACCATCTGACTTTGTACCGATCGTCCTAAGAGGCCAGAAGCGAAAGCCACTAAACTTGGCAGAGCAAGATGGCTGAGCGGGCCGGTATTCTGTAATTCCACCACATGTAAGTGGAAATCATGTTCCAGCACCTTACTGCCCCCCGAGATCCGGGATGCATTGGCCTTGAAGTAATCAAAAGCAATCTTGACCTGTTCTTTGGCACTACTTGAATTCCATAAGCCAGATGTCGCCAATTTTCCTGAACCTTTAGTGACTTGAAGTTCTAAGCGGTATAAGCCTGGCATGCCCTTATTACTGAGGCCAATGGTATACAGGAAGCCTGGTTTAGCAGGACCTTCGGGAATAAGTCCACCTCCACCCTGCTCTTTTACCGAAACAAAATGCTCTTCTAGGGTGTCATTGTCGATATAGCTAAAATGCACATCATAGAATTCCATCCCCCCAATTTTTTTCAGCTGTTCTTTGACCCGACGGCGCACCTGCAGCGCATATTCCAGGCATTGCCGTACATCTTCTTTGTTAAATTGACCATGTGGGTAGAGCAGCTTCATCAATCCAGAAACCGTCTTGCGAACGGCAATCACATCACGCTGATTCAGGTTATTCCCTAGCTTAAAGTACTTCTCAATGGCATCCGCAAAACTACGCTTACGCATTTCCCGGAAGAACTCAGCCAGATAATCAACGATCAAGCCATAACGGTTGGTAAAGAATTCCGGGCGCATTTTCGGAATTTCCCAACCCGGGATATAGGCATGAAAGCGATCAAAGAATGCTGAATCGATCATGGCTTCAGGAAAAGGAGCCAATAAGTGGCTAGTCTTCACCAAGGATTCAACACTTTGGTTAATATTACCCACAAAAACCATCGAAGCTGAGGCTTCCATCTGTTCACGACCACGGGCAAAAGATCCTGAGGCCATGTAGTCTTTCATGATCTGTACGCCATCTTTGTCCTTAAAGGAAATACCAGCAACTTCATCAAAAGCTACCACATCCCATAAGCCCACCAGACCAATACGGCGGCTACTCATGTTATAGAACAGGTTGGCGACAGTCGTTTGTCCACCGGAGACTAAAATACTATTCGGTGAACACTCTTTGTAAATATGGCTTTTCCCGGTACCGCGTGGTCCCAGTTCACAAACGTTATAGTTATTTTCAACGAACGGAACCATACGCGCTAATAGGTGCCATTGCACATCCTCTTTTAACGAAGCCGGTTCCATGCCGATCGAACGGATTAAACTCTCGCGCCACTGATCAGTGCTTAATGCTGCTCTGCCACTGAAAAGTTCATCCATATTCATATTCGGCATTTGAATCGGCTTGAGTAAGCTCACGCCAAATGGAGAACTAGTCTGTCCTTCTTCAAAATAATAACTGAGCGTAGCAATGACCCAGATACCACCAACAAGTAATTTTTCATACTCTTTGACGATGCCTGCCGAGATTTCGGCATCTTTGATGCCAAGATTACTAAATGATGCTTCGTATTTGTCTTTACGCTCATTCAGCTTTACAGTCACCCGATCAATGACCTTATAACTGCCCCGTTCACGGACCAGGGATTTCACCTTCTCGGCTTCATCCGGTCGGACGTAGTTCTCAGCCAGTACGGTCTTTACGTTACGTAGTCCCTGTTCAATGATCTCTGGATCATCCGAGGCACAGTACATCCCCAGCAGGTATTCGAGTACATAGACAGGGACATTGGCCCCTTCTTTGATCAGTTTAGTTAGATCCTTACGTACCACCCGCCCAGCAAAGTGTTCATTCAGCAGCTGATCCAGTTCTTTATCGTTAGCAGATTCCATGTAGGCTACGCTCTATCGTTAATTCGTTATTAGAAGAAGTCATCGGTAAATGCCAAATCAATGGTGACCTTATAGCGTTGCATCTCGATATTCAGGTCTTTGTCTTTCAGTACCAGGAAGTAATCTTTCTTACGGTCAAAATCAGTGCCAGACAATGACAGTCTGACCTGTTTGACCCGATCGGCAACAGAGTCGGTAGTGCTATCAAAAGTCAAAGTTTCTTCACTGGAAACTTTAAGATCCCCATCATAAATGGCAATGGATAAAGTCACTGGCATGACCAGCTCACTGACAGCTTCGGTTTGCATCAAATCAAACTTCTGGATGTTATTGACCATCTTCAGCGTGGATTTGGTAGAAATGACCTCAACTTTACGCTTGGTCCGCTGTCCAGCCTTTTCACCACGTAGCTGTTTTACCATCAGTACCGGTACCACAATTTCCTGAGGCATGATGCCGCCATGCACGAAACGTGAGCCTCCTACGAAATGGAAACGGTTCGCCCCTTTTGGAATCCAGAAATCAGTCGCAGATAATGTGCCTGCCGTAGCTTGGGTTGAGCCTTTCCAGGCTTCCTTGCTCTCTGGTAAACCATGCCCAATCACATAGCGTTTTTTGCTCTTCAATGTATTGGCAGGTTTTTCAGTCAAGCTTGAACGATCCGCAGATTCCAGTTTACTTTGCTGGAACAGGAAGCCATGGTCGGCTGTAATCAACAGGGTAGAAATATTGAAGTGCATTAAGATTTTGCGGCTGAGTTCGGTCAGCTCTTCAATAGCATGTTCTACCGCCATAAAGGTTTCTGATTCTGTCGAGGCACTGTCACCGCGTGCATCAATCACGTTGTGATAAACGTAAATCAGCTCATGATCTTTCAGCGCTTCACGGCCTTCATCACGCGACCAGCCTTTTACCATTTCAGCGGTTACTGCCAATCCATTATAGGCAGCCAGAATTTTGGATCGTGCTGCAGTCCCTTTGCTGGACTGCCCATCTACTAAAACATCATCACCTGCGGCCTCTTTGTACTCCAAAGTCTGATGCGGCAACAACGAGGCCATGCCAAGTGTGGTGTAACTTGGGACAACGCCCAGCTGTGAAGACAAGGTCGCTTCAGAATAACGCTTTTCATTGATACGATCACGCAGCTCTACCGCAGCTTCATAACGGAAAGCATCACTGATAATCACCACAATACGGCGTTTCGTTGCGGAACTGAGTAAGGGTCTAACGTGAGTATCGTAGAAGTTCTGCTGATTTGGGATATCTGCCATTTTCCAGACATTCAAGCGTTGCTCAGCTTCAATCCGCTCGCCCCAGTTGCGTGCCAAGTGGTCAATAAACCAGTAGGAATAGCAATTTTCCACTTCTTCATCGAGTTTTTTCAGGATATCGACATGAGCGCGTTGAGAAGCAGCACTGTAGTGGCGATAGGCCATATCAAAGCGATACAACTCCTGCTCGTAGGCTTTATACAAAGCTTCACTGGAGTCGAAATAGAAACCGGCATCAAACTGCTGTCGCAGGCTAAACAGCTCAATGGCTGCCTGCAACGCTGTATAGACAGTACGATATTTACGGCGTGTTGCATCATCCTTATGTTTGGAAGCCCAATAACCATCCAGACGGGTAGAAATAATCGTTCTGAAATGTTCCAGTTCAGCTTTGGTTGCTGCAGGGATATGACTGGCCAAATCAACAATGATCTTTTGTTCAATCACTTCAAAGGTCATGACATCCAGCAGCTGCCCCAGATCAAAGGCCCCGACCCTCTCCTGGATCCGCAGTGCATTCGCCACGGTCTGGGAAAGCGTATCGAAGGTTGGGTAGTATTTAGAACTGTCTCTCCAGCGCGACAAAAAGGCTCTAGCCGTCGCACGGGAGCTGACGGATGACATCACCAGTTCTTGAGCCCATAGCGGTATATCGCCCAGGCTTTCACAGAAACCTGTAGTCATCAAACGGATAAAGAACGTACCGAGCTTGAATGGTGCTTCCCCATTCAATTCTTCAACCGATGCTGGATAACCAATTTCCGCCTGTAATGCGGTGACCAAAGCTGGCACCAGTTGGAATTTTTCCAGTTCAGCAAAGGAGTCTGGATTGACTTCCAGAGCCAGGTTCTGCTGTACCATTTCATCTGCCAGTGCCAGAACGATATGCATGAGTTCGGCACTGTCGGCCTTGACCACAGCTGCAATCATGGCCATATCCAGATTCTGTTCATCTGCATCAGGCTGGGTATAACGTTTTAATGCGCTCAGACGGGCTTTGGCTTTGAGGAACTCTTCACGTTTGGCCAGATGTTCTCTTAAACTTTGTTGCTGTAGCCCAAGCTCATTGAAAATAATCGAGAAACGATCGGCATAGAAGATGCGTGAATAGAGCTTGATGTCCAGTAACCAGTCTTTTTCAGTTTCAGGCTCAGGACTTGGAAAATACAGCAAGTATTTGCCCTGCTGATCCTCAAGTTCCAGTTTAAGCTTAATCGCAAGGCTGGATTCTTCTGCCATATTCAGAATATGAACATCATTCAGTTTTAACGCCTTTACTTCTTCGCTAAAGGACTGTTCCGCATCGTACCAGAAGACAATCCGGTGCTGTTCAATATAAAAGGCTTGTTCCAGACCTTGTTGTAGTTGACTTAAATTCATGCAACGACCTCATCAAGGTCTAGTACCGGAGAAAAAGCATTCATCATTTCTCCCCCGTAATCGCTTTGACTTCAGCCAACAAGTCCCCAAACTTGCCATAATTGACTTTCACCCCATCATCCAGATCTAACGTAATACGCTGATCGGCATAATGACGCAGCTTTTCTTCAAAAGTACTGAGTTCAGCCTGTTGCTTATGCAAGTCTTGCAGTTTTTTCTCGATGCGTTTGATTTCAGCCGCAGAGTCACTGCTTTCTTTTGCTGTTTCCAGAGAATTAGCATAGGCGGACATTTTGGAAATCAGTGGCATAACATATTCGGTACGCATACGCGCCAAGGTGCTTTCGTTATAACGATGCAAATACACCAACGCCTGGAAAGCCCCCTGTTTACCACTGCTGAATAGCCAGTAGATCGGGCGCTTTTTATAGGTCTGCATGTGATCTTTATAGAACTTGCTGGCGAGGTAACGGCGAATGGTGTCTTCAGCCGTTTCACTGGCTTTTTTATCTAAGCTTTCTGCGAGCCACTGCATATTGGCATCCAGTGTCTCTTTCCCCCAAACGGCAGTTAAGAACTCTCGAATACGGTGCGTTGCATCATCTTCAAACCAGTGCATTTCGGTCAATGGAATAATACCGTCAGCATCTGCCGGGAATGTTTGATAACGGCTAGCATCAAAGTCTTGATTACCTGCATGGGCATAGATCAGACCTGGTTCATCCAGACTATAACGCCCCATCATGCAGCCAAGTGCATAAGAGACTAAACGCTGGCTGTCTTTTTCACGGTCGGCACGAGTTAAAGTGATCTGTTCATCTGGTACGTCTGGTGTAAGTTCATCCTGTAAACCATAAGCATCAATAAACAGCTTATTGTTTTCTTCTTCCAAGCGTTTCATTTCAGCCACGGCGTCAGTATTTTGCTGTTGCCATGTGTTAAACGCTAGTTCTAAGTTTGGCTGTTGGCTACGAATAATGGGGTTTTGGGTAAAGTCCCATGAGGTTTCGTAGGAGTCCCAATCATATTTAGATAATTGAACACAAACCTTAATATTTTCTTCATTAGCTGCTTGTACATCAAATGGAAGTTTATTTATTTCGCCAACTCCAAAATGTAAGGTAGGATTCATAAGATTCATATAGTAGAAAACAACTTTTGAATTTAATAAACCTAATGTTGTTATTAAATTATTTGAAAAAACCATAGAACCTGTATTTTCAAATATAAAGCCTTCATCTACTAATCTTGCACAAAAAAAAGAACTCGAAATATCTGTCCAGGTTACGCCAGCTTTAAAATAATATGATGGATTTCGAATGGTAGAATTACGCTGCTGTTTAATTGCAAATCCATTTTTTTCCCAATTAATAATATGATTTCTGTTTCCATACCATTTTCTTGCAGTACCACCATCATTATGTGGGAACCATTTATTTAAATTAATTTGATTATTTTTGGCTACAAAATTGATCTTAGTATGATTGACTTCATACCACTCTCTTACAAACCTAGGTTTATCTCCGCTTGTTAGTCCACTTTTAGCATTAGCTATATCCGCTAATGCTGGCATTTTCTCAAAATTATCACGTATAGAATTACCTACCCAATATGCTATAGGACTACATGGTATTTTTTGGAAATCTTCTTGAATGGTTGTATCAAAGCGATTTAAATTATTTTTTAATAGGTATTGTTTTTCCTCATGATTTTTATCTACTAATCTGAAGAAAGCCGGCTTTACACCCCCTATATGTTTTTTTTGACCTACGAATGCTACAGTCTGTACAACTTCGCCTGATATCTCTGGAAAAGCTCGGGCTCCCAAATGAGCCATAGTCCAAATTGAATGATTTAGAAGTAATTTTTCCCGCATGTTTTGATATGATGTTAAAAACATCCATCCCTGCATTGTTACCATACTACTAGCACCAGATTCTTTACAAAAATCGAAACCACGTTCTATAAACATGGCAAAGAGGTCTGATTTACTATCAGGATAGTAATCTTTAGCGAATTCTTTTAAGTTTGTAATTGTATTCGCACCCATATACGGCGGGTTAGCGATTACAGCATCATATTTTTTCGCTAAAAGTTTTGCTTGTATAACCAAAGGCAATAATTTTTTAGCAGCGGCTTTCTGTAAGGTATCGCCCTCAATAACCAAGCCTTCTAAGGTATTTTGCAAATCGATAAAATCTTGTTCTGGGCTATCCATACAAATTAAAGAACCAAAAGTTGAGGCTTCTTTAAACTTAGCTAAAACTTCCTGAATCAGCTTAAAACGTTCGTCATTTTCAGGACTGCTTAAATCCTTTTGATCATTGCCAAACAGATCGACATGACTGCCTTTTTGCCATGCTTGGTTTAAGTTGAGATCTTTCCAGATTTGATCTGCATCTAAATCCTGACTGTCTTGTAGCGCAATAATATTCAGCTTCGGTGGATTGCTAAATAAACGGCGGTCATCCTCACGCGCTTTCATCAATAGCGCAAAACTGGCTAACTGCGCGGCACGGGTATCAATATCAATCCCGTACAGGTTGTTTTCCAGAATCAAACGTGGAATATCACGACTGCGGTAACCACGTTCCAAATAAATCGCTTTTAAGCAATCGTAGGCTTCCACCAGAATATGCCCCGAACCACAGGCCGGATCCAGTACCGTAATGCTTTCAGGGTTTAAGCTATCGCCATCTTCACTGATCCGTACATCAATCAGCTGTTTTAACTGTGCATTGACTTCATCGCTTTGCTCAGCCGGCTGAATATAGTATTCCCACCCACTGGCAAGCATACTTTCTGGCTGTGCCATCATCCATAGACGACCAACACTGTTCTGTACCAGGTATTTCACAATCCAGTTTGGGGTGAATAATTGTGTCGCGGCAGGGATATCTTCACTTTTGACAACTTTACCAATCACCTGGTCTTTCTTTTCAGAAATATAGAACTGATACAGCCAGCCAATAATCTGCACATCCGACCAGTCTTCTTCTGGAATACTGCTGACCAGATCACGGATCAACGAATCGGTTTTGGTCAGGTTATCCGGTAATAACAGTTCTGACTCATCAGACACCTGTTCGAACAGGAGTGGCATCACCTGATTCAACGCATGACACTGCGCCAGTAACAATTCACGATAGAGTTCTTCGTCTTTATTGCCATCCAGCTTGAGTTCAGCCACACGGCTGGCATCTAAACCCGGTAGCTCAATGTCCAGACATTCTTCCAGAATCTGCGGCAAGCCTGCACTACCATCGGCACTGCTCAGCACACGGCGACCATGATCCAGTAAGCCTTTGCATTCCATGTAGCGAATGGCACAGAGACGGTTAAACCAGCTATAAGCGATATAATCAATCGTCTGCTCAAAACTGCTGGTTTGAATGCGCTTGATCAGCTTCTCACGTGGTTTCATGACTGATAGCGGAAAAACCTGATCGCCAATCAGCAGCAAGTCCCCTTTCTGTTCTGCCGGTAAAATGCGGTCTGCGGTGATGCCATATTTAGCGGCTTGCTTGCGCATCGCTGCGATAAAATCATTTCGTGCTTGCGGTGCGTATTTTTTAATATTACTGGTATTCATCTTTAAACCTTTAATTAATGACTGATGCCGATATCCCTAACCCGAGTTAGCGGATACGCACACGCTTTTTATCACTCACGATTTTTTTCAGTTCAGCTTTGAGTGCGTCTACAAACTGATCCACTGATTCTTCTGTTTCCAGATAGACACTACTTGAGCTTTTGCTGTAAATGCTGGCGACATCAACTTCGACAACAGGTTTCGGTGGCACTACGGCTGTCACAGACTGTACCGGACTCGCAGCAGGTGTTGATGTAACTGGGCTGGCTGTAGTTGCTGAACTCGCCACACTCTCGGCTTTGCTCTGAGCCAGTTGTGCCGCTTTGGCCTGACGCTGGATTTCCGCCTGAACTTCGCTTTCCAACTCATACAAGGCTTCATCAAAACGCTCGACGCTGGTTTGAGTTTGCAACATATAGATGGTGGACAGGCTAGTTTCCACTTCAATATCCGTTTTCAGCAGTTGTAGTGGGCGTAATAGCTTGTTACTCAGCTCAGCGGTGGCAATACCACTGTTTTTAATCTCGGCTTCTAACTGTTTGATCTTGTCATCAATGTGTTCTATCGCCTGATTGCGCTTCTCAGTCAACAATTGCTCATTGACGCTTTCCACTGTACGAACCAAATCAGCCACTTTATTTAACAGACCATAGGGCGATTCAAGGGTGGAAATGCGATGTAATTCAGAGAGGGCTTTTTTTGCCACCTCATCACTGCCCAGCGCCTGTTTGTTTTTCTCAAAATGACGTAAGGCCTGTTGCAGTTGTTGCCAGCTTGGCATCTGGTTGCTGAAGAATTCATGAATATCACGATAATCTTCTTCCAGATCCAGATAGTCGTCCTTGTTCTCGACCACGGCCTTAAAGAAATCGAAGCTGTCGCTATTCGCCAGCAGACGTTCCAAAGTCAGAATAGACTTTTCAATCACTTTCTTACCCGGGAACTGCCCAACATCAGTTTTACTCTTATACGACTTAAAGTTGGCTAACCAAGTCTTAAGATGCTGCAAATAGAATTCAAATAGCTCTTTCTCAGTCGCTGGTCCCATCGCCGAGAACAGTTCTTGGGTGAGTTGGCGTGCCTGTTTCAATACCTGATCATCAGTCTGGCGTTTTTTAATGATCGACACATCACGGCGACGGCGGCTGTTTTGTAAAGGCTCAAAGGCATCTTTTAACTGTAAGCTGCCGCCATTTAACTGTAGTGAAATCCGCCCCATCGCAGCCAGCTGACCCACCAACAGTAAAATCTCGGCATCTGGCCAGCCATAAGGACGTTTGGCAAAACGATCCACCACATCTGACACCAGAATACGCTCTGTACCGGTGGCCCGTAGTGCAATGTACTGCTCCACTTCCTGTAGGGCTTTGGGATTGCTCTGACCGCCATCCAGAGACAATCCGAGCTGCGCCATATCATCCACAGTCAAGACGGCGTTCAGTTCACGCCAGGCATCCTGCTGATAGACCTGCAGATAGCTCAGTTTGGTATAAGTGTTTTCCAGCAAATAACGACAAGCCTCATCCAGCTTGGTGGTTGGACTTGAAGATGAAAGTTGTAGATGTTGACCCAAGGCATAACTTTCCGCGTCCAGCAACATTTCTTCGACCCGGACACGCAGGCGTTTTTTACGCTCCTGGTTCTCACGGCCACGGTCTGCCAGGATACGGGTGATATCGGACTGAGTGCCATCATCATTTAACCGAATAAATTTATTGGTTTTCAGCCAGGTGCGCAGTTCATTAAAGAACTGTTTATCGTCTGCCAGTTTAAACAGGACTTGTCCTTCGGCCTGAGTACTTTTACCAATACAGTAAGCTTCAGTATAGAGGTTGTATTCCGTATCCAGCGGAGAAATGATTTCAACTTTCAAATCGCTCTCATACTTGCCATCCAGGCTATGACCATCCAGAAAACGACCAATCTGATAGTCCATCTTGTTGGCTTGATGGCGGTATTTGTTCTGATCGCGCAGTAAATCTTTAAAGATCAGGTTGGCTAACTCTTTATTTTCTTCTGAAGCCGCTAAGTCTGTGGCTTTAATTTTTCGGGTAATATCCCGCTCTTCATTGGTTAGGAACAGGAACTCATCACCATTCCTAGTAATCAGGCTCTCTTTTTCCAGACGCTGCAGGCTCTCTTCAATCCGCTTGCGCAATGCCAGCTTATCTTCATCAATTTTCTCAATCGACAAAGTCACCAGGTTATCCAGCGTACCTTTGATGATATCGACATAGCGGATCATGAACAGGGTACGCAGCATCTGCACATCAAAACCATCCAGGGTCTTATTCTGCCCTGCCTGGTCGATGGTACGCTTCACTGCTGTATCCAGAAATCCTTCCACTGAAGTATAGAAGCGGTGGAAAGGAACCAGGGCACCGACTTCATCTGTAGCAATCGCATTCGCGGCCATCTGGAACGCATCCAACATGGACCGTTCACCATAGGCCAGGTGTGCACCGGTCGCACCGACCTTACGGATTTCTTCAAATACTTTTTGTACCAGCTGAAAATGGTACGGCGCAAAAGGATAGTTATGGATAAAGCTGTCTGGCCCCTCATAGTTCTTTAGGGTTGGGCCTGAACGGTCAAAGGTAATCTGATTTTTTAAGATATCGCCCTTTTGCTCAAACACTGATCTGAGCAATGCTTCTGCTTCTGGGGTTTTACGTAATAAACGTTTCTGGATGACTTCATCGGTATTGGAACTGGACAGTGATAACCGGGTTTTAAAACGACCAGCAATCTTGGAGAAGTCATTGGCTTTGGAAGAAGACATCTCACCTAAAACAGCATCGATGTCTGCCTGTGAGGTGACGATAATCCAAGCGCGGCCTTTACAGATCGTACCCAGGTTTTCAGTAATGGTTTGCAATGTCAGCATCAAGCGGGTATCGCTGCCAATAAACTGCCCCACTTCATCGACCAAGAACAACATGCGTTGCTGGGGTCCTTTGCTGTCCAGGTATTCTTTCACCCACTGACAGAAGTTTTCAACCGAAACACTAAAGGTCTGCTCAGAATCCTCAAACCACTTGTGTGCAGCTTCTGCTGATAGATTCAGTGCCTGAGAAATCGCAGTTTCGACATCATCCTGATAGAACTGATATCCGTCACGTTCTTCTAGCCAAGACATGCCGCTGGATTCCTCAAACGCCTGTTTAAAGCGTTCATACACCCCTTTCTGGCTCAGGTGACGTTCCATATGGGCAATATGTGGATGGTCAGCACTAAAACCCTGATACTCGTTAAACACACGTAAAAACACATTCAGGATCGGATTGCCATCGTCATTGGAACTGGCTTTACTGTCAATGTTAAACAGGATGACATCGGCATGATGGCTAACGGCCTTGCCAATATCGGCACGGATAAATGCATCGCGGATTTTAGTTTCATCAAAGAATTCTGCGGCGCTACGCTCGTTACCTTGCGCATCACGTACCACTTTATTGGCCAGAATATACGACAAGGTTTTCAGGAAATGTGATTTACCTGAACCAAAGAAGCCTGAAATCCATACGCCGACACGGTTGGCAATCGAAGGATCGCTCAGGTCTGTGCCATAAGACTGGAAAAAGTCCCGAAAATGCTTTTCCAGTTCATTGGTGACCACATACTCATCGAGTTCCTGATAAACCGTAGTATTGTCATTCTGGTCTGCTTTTACGACCCCGTTAATCGCACGATCTAATGGCTTATAAAAAAGTTCTTTAATGTTCATCTCAATCCATTCCCCCGAATTCTTATTTCTATTTGCCGTGTTAAGGCACTAATCTGAATGCTCTGTAGTAATTATTGCTTGGAATTTTTCCAAATAAACTCATCGCTTGACCGTCGTAATAACCTGGGTAAAACAGCACCACTGGCTTATGCCCCAGTAACGAATGCAAACTGTTCAATAAGTGATGGGCACGTAACAGTGGCCAAACCGACCCTACCCCAGTCATCAACACAATATCTTGTGCATTGGTGGCATATTTACTCACCAGATAGGGCGCGAACTTATCCATATGCAGTGGGCCTTTCAGCGCTTTGAGCAGCGCCTCATCGCCTTTGGCTTTTTGCATTTGAATGGCTTTATCGATGAAGTTACGCTCAGACAGATAATCCACCACGGCTTGCAGCAGGTTGATATTCACCACCTTCAGCTGACTGTGTTTTTTCTCCAGCATCCCGTCTAGAAAATGCAGATATTCGCGCACCTTCAACTCATCTTCAGGTGCATAATCAAAAATCCAGAAGCCAATTTCATTGCCCAATCCTTGTCCAGTGAGAAACTCGGTTGAAAGTATTCGCTCTGGAATCTGGTTCAGACGCTCATGTATTGTTTGACTCATTGCTGCCCCTCTACAACTAACGCGTCCATACCGACACTTCCATAGATCTTTTAATGCGTTGTTTATAATGTTCTTCCAACAGGCTACGCAGCTCTGCTCTGACGATCACGCGCTGCAACTCCAGCTTACGGGTACTTTTTAAATAACCGGCTTCTGCCAGCATGCGAAACACCACCTGCCCCATTTTTTTCTTGCTGGACTCTTTCCAATCACAGATATCCGGATCACGTTGTGAGCGTTCATCCAAAAAATCTGACCAGATATAACTGTCCAAGTATTGCGCCTGGGAGATATAGGCATCCCTCATCACCGTTTCCATAAACTCAAGCAGCAACAGGTTGCGTTCCAGTGCCCCACAAAAAGCCACCTGAGTCGCCAGCTCATCATCCCCATCCCGCAAAGCTTTCCAGAAATCAGGCTCTAAGCGCTCAAGACGCTTACGAATGGCAGTGGCGTTACGTTGGGCTGAAGCAGGCGTTCTTTTTTGCAGAATATTGTCAATCTGAATGGCCTGATGCCATTGTTCTGGAGTCGCTTCTCGTAATAACAGATCCGCGATCAGCCGGCTTTCACGCACCATCAGGGAACCGCCAATCAGGTCACTGTCATAATGAAATTGTTCTAACATAGCCAATCTCCTATGACGCCTGATCAAACAGGTAAGACGACAGCTTTTCGATATCTGAGCGTTGTAGTACCAAGGGATATTTCAAGGCATCATCCGCCTCAGCCAGCGTGATCGCGGCCTGATATCGCTGCAAAGTATAGTGAGCCAGGGCTTTTTTCACCGGAATCTGTAATCTGCCATCAGGCATGCCGAAGTCTTTTTCGACCAGCGCTTGTTGTGATGAGTTCAATTTTGGATTAGGGATCAGCGTCAGTACAATTTCTTCATGCCATTGCTGATCCTGAGCAGGGCCTACTGACTCAATCGCCATCACAACAGGTGTGCGATCAATTCTGGAGAGTAAAAAGTCCTTAAACTGCTTGCTCTGATGGCAATAGGCACGGACATGCCAGCGAAAACCGGTATACACCAGGGTGTGTGGGGAAATGATGCGTTCATGCCACTGCGGATTCTGCATCGAGGCATAAATCATTTTTAAAGTACTTTGGTTGCGGCAGGCACGCAAAACTTCCCGAATCACTTCAGGACGTACACTGCGATCAGGTAATTGAACTGCTGTAAGATTCGGTTCTGGCATCGCAATAAGGGCATGCGATTCACTGACCAAGCCCGAGAGCATATTGAGATATTCATTGATATGCGCTGTAGTCAGTACAGGCTGGAAGCTGGCCTTAGGCACATAACCCTTGACGGAGGGGTCATGAATCAAGGCATCGGGGTTATACAGCGTATTGTAACGCTTGATATCCGCAGAAGCCTGCTGTCGACTGAGCCCAAACCAGCTCATCAAACGATTGGTAACCAAACGACCTTCCCAGTAAGCAAGCAACTCGATGGCTCGCATTCGAAGAAGCACTTCATGCTTATCTGTCGTCATATACCAATCAGTCAATAAATAGCAGCTTTAAGATTACCCTACAGCAAATATACAGTAAATATTTTTGACGGTATTTAAAGGTAGTATTGCAATCATCAGATAAAAAATATACTAGTATCCTGATGATAGCCGTCAAAGTACGATCTCTAGCAGATCATGGATCCTGGTATAGCGCGTGAATTGAGCTAAGTTTTAGAATGAGAGAAATATGGGTTTTAGATTTCGTAAAAGTATTAAATTATTCCCGGGTTTTAAAATTAATCTGACCCATAAAGGCATCAGCAGTGCCAGCATTGGCAAACCTGGTGCTTCTCTAAATATTGGGAAAAAAGGTACGCGAACCAGTGTCGGCATTCCAGGTACGGGACTATCTTACTCTAAACACCAACCTTACTCTAAAAAGACCCGTGTTCCACAACCGACATCGCTAGAACACACGGAATATAATCCTCAGAATTTAGAACAACCGAAGGCAAAGATATGGCCTTGGATTATTTTTGGAATATTGTGTTTTATGGTGGGTGCCGTCATTTTTTAGCAAGAACCGCATTGTATTTTAATCAAAAAAAAAATGCCCAGATGGATGAATGGGCAAACTAAGGAATTAATATCCTTCAGAAACTCCAGCGCAATTCTCGCTACTTTCAGTAAGCGACTCTGGCTCAATCATGATAGTCTGACTCAATCGAGTCGAGGTAAATCGATCCATCACAATTGGAGCAGAAATTATGCTTGATCACACTCTTGGTTAATGCTGAAAAGTCTTTGAGTTTTAATTAATAAATAATAGTATCCATGTCTACCCTCAACTTTACTTATTTTCAGATAGCAACCAATCGAGAGCACTCATTTTTACAATACCATTATAATTCGCTTCAGTCCCTATCGTGTCTAATGTAAGCAAATACTTGGGATACGAATCAGAAATTTTCTGTAATGGACGTAACTCTCGGCTGAGTGTCTCCTCATTGAGCGTTTCTAATGCCACCTGATAATAAGTTAAATTCTGTAAAGTATCGACAGCAACAAAATCAATTTCATATTCATCAACCCGCCCTACATAGACCGTATAACCTCGTCTGACAAGCTCAAGATAAATCACATTTTCTAAGATATGACCTTGATCAGCATTAGCATCAGGCAACATAATCCGGCGCAATCCGACATCAACTAAATAGTATTTTTCAGAGGATTGTAATAACTCACGCCCGCGTACTTTAAATTGTGCGGCACTATAAAATAACAAACTGTCCTGTAAGCCCTGAATATAGCGTTTTACTGTTTCAAATGAAATTTTAACCCCACTTGAAACAAAGGTATTTTTAATTTTATTGATGGAAATAGCTGAGCCTGTCACGCTTGCCAAATATCTTGTGACACGCTCGAGAGAGTTAATATCGGCAGTATTCAAACGTGGAATAACATCTTTAAACATTACACTGGCATAGACCGCTTGCAAGTAATCATAAGTTTCCTGCTGGCTAGTCATGGCAAGCGTATAAGGGAAACTACTGCGCGTATACATGGCATACAAATCACGATTTGATAATTGTTGGATGATCGGATTATTTTCAATATGCCACTGTTTAAATTCTTGGAATGAAAGGGGTAAAACATGTTGCTCTATATAGCGTCCTGTAAGTAAAGTCGCAAGTTCTCCACTTAGAAAGAATGCATTTGAGCCTGTAATATATAAATCGATATAATCCCGAACATATAAAGAGTCGACTACTTTCTCAAAATTTGTAACATGTTGAATTTCATCTAAAAAAACATAGTTTTTTTTACTTTTATCAACTTTGGATAATACATAATCATGTAGTTTACGGTAATCGGTGAGTTCTTCAAATTCCATAAATTCGAAGTTGATGGCAATGATGTTTTCGGCTTGTACGCCCTGTGCTTTTAGGTCTTGTTGAAACATCGCCAATAAGGTGGATTTTCCAGAGCGACGTACACCCGAAAGCACTTTAATGACATCACGGTCTTGCCATGTATTCAGAAATTTTAAGTAGCCATCACGTCGAATATTAGCGCTTCTCATTATTTACACTTAGAATCTAAAGTTTTAATAAATTCTATCAAATTTTAGAATGTATATGTAAATATATTTAGTTTTAAGA
The DNA here is from genome assembly GCF_013417755.1 of Acinetobacter sp. YH12231. Classification (NCBI taxonomy): domain Bacteria; kingdom Pseudomonadati; phylum Pseudomonadota; class Gammaproteobacteria; order Moraxellales; family Moraxellaceae; genus Acinetobacter; species Acinetobacter sp. YH12231. The sequence goes on from NZ_VPDJ01000031.1 coordinate 30,851, forward strand.
AAAGTTTAAAGGTTAAGTGAAACATTCAAAGCTGCTGTAGAAGCATGTAAACATGCAGATCTGATCAAAATCCAAATTCTGTCTTTTTGATTATTTTCCATGTCATGTTATGTCATTTATGCTACGAGTTAACTGCTATATAAATTAAGTGAAAAGTAAATGGAACTAAGTTGTTAACTAGAGTGGAACTCATTTTTGTTGTGCTGATGGTCTCAGCCTTAATCCTAATTGCTTATGAAATGCTAAAAGGTTTATTTTAGAGCATCTATACAATTTTTGATCAAAAAAAGCCCACAGAGGGAATCTATGGGCGAAACTAAGGACCTTGACGGTCATTCAGAAACTACAGCTAGTTTCTGGTTGTGATTCTGGACTGAATTAAAAATAACCATATTGGCTGAATGTATCAAAAGTTAAATCATGTGATTAATCATTGATACTTCTGCAAAAATGAGCTCATCGCTCTGTTGATTAATACAGTAATTCACCAAACAAATCCGCTCTAATCTCTTCCAGGCTCAGATCTGATTTCATCCTATTACAGATGGGATGAACCAGCAGACCATTCTCTAGAACACCTTGCCCACCTACGGCTTTGGCAATCCGATGATCCGATTCAGTAGAATCAAGATAGATCAATCCATCACAAATGAGGCAAAAGTTATGATTACCCACCAGAAAATTGTGCTTAAGCAGACTCTTGGTTAATGCCGAAAAGGCCTTGGGCTTTGACCGAGAAATTGGACTAATCGACTCCACATATCCCACTCTATTGTAAACAAGACATTTTTATCTTTTATATTCAATGGCTTATTTTCCTGCTAATTGGTAATACCATGAAAAATACCATGCTCAGAAAAGGCTTAACAATATTTTGAAAAATTGCCTACTGAGCGCTGCCGCACAGCTCCATAGGCCGCTTTCCTGGCTTTGCTTCCAGATGTATGCTATTCTGCTCCTGCAGCTAATGGATCACCGCAAACAGGTTACTCGCCTGGGGATTCCCTTTCGACCCGAGCATCCGTATGAGACTCATGCTCGATTATTATTATTATAGAAGCCCCCATGAATAAATCGCTCATCATTTTCGGCATCGTCAACATAACCTCGGACAGTTTCTCCGATGGAGGCCGGTATCTGGCGCCAGACGCAGCCATTGCGCAGGCGCGTAAGC
>NZ_VPDJ01000003.1:0-179859 GCF_013417755.1 Acinetobacter sp. YH12231
GGATCAGGGTTCCCCCCATTGTCCAATATTCCCCACTGCTGCCTCCCGTAGGAGTCTGGGCCGTGTCTCAGTCCCAGTGTGGCGGATCATCCTCTCAGACCCGCTACAGATCGTCGCCTTGGTAGGCCTTTACCCCACCAACTAGCTAATCCGACTTAGGCTCATCTATTAGCGCAAGGTCCGAAGATCCCCTGCTTTCTCCCGTAGGACGTATGCGGTATTAGCATCCCTTTCGAAATGTTGTCCCCCACTAATAGGCAGATTCCTAAGCATTACTCACCCGTCCGCCGCTAGAAATCGGTAGCAAGCTACCTATTCCCGCTCGACTTGCATGTGTTAAGCCTGCCGCCAGCGTTCAATCTGAGCCATGATCAAACTCTTCAGTTTAAAATCAATAGTACCTTAAAGGGTACCAATCTTGGCTCATCAATTACTGACAAAAATTTGCTCAAATAAACTTCGAGTAATTTCTACCATCAATCAATGAAAATAATTTCGATCAATCAATCAGTAAAAATCCACACAAGTTGTTCTTCATAATCTCTTAATGATCTTCTTGTTGGTTCGTCACCAGCAAGCTAGGTCGGCTATATTACTCTTTATTTCTAAAGAGTCAACCAGTAATTCAAATTATTTTTAAACTTATCAAATAAAACCCAACTCAATCAATTCAACCAAGTCATTGTTTTATCAGAAGTTTTAATCTTCATCACCGCCGATGGATGTGCATTCTACAGCATTTCACATCCGTTGCAACACCTTTTTTAAAATAATTATTTTGAGCGCACATTTTTCACTCAAATTACATTTTTTCATTCATATTTTGATCAAATTTGGTTTAATAGTAATAAATCAGGATTATTTGAACGTTTTTACTTATTATACGGCAAACATTTTGCCGCGCTAAAAGCGTCAGGACTATATATGCGCCAAACTTCTTTTTTATATGCAGGATTATTGTCACTTGTCGTAACAACACCTGTATTTGCAAATGACGAGGCTTCAGCACCTGTTGCTCAAGACTCAGAAGCTGCCAATAAATCAAAAACACAACAACTTGCGCATGCTGCGATGGTCAAGTCATCTGAAGTTGCAAAAAAATTATCTGTAAATGCCAATGCAGCACAATCAGAAGAAGATAAAGACCCTTTCCAACCGATCAACCGGAAAGTTTACGCATTTAATGATTATTTAGATGTCCATATTGCCCGCCCTGCTGCTGTGCAATATGTCGCAAAAACTCCAAAGGATATTCGTGAATCTTATCGTTTATTCCGTAAAAATTTAGGCGAACCTTGGAATGCGTTTAACCAACTCATCCAAGGACGACCGACACGTGCCGCAAAAAGTCTAGGTCGCTTTACTGTTAATACACTGACAACTTTAGGCTTTGCTGACCCTGCGAGTCGCCTAGGCCTAGAAACCGAAGATGAAAATTTTGGTGCAACTTTAGGATATTACGGTATTCCTTCTGGTCCTTATATTGTTCTACCAGTGCTTGGCCCAAGCACATTGCGCCAAACCGTTGGTCTAGCTGTAGATAGTCAAGGACGTCCACAGAAATATATGCTTGATGGTCATGATGTAGCTTACTGGTCTGAGCAAACTTTACGTGGAATTGATACTCGCGCTCAATTACTGGATATCGAAGGTGTATTGCAAGGCGATAAATACGCTCAAATTCGTGATATCTATTTGCAACGCCTGAACTATTCTATTGCCGAGAAAAAAGGTATTGCTGAAGAAAACTTATTTATTGATGAAGAAGATGACGATATTGATGAATCTGAAGATAATTCAACAGATGTTTCATCTGATGATTCTACCGATTTCATTGATGACAGCAGTTCAGATGATACCGACACGGTAACAACTGAATAAATAAAATTTTTCAATTGGCTGGTGTGGTTTTTCCCTCCAGCCATCATTAGCTTGCTATAGTACACTTATTGTCTATCGAAGGATTCATCTAATTCTTTATGTATTTCATTCAACCTACTCGTGATATTCCATATTTAGATCAGGTACTTGATGCGCTTCCTAGCGTACAAATGATTAACATTGAAGATCTAGACTTGTATGATCCAACGATCATTGCAATTGCTGATGTTGCCGACTTTTTAAATCACCAATGGACACTTCCTACCATTGTGCTCGCTTTTGAGCATGAGGGCGCTGCATTGGCTCAAGCGTGGCAACAAGGTGCTTTAGCAGGATGGGTGTGGGACCATATTCCAACCAACCTTCAGGTGGCACTCACTAAAATTGATGCGCAATACAAACGCAATCAAGACAGCCGTGATCTCCCTTCTGCTGCAGATTTGCAAAAACGTTTACTGCCCAACCCGATTGAACTCCACAACTATAAAATTGAAACATTCTTCCAGCCTTCAGCCTATTTATCCGGTGATTGGTACGATTACTGGAAAATCAGCGATAAAGAAATCATGTTTTATCTTGCAGATGTATCTGGTCATGGGGTGACGAGTAGTTTACTGACCTCTTGGATGGCTGCTTTCCACGGTCGTTCAAAAACCCCGAGAGAACTCATCAAAAAGCTCAATGGCATGTTGGTTCAAGAAAATATTGAAAAGCACATTACCATGATTGCGGGGATACTCAATCTCGATACGCATGTCTTGAAATGGTCTAGTGCAGGCCATTATCCGCCGGCCATTTTATTTGAACCCGGTCTTCCCGCACGAATTTTAAATACCAGCAGCTTCCCACTCGGCTTAACTGAAGATCTAGAAGTTGAAGAGTTTGAATTTACCTTAAATCGTTATTCTCGCTTTGTAATTTGCTCGGATGGCGCACTTGAACCTTTTGACGGTGGATTGAATGAACAGCTAGGTCAATTGGTTTATCACTTGCAAAATCAATCATTTCAAGCACCAGACCATGTTGCTGATGATATTGCCATCCTAAGTTTACGTCGAATCAATTAATCACGAAATCAATCACTTAAACCGAATACGACTTTCTGATCATACTCGGCTACTTGAGTAAGCTGTGCCCCTATGGGATAATTTACTATCCTTCTCTGCAAATGGCATTTATATGTCAACAGGTCATGTTGAATATGCAAGCTTGAACGGAACGCATATTTTTAAGCTTATTGGCGAAGTGCGTGCCCAATCTTGTATTAGTCTAGACAAGTTATTAAACAAAATTGAACAGCAACAAAATGTCGTCGGTGCAATCGTTGATTTAACCCAAACGACATTTATCGATAGTACTGTCCTTGGCATTTTGGCTAAACTGGGTTTGAAGCTCAAACAAGTTCACCATATCCAAGCGGTAATGTTGTCTACAAACTCTGATATCACAACGCTTGCCAATAGCATGGGTTTAGGTCAGGTGTTTGTTATTTTGAATTATTGTGGTGATCCAAGTGTATGCACTCGCGCACTTATGGAAGAACACATTACCCATAGCAATATGCTGAATACGGTTTTAGATGCACACAAAACGCTGATGAAACTAAATGATAGCAACCAAAATATGTTTGAGCCTTTGGTCAAACAACTGCAAAAAGAGCAGGACAATCTAGAGCAACCCAAGCAGCAAAATGTCTAATTTAGGTTAATCACAGCAGAGACTCTCTTCGCATGACTTTACTTTCCGTTGCACAAATGAATTCTCAAAATGACATTGAAGATAACTTCAAAGTGATCGAGTCATTGATGCAACAAAGTCAGGCTCAAGGTGCGAGTCTCATTGTATTTCCCGAAAATTTTGTCTGTTTTGCCGCAGGTAAACAACGCGAAACCGCGGCGCAATTTGAAAGTATTCAGCAGCGACTAGAACAACTCGCACATCGTTATCAACTTTGGATTGTTGCGGGCACACTCCCATGCCCTTATCGTCCAGATGGTTCAATCATTCAAGATGGCCGTGTCCGTACTGTCAGCCTGTGTATCAGCCCTGAACGTACCGAAGCACGTTATGACAAAATTCATTTATTTGATGTGCAAGTTGGTGACGCTGTCGGTGGCTATCAAGAATCAAAATTCTTTGAACCTGGTACTGAAACCGTAGTTGCAACAACACCTTTTGGCAATATTGGCCTGATGGTGTGCTACGACTTGCGCTTTCCTGAACTGGCTTTGAAACTTCGTAGCCAAGGTGCAAACATTTTAACGGCGCCTGCAGCTTTTACTTATACCACGGGTGAAATGCACTGGCAGTTGTTACTGCAAGCTCGTGCCATGGATAGTCAATGTGCCGTATTAGGTGCCGCACAACAAGGCTGGCATGGTGAAAAGCGTCAAACTTGGGGTCATGCTGGAGCAAGCAACAGCCGTGGTCAAATTTTAGCAATCACCGCAGAAGAAGGCGCTCAACTACTCACAGTTCCTTTTGACTTAGACGAGCAGCAACAGATTCGCGCATCTATGCCACTGATGCAGCACCGTGTTTTGGTTCAATATTGATTTTCACTCTGTATAAAATTACAAAAAAACTGAATATTATTTAAACAAAATCCCCCACGATATGATTTTGAACCATCATCTGAGGGATTAGAAAAATGACTTTAGAAAAAGTAGTTTATACAGCCCATGCAAAAGCCACTGGTGGTCGTGATGGTCGTGCAACGACATCCGATGGTCATTTAGATGTTCAATTGGCTGTGCCGAAAATTATGGGGGGTACAGGTAATGGTACGAATCCTGAACAACTCTTCGCCGCTGGTTATTCAGCGTGTTTTTTAGGTGCGATGAAATTTGTTGCCAACCGCGATAAATTAAATATATCTCAAGATGCCTATATTGAAGGTGAAGTTGGTATTGGTCCGATCCCGACCGGTTTCGGTATTGAAGTGACCTTAAATATTCATTTAGAAGGGATGGATCAGGCAGAAGCCCAAAAACTGGTCGATGCTGCACATATTGTCTGCCCTTATTCCAATGCAACACGTGGCAATATCAATGTAACGTTAAATGCGATTACCTGATGAACTCCTACCCTAAAACAAAATGTTTTAGGGTAGCTTCCTAAATTATCAAAATAAATTTTATAAAAAATATAGCCTTATATTTCAAACATAAATAAGATAAGACGAATAATTAAAACCGAGTTTATAAGAAATGTCTGCGTTATTTTATGTATGGGATGCTGAACAGCATCATTTTCAAACAACAATTTCTACATTAGAACAGGCAGAATATTTTGCAACCAATCCTCAAGATTTAGGTTTTACAGAAAATCTGAAAAATTGGCTCATTGAAGTTGAAAGTATTGTGACTAATCCTGAACTTGCAGAAAATTTCGATGAAGAAATTATCCAGTTCTTTAGTAATGTAAAGGGCTTCTTTAACTTTTCTACGAATGTTTTTGTGATTGAATATTTGCAGGAAAAAAGTAAATACCTTTATAAAATATTGGTCGAAACATTGCGCAAGCATAATCTCGTTGCTTTTGATGCAAAGCATTATGTGTTTTTCAGTCGGGATGTTATTTTTCCTGACCAAAAAAGCATTGAGCAAATGTTGAATGCCGTTCAAGCAGTGACTAAAGAACAGTTATTACAATTTAAAGCAGTTCCATCAAATAGTGATAAATTGAGTAGATTCGCTTACCAATGGTTAGAGTCAAATTATAATAAATTAAAATTTACAAAAATAGAAAAAAAGCATCAATATCCTACTTCAGATAATCTCTATAGGGATATAAATTCAAATATATATGAAAGTATTTTTATTCTATGTTCAAGAAAAAAAAATGTTCTTGCTTATAGTGAATTAAGTTTGGCAAGTTACGTACAAGTTACACTAGATAAAGCAATCAAAATATTTAGAACACACCACATAAATGATAAAACCCTACAATATTTTCCAAATATTCATGGTATTGAGGGCGAGGCTAGCCATTTTAATAATCCCAAAGAACTACAACATATATTAAATCAGCTCTATGACTTTTTAATTTATGATGCAGAAAAACATAAAGATATAGAAACATTAAACCAATGGCTGAATCATGGAGATGAAAAAGAATATATTACAGGGCTAGGTGCTATCTCTCGTTTAGTCTTGGCGAAGCATGTTAATGATCCTTTATATAATCAATTGGTACAGGAAGCTTTACCCTATGTAAATAGAAATAAATTTTATAAGAATATGACTTTAGATCAATTCTATGAAAGATTAGAAATGGAAATAAAAGAGATTTTAGAAAAATAAGCTAATTTCATACCTACCAAAATATAAGATGCACTTTATAAGTACATCTTATATTTAAAAATTACAGAAAAACTCTCTACTCCGCCGCTTCATTGGTGACTCGAAGCACTTCTTCCAATGTGGTTTTACCGGCCAACACTTTGCGCAAACCATCATCCCGAATAGAACCCGACTGTTTACGCGCATAGGTTTCAATTTCATATTCCGCAGCATTGCCATGCACTAGACGGCGCATTTGATCATCGACCGGGACAATTTCATAAATGGCAGTACGCCCGATAAATCCGGTATGTGAACAGTGCTCACAACCTTTGGGTTGCGGTAACTTCAGTTCAGTGCCGACATCTAAATGGCGGAAAATTTCTGTTTCAAAAGCATCCGCTTCATGCCATGTTGCACAACGTGGACATAAGGTACGAACCAAGCGCTGGGCAATCACACCAATTAAAGAACTGGCAAGTAAAAACGGCTCAATCCCCATGTCTTTTAAACGCGTTACTGCACCAATCGCGGTATTGGTATGCAAGGTTGAAAGGACTAAATGACCCGTAAGGGATGCTTGCACGGCAATTTCTGCTGTTTCCAAATCACGAATCTCACCCACCATCACCACATCTGGATCCTGTCGCAGCATGGCTTTTAAAGCCCGGGCAAAAGTCATATCCACTTTGGTGTTGACCTGAGTCTGCCCAATACCTTCCAGTTGATATTCGATTGGGTCTTCAGCGGTTAAAATATTTTTTGAGCCGTCATTCAGGTCGGACAATGCCGCATATAAAGTGGTGGTTTTACCCGAGCCTGTCGGCCCAGTCACAAGAATAATGCCATGCGGACGATGCACCAGATGGGTTAAACGTTCATAATCCGGTTGCATCAAGCCCAAATGGGTCATATTTAAACGCCCAGCTTGCTTATCGAGTAAACGCATCACCACACGCTCACCATACGAAGACGGTAAGGTTGATACACGAACATCGACTTCACGGCCCGCCAAACGCAGAGAAATACGACCATCTTGTGGAATTCGCTTTTCTGCAATATCGAGTTTGGCCATGACTTTGATCCGTGACACCAACAATGGCGCAAGTTCACGACGAGGCTGCACAATTTCACGTAATTGACCATCAACACGTAAGCGGACAGACAGCTTTTTTTCAAAAGATTCGATATGAATATCTGAAGCTCCAACACGAATTGCTTCCGACAATAAAGCATTGATTAAGCGTACAATCGGCGCATCATCTTCCTGATCCATCAAATCTTCAGCTTCTGGCACAGAGTCCGCAAGGCTAAGTAAATCAGGATGATCTTCCAGACCCGCTGCCACTTGTTGAGACTCACCGGTGTCTCCGGCAAAGCTTGCACTGAGTAATTGATTAAACTCTTGCTCACTACATAATTGATATTGTGCAGGATGCCCTAAATAGCGACGTGCTTCTTGCAAAGCCAGTAGTGGCGTGCTGTCACGACGCACAATAAAAGCTTGATCACCCTCATATCGAAGCAATACGCCATGACGTTTGGCAAAACTATATGGTATTTGTAATTGTTTAAGTACTTGCATCACGCATTATAATGATGAAAAAAGTTGTTTTGAGTGTACTCTAAGCATCTGACAGCGTGAAGTCTGTTTTTAGGATTTATCAGGACAAGGGATATACGCATTGCCATTAGAAAATGATTTGACTGAAAAGGAATCCCCAAAACGTAAATGGTGGGGGGAATATCAATTTGAACTGAATCACCCGCGCAGTTGGCAGTTTGGGTCTTTATTGTTCCGTGTAACGCGCGGCATGCAAGAGTGGCGTATGGAATACCATCGCCCGACCTTTCAGTTTGACTATGAGCAGCAATGGCATCCGATACAAGACCCTGAATTTGGTTTTCCACAGCCCATTAAAATGGAACGCTATATGTTCCGCCAAACACATGACAAAATTCAAATCATGCCACGTTTGGCCGATCGGTCTGTGGTGATTAAACCAGTCGATCCGATTTATATTCCAGCTGGACAGCGCGGAACGCTATATATCAGCACACCGCTTTGGATTGCTGGTTTTGTCGAAGGTCTTAGAGAACCTTTGTTTGATATACCTGCGATTCTACCAAAAGATACCTGGTTTGGTCCGAACCATCGAATGGGTGAAATTTGCTATGCCACAGCAGTTGATGGTCGTACAGAACTTAAACAACTCAAACCGCGTGCTTTTCGTGCAGTAACCCCTATTGAGTTTCATAACGTGAGTAATCAACAGATTCGTTTTGACCGTATGAATGTCCCTGTACCGGCTTTGCCATTATTTTATAGTGAAAGTACAGGACGTTTATGGACTTCACAAATTCGAGTCGTGCATGAAGGTCATGACAAACCGCCGCGGGTCAAAATTGAAAACCGTACACCGCCACAAGCCGGTGACGTAATTTATCTGCATCCGCCACGCGAGTCAGCTAATGTACTATTCAATATGTTTGATTCATTTTTCTAACGGTGAGCCATGGCAGATTTAAATATTTCGACAGAAATTACCAGCAGCCTAAAAGGAATGGTCGCCAATCTCAATACCGATCGGCTGACAGAATTATTGGTGGCTGTTTTACTGGCAGTCATCGGCTTTCTGATTGCACGTTTTATCTCAAACACCTTTATCCGCACTGTAGGTATGCGTTTCAATGCCCATCAGCAGTTGGTTTGGCGTCGCGGGATTTTCTATTTCATCTTTATCATCTTTGTGATGGCCAGTTTAAAAGAAGCCGGCTTTAAACTCAGCGTCTTCTTGGGTGCAGCAGGTATTTTAACGGTCGCACTGGGTTTTGCCTCGCAAACGTCCGCATCCAACCTGATCAGCGGGATGTTCTTGATCGGTGAAGGATCTTTTGAAGTTGGTGATACCATTCAATTGACACTGATTCGCGGGCATACCATTGAAGGTGAAGTAATCTCGATTGATTTACTGTCGGTCAAATTACTCACGCAGGACAATGTCTATGTCCGTTTGCCGAATGAACAACTGATTCGGGCACCTGTACATAACCTGTCTAAGTTTCCAATACGGCGAATTCCAATTACCCTTGCGATTAACTTTCATGAAGACATCATCAAAGTCCGTGAAGTTTTATTAGATGCCGTTAGTAAATATCCATTGGTCTTGGCCGATCCTAAACCTGCCGTGACCGTCACTGCCTTTCGAGAATCTTCCATTGAGCTGCTTTTTGCTATTTGGTGTCAAAGAGAGAATTTCCTGAAAGTCCGTGATGAAATGCAGGAACGGATTCGAAATGCCTTTGTCGAAAATAAAATTGAAATCCCTGTCCCGAAAATGGGTTTTGTTGACCACCCGCTTTCTACACAAGCAAGCGATGCTGACGTCGATCAATATGCCAATACACAAGAAATCCAACGAGAGCCTCAACTCAAATAATGGTTTATAGAATTGATATAAAAAGCCCTGCATATCATCAAATGTGCAGGGCTTTTTTATTATCTACTATTTATAGCCAACGACCTCTACAGCTTAGTGATCTAGTACGTTTAAGAACTTCATCATGGTTCAATCTTGTCATTCGGCATGGGGGCAATATAGGCAATCAAAAGCATGGCAAAACCTGCGGCCATAAATGAAATCACTCGCATGAGAGTGCCGACATGAGATAAATCCAGTAAGACCAATTTCAACGTAACCAAGACCAAAATACTGCCACCAAGTAGCCAAACTGAACGTAATTGGCGCTGAGTGGCAAAGCGCATACTCACCAAAGCCAATAACACCCACAGCACAGTAAAACTCAGCTGAATGGTTGCATCGCTCCAAATGTCTAAACTGTTATAAGGCGTATCCAGATATATATGTAAGGCGCGGAGCACAACATAGCTACTTAACCAAAGTAGCCCAAGAACACTCAACACGGCAGCCAAGCTACGATCTAAACCGGCTTTTAACTGTTGATTCAACATCCATAAAAAAGCCGCTAACAACAGCAAACTCACTGCATCAAAAGGATTCAGTATCGGCAAGATATATCCCACAAAAGCCTGCTGACTAAATAATTGCGAACTGATGATCCAACTCAAAGCCAAAAACAAACTGCTACGCGCTTGCCAAAACATTTTCCAGACAGGTTCTTTGGCTTGCCAATAACACCATGCACAAAATAATAGCGGCAAAATTACCACACTGATATACGGCATACCGGGTATCAGCGTCAGACTGGTCCACGCCAAGCTGCTCAAAATTCCGAGACTGACCCACTCTTTTTCTTCACGCACACCGAGTAATGGTCGTAGCCAAAGCAGCGTCAAGCTCAGCCCAGCGAATGCAAAATACATCTGCTCCATCGTTGAATGCCAAAGTAACTGACCGTTCTCACTCACTGAAATAACTTGGTACAGCCCCATCACATAAACAGGCACTAGACCCGTCCATTTAATGATGGACCAACTCCACGAAGCTTTTCGTTTTAACAAGCCTTCATTCACCAACAGATAAGCCACACTGACGATCAATAGACTCAAGGCCAATTGATGGCTAGTCTGCAGCCAATCTAAGAGCAACATGATGAACATGATGGTTGCTGAGAGCATTTGCACACATTGAAAGGCAATACTCGAACTTGAAAGCTGTTTATGAAATGCAGGAATAGCATGTGTCACGATAATGGCTGCCAAATAGCTTAAACACACGCCCCAATACATCTGTGCAGGGAAATGTGGCAGTTGAACCAAATAGTACAGACTTGAACACCCCGCCATCACCAAGAGCGCCATGCCTAAATAACGGCTGATATTGGACTGCTTGTATAAGGCATATATAAATATCAACGCACCTTCAACTGCCCAACCGACCACACTCCACTGCTCTTTCAATACTATTGGTGGAATCAATGCCAAGAAAATTAAGGTCAAACTCAAATAACTTTGTGCAATCAGTGGGATCACAGCACTACGTTTACTGATGCTATACAGTGCGGCAAAAAGCGCCGCGAATAGCAAGCTATACCCCGCCTGCCATACGGTTTCCTCAAAATACATCAAATACAATGCCAGATAAGCAAGCACTGGCGAAGCAAATATCAGTGCAATATCCAAGGCTGGTTTGAGCTGAAAATGCGCAAGATCCTGTTTTGCCAATAACTGACTAAAACGAAAACCGAGCCAAATAAAAATCGCAGCGTGAGCTAAAACCAACACGCTCATCATCTGACGTTCGGTGGTGTATCCGTGGTAAAAAGCATATCCACCACCCATAATCACCGTCATCAAAAATGCGATTTGATTCAGATATTTCCACGGTCTTAAAGTACTCATGACTGCAACAGCCAGATTAATTACAAGATAATAGGCAATAAATTCCGTTGCAGTTGCATCACGAACAGGCAAGGTAAATGGCGCAAGATAGGCGATCAGCATTGCCATAATTGCCAGTTCTACCGACTGTTGTTTCAGACTGAGCCAAATCGTCAATGCCATAAGTGCAGCATACAGTAGACAAGCTATGCCAAAGCCCGGAATCACGGCATTGTAATAGGCAAAAAATAAAGTCAAAAACAGCGCTGCAAGACCTAGACCTTCTAGAGCCAAGGCAAAACTGCGGTTTTTGGTTTGCAGCCAAAAACCCAGTCCGACAACACCAGCACTGCTCAAACTCACAATCAGCAATTTCATGGCCAAGCTTAGTTGCCAATGCTCTGTGGCAAATCTAAGTAATAACACCACGCCAATCACCAAGACCAGTACCGCCACTTTCAACACGGGATTACCTTGAAAAAGCCATTGCTGAATTTGATTAGATAGATTTGGCGCAATCTTGGATGGTGTATTAGAAGGTGTTGAATTGAATGGTGTCTGATGTCTAGCTTTACCAATTTCCGTCGCGGGATGTACAGATGGTGTATCGTCAGAATCAAAATTTTCAGGACGGTCTATTGTCGACGCTGATATTGAAGTAGCTGCATGAATCGATTGCGACTGGAGCGCACGTCCTTGCAATAAATGCAGCTGATGTTCCAATCGTTTCAGCCAACGCAGAAAAAAATAAACCCACAGGCTAATCCCAATCGCAACCAAGTATCCCAGTTCTGTTAACAGCCCAACGACCGTTAATAACGATGCAATATATAACGGAACCTTTGATGTCACTTGGAATGGTTGTTTTGATGAACTCAGTGCATCAGCGCCGTGCTGTAAATCATCGACATAATTCATCAAACTGAGCATAAAACCAATGCCGCTGATATAACTCAAGATACGGATGTCTAAGTACCATGCCCCGATCCCTACCATAATCAGCGACATCAACCAAATCATCTTGAGTTCATTATTCTGTTTCAGCATACCTGCTTCGTCATTTTCCTGAATGTTTTGATGATACATGAGCCCGACGGATGGATTAAAACTATTCATCAGTGATTCGGTAAGTTACATATACAATCTAGACTCTGCGTGCGGGCAAAAAATCACGTACAATAAAACCGTTTTTAGGATTAGGAAATTATCAATGCCACCATTTGTCTTGGTCGATGGCTCATACTTTTTATTTCGTGCCTACCATGCACTGCCACCATTAACCACTTCAACCGGTTTGCATACCAATGCAATCCGAGGTGCCATTTCTGCCATCCAAAAATTAATGCGTCGTATCCAACCGACGCACATGGCCGTTATTTTCGATACACCTGAACCAACCTTCCGTCATGAATTGTCCCCGATTTATAAAGGTGACCGTCCAAGCATGCCTGAAGAATTATCACAACAAATTCCATATCTTCATGCATTAATTCGTGCTCTAGGGATTCCGCTGCATATGTTGCCAGGTGCTGAAGCCGATGACATTATCGGAACTTTAGCCAAACGCGCTGAAGCAGCCGGTCATCAAGTTTTGATCTCCACTGGTGACAAAGACATGGCGCAGCTCGTTACTGAGCGTGTCACTTTAGAAGACAGCTTCAAAGACAAACCGATGGACGTTCAAGGCGTTTTTGAAAAATTTGGGGTGTGGCCGAATCAAATCATTGACTACCTCACGCTGATGGGCGACGCCTCTGACGGCATTCGTGGTGTACCCGGTGTTGGCGCAAAAACAGCAGCGAAACTTTTAACTGAGTACGGCTCGATTGGTGGCATTTTAGAAAATGTCGACAGCATTAAAGGTAAAGTCGGTCAAAACATTAAAGACAATGTCGAAGGGATTACTCTTGACCACCAACTGGCGAGCATTGTTTGCGACCTCGACATGGGCCTTAAATACGAAGATTTGAAACTTGCTGATCCAAATATTCCAGCACTTCGTGATTTATATACTGAACTAGAATTCCGTAACCAACTGCAGTCATTAGATCATCCGAACAACCCCAATGGTGCAACCTACAAACAAGCAGCCAAAGCTATCAACACCACGGCGACTGTTGCCAATGCACCTGAAGCTGAAGATCAAGCGGACAAAACCAGTGTTGATGATTTACTCGGTGAAGCTCGATATCACACGGTATTGACCCAAGAAGATTGGGATGTGTTATTCAAGCGTCTAAGTACTGAAAAGCGTTTTGCCTTTGATACCGAAACCACTAGCCTTGACTACCGCGTGGCGCAGATTGTAGGTTTCTCGGTGGCTTTAGATGCACATGATGCCTATTACGTGCCGCTTGCGCATGATTATGAAGATGCGCCGCAACAACTTGATCGCGACACAATTCTGAATCAACTCAAACCTTTACTTGAAGATAATGACGTACAAAAAATTGGTCATCATCTCAAATATGATGCACATGTCTTAGAAAATCATGGCATTCATTTGGCAGGTTGGTATTTCGATACCATGTTGGCCTCTTATGTCCTCAACTCTGTGGCTACGCGTCATGGAATGGATGACGTCGCACGTTTGTATTTAAGTCATCTCACAACGACGTTCGAACAAGTGGCGGGCAAAGGTGCAAAACAAAAAACCTTTAACCAAATTGAGCTTGAAACGGCAGCCCATTATGCCGCAGAAGATGCCCATGTGACCTATCGTCTATATGAAGTACTCGATAAGAAGTTACAAGCCCATCCGGAACTGATCAATATTTTGCACAATATTGAAATGCCAGTTGCCCGTGTTCTGACCTCTATGGAAGAAAACGGCATTGAGTTGGATATGGACTTCCTCGACCAACTCGGTGTGGAATTTGCCAATACCATTCAAAATTTAGAAACAGAAATTACCGATCTTGCGGGTCAAAGCTTCAATGTCAGCTCGCCTAAACAAGTCGGCGAGATTCTGTTTGATAAATTAGGTTTAAAAGGCGGTAAGAAGACCTCTACAGGTCAGTACAGTACCAGTGAAAGTGTTCTAGAGAAAATCGATCATCCGATTACCGATTTAATTTTGGAATATCGTGGTCTCTCTAAACTGAAAAGCACTTATACCGATGGTCTGTTAAAGCAAGTGAATAATGACACACATCGTGTGCATACAAGTTATCACCAAGCTTTAACAGCTACAGGTCGTTTGTCATCTACCGATCCAAACTTACAAAACATTCCTGTCCGTGAAGATATTGGACGTCAAATCCGTAAAGCCTTTATTGCACCTGAAGGTCGCATTTTATTGGCAGCCGATTACTCGCAAATCGAATTACGTTTAATGGCACATTTCTCGCAAGATCATGCCTTGGTCGATGCCTTCAATCATGGACAAGACGTACATAAACGTACTGCGGCAGAAGTTTTGGGCATTCCACTCGACGAAGTCACTAGCAACCAACGTCGTCAAGCCAAAGCGGTGAACTTCGGTCTGCTCTATGGCATGTCAGAATTCGGTTTGACTCGTCAGTTGGGTTTCACTCGTGAAGAGTCACGCAACTATATTGGTAAATACTTCCAACGCTATCCTGGTGTTTTGGAATATATGGAACGTACTCGCCAAGTGGCACGTGAACAAGGTTTTGTGGAAACCATTTTAGGTCGTCGTCTGTATACACCGGACATTATGGCGAGCAACAAAATGGTGAAACAAGGCGCTGAACGTGCAGCGATCAATGCACCACTACAAGGTTCTGCAGCGGATATTATTAAATTGGCCATGATCGCCGTCGATAAAATCTTACCGAAAGATCAAGCCAAAATGTTACTGCAAGTACACGATGAATTGGTGTTTGAAGTTGATGCTGCAATTGCCGATGAACTGTCTGCCCAACTGACTGAAGTGATGCAATCTGTGTTGAAAATTTCCGTTCCACTGATTGTGGAAGTCGGTCAAGGCAATAACTGGGACGAAGCACACTAATTCATTCACGTTCATTCACACCTTTCTCCTTATAGGAGGAAGGTTGGGATGGAGGTGAGATGTTTCTTAGTTAGTAGAAATATCTTGTTTTACACCACATATTAAATCCACAAAAAAGGACGCCTCGGCGTCCTTTTTAATTTAACTTGTCTTAGCTCAGATTAAAGACCAGTCAATAATGCAATTGCGACTTGCTTCATAATGGTTTCCGCAACCAACAATGCCAAAATCGCAAAAATTGGTGACAAGTCAATCATCCCCATATTTGGAAGAATACGGCGGAATGGTGCAAGTAGCGGTTCCGCCAGCTCTTGAACCACTTCAATATAAGGCGAACGTGACTGACTAAACATCACGACCCAACTCAAAATAATCGATGCAAAAATTAAGTAACGACAGAAACGGATTAAATCCTGAATCATGGTCACAAAGGTCATAATGATCAAATGGAATGGACTATTCACCGCCACTCCAGACAAATACATCAAACCAAACATTTTTAACAAATACAGAATCACCACCAACACCAAAGCTGCAGTATTCACTCGACCTTTGGCCAAAGTTGGGAAAATTCGGCTAAAGATATCGACAATTTTTGTTGCTTTTGCTGTTGCCAAAACCACAGGGTTATATGGACTCACGGCAGCAAGCTGCATTAAAAAACGGAAAAATACGAGCAAAATTGCAACGTTAATAATGATTCCAAAAATTTGAGCAGAGCCCATACTTGAACTTTCCTAAATCAAATCGAATTATTTGGTGCTTTCGCTTAACTCTTGTGCCAACTCTTGGCTACGCTTTTGCGCTGCGGCTAAAGCAGCCTGAATATTTTGTGAAATTTGAGCACGATCAAACACTTCAATCGCGGCTTGTGTTGTACCGTTTGGAGAGGTTACATTTTTACGTAACTCCGCAGGACTATTGGCACTGGTAATTGCCATTTGTGCGGCACCTAATGCAGTTTGCAAGGTTAGCGCTGTAGCTACCTTTTCATCCAAGCCCATGTTTTTACCTGCACGGATCATACTTTCCATCATATAGAAAAAGTATGCAGGACCTGAGCCAGAAACTGCTGTTACCGCATCAATTTGCGCTTCTGAGTTTACCCAAAGTGTTAAACCCGTTGAAGCCAAAACTTGACTTGCAAGATCACGATCTTCAGCCGAAACCGCTTCACCTGCATACAAACCATGCGCACCGGTTTGAACTAAAGCAGGTGTGTTTGGCATGACACGAACAATACGCTCTGTGCCTAATAGTTTTGAAATCGTTGCAATTTCCGCACCAGCAACAATTGAAATCACTAACTTCCCTTCTAGCAACCCTTGTAATGGTGCCAAAACTTTTGCCAACACCTGAGGCTTAACTGCAAAAAGTACAATGTCAGCATCTCGAATTGCTGCAACATTATCATCGGTCACATGCAAATCTTTTTCAGCCAAAAGCTCACGTACTTTTTCTACGGGATCTGAAACTGTAATACGTGTAGTCGGGACACCACGTGCAATTAGGCCACCAATTAAAGCCTGTGCCATGTTGCCGCCACCAATGAAACTGATATTACAATTTAGAATTGCGCTCATGATTGAAGATCCGATATTGCAGATTTAGCGTTAAGAGATAATGTCGGTTGCCAGCCAGCTTGAGTACAAAATTCAGACTGCGCCAACCAAAAGCCCTGAGGCGTAAAGACGCCTAGCATAACATTATCTCGGCTTAATATTTGAATAGTATGACGCTGCCATGGAAAAATTTGCGCCTGCTGAATGGCTTTTTTCAACGGCCAACTTCCGATACGACCATATAAATGAATTTTTTCACCGCCAAGACGTGGGCGAATCTGCAGTTGCTGCCCCAATAATTCAGGTGATAAGCCAACTTCTGAGGATTGAATCACAAAATGGCCTGTAGGCAACTTGAGAGACTGACCTGCAACACAAGTTATAACCTCAACCTCTTGAATGGATTCTGCTGGCAGATAATCCGCTTTGGCAATCCGATGAAGTTGCTGTTGAAAGCGCAGATAATAAAATCCATTCCAGTGTAATGCCGCTTGCGAGTCTTCGCGTGAGCCAATCACTTCTGAAAATAATCGCTGTACCATTTCAAAACTTGGACGATATTGCCCCTCACCTTTCATCCAGTGCGATAACAACTGACGCTGACGTGCCAGACTGAGCTGTTGTAAAACCACTAAAGATAAAGTTTGCGATGAACCACAGGCTGCCAAATCTTGTTGCAACACCTCGTGTAAAATTTCATCAGCATCTTGCATCAAATAACTGGTTCGACTCAGGGCTTGCTGCATTTTAGGAAATCGACCACTGAGTACAGGCCATAGAATTTCACGACTCCACGCGCGGTCATAGTCGGTATCAAAATTGGTGAGATCTTGAATATTTTGCACATGCAGTTGTGCTGCCCATTGGCAAATTTGCTCACGTGAAAGATCCAATAGCGGACGCCATAAAGCAAAATCTTCACGTACATCGAATTTTTTCATGGCAGCAAGGCCATGGACACCCGCACCTGAAAGTAGCCGCAACATCAGTGTCTCGGCTTGATCTTGCTGATGATGCGCGAGTACCAATATTTCATCTGCTTGTAAATGTTGGGCAAAGGCTTGATAGCGGGCTGAGCGGGCTTGATTTTCAAGATTACCTTGCGCAACCTGAACTTTTTGTATAATGAATGGAAGATTCAGCGCTGCACACTGAGCACGTACAAACTCCCCCCAAGCGTGACTACACGCTTGTAGTTGGTGATCAATATAAATTACCCGTATTTTTTCAGGGCACAAAAACGGCATAAGATGCAGCAGCAACATGGAATCCATGCCACCACTACATCCTATTAAAAATCGGCTTTGTTCAGGCAGCGCCTGAATTTGACTTAAGCAGTCAGCCCTAAATTGTCGCTGCCAAACTTCATTAAACGCTGATAACGCGCTTCGCATCGTTCGTTTGCATCCATTGGTTGCAGTTCTTCTAGAGCTTGCTTCAAGACCACTTTCAAATCCTGCATGACTTTTTCAGGGTTTAAATGTGCGCCTTCCGCTTCGTCCACCACGTATTCCACAATGCCCATCTTCTGCAATTTATCTGCCGTCAATGCCAATGCTTCACTTGCTTGTTCTGCTTTCTCTGCAGTTTTCCACAAAATAGATGCACAGCCTTCAGGTGAAATCACTGAATAAATACTGTGAGATAGCATAATCACACGGTCAGCCACGCCAATACCCAGCGCACCACCCGAACCACCTTCACCCAATACCGTTGCCACTACAGGCACTTTAAGTGAAGAAAGCTGAGCCAAACTGGTTGCAATCGCTTCAGCCTGACCACGTTCTTCTGCACCCACGCCTGGGTAGGCACCCATGGTATCAATAAAAGTAAAGACAGGCAGATTAAAACGCTCCGCCATATCCAATAAACGCTGTGCTTTACGGTAACCTTCTGGGTTACTCATACCAAAATTATGCTGTAATTTTTCACGTGTACTACGACCACGGTGCTGACCTACGATCATCACAGGCTGACCATCTAAACGAGCCAAACCACCAATCATCGCGCCGTCATCACCAAATAGGCGGTCACCGTGCAAAGCATCGAACTCTGTAAAAATTTCGCCAACATAATCCAAAAACTGCGGACGTTCAGGATGACGTGCGATCTGAACCGTAGTCCAGGCTTTAGATTGAGCTGCTTTATTTTTCATAGGTCGATCATTATCCCTAACTTAACTGGTCTGTTAATTGATAAATTGTTCCGACTGGATATTCAGTTCAATATCCCAATGCTTAAATTGCACTTGCTCATCATGCAAGTCTGCAACCAACAAAGGCCACTGTTTGGCATCACCAGAAACACTAAGTTGCCATTGTTGCGCATTGTCCACGCTTAATTCAATGGCAGGAAGCATCTCATCGCTGCGACTATGATTTAATAAAACTGCTAAACGAAGCAATAGACATAAGTAAACAAGTTTGTTACCACCGACTTTCATCACATCGACACGTGCATCACTGCGTAGCTTACGACGATGATGCGCCACTAAATGTGACAAATGGTTTTGATCAATTTGCGAGAAACCCGGAATATCCGAATGTTGCAACAAATAGGCACCATGACGGTGGTAACCACTATGACTAATCGCTAAGCCAATTTCATGCAAATACGCTGCACGACGCAGTAAATCACTGTCATCACTAGTCAAATTCAATGCGGTCGCCACACCATTAAACAGTTGTTGCGCGGTATTGACCACACGCTCTGCTTGTTTTACATCTGCGTTGTAGCGACCCATCAACGCATGTACAGAACGATCTCGAACATCTTCATGTTGGAAACGTCCCAAGAGGTCATACATCACGCCTTCACGTAATGCGCCATCCGAATAGACCAATTTATCGATATTCAGCACATCAAAAACGGCATATAAAATGGCAATGCCGGCTGGCAAAACTGCTCGACGGTCTTCTTTTAGACCATCAAATTCCATTTCATTGACATGCTTATATTTAAGCAATTTATCTTTGAGTTTAAATAGACCGTCACGCGTCAGTTCTTCCTGATCGTTGCTCCAGCCCATATTGACACAAATTTGACGACACGCTTTGATCGTACCGCTTGAACCGACAACAGTATCCCAGCCCGCAGCTTTATAAGTGTTGGCAATGCCAGCAATTTCCTTGCGAGCAGCATTCACCGCTTTATCAAAGCTTTTCAGGTTAATTTCACCATCTGCAAAAAACGCTTTGGTAAAAGCAACACAGCCCATTTGCACGGATTCAGTATGAATCGGCTCAAACTCTTCACCAATAATTAGCTCTGTAGAACCCCCACCGATATCAATCACTAGGCGACGACCACTGTTTGCCATGGTATGAGAAACCCCCAAATAAATAAGACGGGCTTCTTCACGACCAGCAATGATTTCAATCGGCTTGGGTAAAATTTCAGCAGCTTTTTGAATAAATTCATGACCATTTTTTGCTTGGCGCAAGGCATTGGTCGCCACAATACGTAAACGGTTGGCTTGGACAGGATTTAAACGCCCTACAAATCGTGCTAGGCAGGCTAATCCTCGTTGCTGTGCGGCTTCAGTCAAATTTTTATTTTCGTCTAGACCTGCGGCAAGCTGTACTTTTTCTGACATTGATGCAACTTTTTTCACTTCACCATGGTCTACACGTGCGATAGCCAAGTGGAAGCTGTTCGATCCCATATCGATAGCAGCAAGTAATTCTTCATCAATCAAAAAATCAGACATTATTCAAAAAAACCTGTTCAGAATTGTGCTTAGATTAATTCACATACATGCAATTTAAAAGCCATTTATGAGTAGTTCGGGCGGAACTTATCGATTTTTTATCTGAAGCAATGATAGTCATACACGATCATCGGCATCGTGATCATCCATTAGACAAACTCGCCATTCAGGTCGAAAATTTACATAACCCCCTACATTGTTATAGTTGGCTATGTAATACTTATAAACATAGAGTCAACTTAAAAATTAATTCCGGAGCAAAATCCATGTCTGGCAATATCGTAAATACAACTGATGAAAACTTCCAAGCCGATGTACTAGAGTCTGATACTCCTGTACTTGTAGATTTCTGGGCAGGTTGGTGTGCTCCTTGTAAAGCCATTGCACCTGTACTTGAAGTACTTTCAACTGAGTTTGAAGGCAAAGTTAAAATCGTTAAAGTAGACGTTACTTCTTGCGAACAAACTGCAGTGAACTACAACATCCGTAACATTCCTGCATTATTAATGTTTAAAAACGGTGAAGTTGTAGCAACTCAAGTCGGTGCTGCACCAAAATCTAAATTGACAGCGTTCATCGAAGAAAACATCTAATATTTTTCGATAAAAACCCATGGAAATACGCTGTTTTATACAGCGTATTTTTTTGCCTGATAAATTGACAAATGCTGTGTTCTCTCTTATATTGTTTACTCAAGAAATTAAGGATCTCAAATCCTGTCATTTTCTTACAACACACAACACATAAAATGCCGCTCGGCAACAGAATTGTTTTTCACATCTCTCTTCATATAACGAATCAGATCTCTGAATTGTTTTGTGCAAACCAATTGCTATCGTTTCTTGCATGATCGCGGCACATTTGTTGCTCCCTTTTCCAACCTGTACCTCAGAATTTTAGATTCTATCTGACCACCTATGAACTTAACCGAACTCAAGAAAAAACCGATTGGCGAACTCATCAAGATTGCCGAGTTTATGGGCCTCGAAGGAATGGCTCGTAACCGTAAGCAAGATATTATTTTTGCCATCTTAAAGCGCCACGCAATGAACGGCGAAGAGATTTTTGGTGATGGCGTTCTAGAAATTCTGTCGGACGGCTTTGGTTTCTTACGCTCTGCAGCGGGTTCTTACCTAGCCGGCCCTGACGATATCTATGTGAGCCCATCACAAATCCGTCGCTTTAACCTTCGTACTGGTGACACTATTACAGGTACGATTCGTCCCCCTAAAGAAGGCGAACGTTACTTTGCATTATTAAAAGTTAATCAAATTAACTACGACACACCAGAAAACTCACGTAATAAGATTCTTTTCGAGAACTTAACACCTTTATTCCCAACTGAACAATTGGTGATGGAATTGGGTAATGGTACAACTGAAGACTTAACTGCGCGTGTGGTTGACTTGGTTGCTCCGATTGGTAAAGGTCAACGTTCTATTATCGTTGCACCGCCAAAAGCGGGTAAAACCATGTTGTTACAAAACATCGCACAGTCGATTGTTCGTAACAATCCAGAATGTTTCTTGATTGTCCTTCTAATTGACGAACGTCCTGAAGAAGTAACAGAAATGGAACGCACAGTTCGTGGTGAAGTGGTTGCATCTACATTTGATGAATCACCAGCTCGTCACGTACAAGTTGCAGAGATGGTGATTGAAAAAGCTAAACGTCTTGTTGAACACAAAAAAGACGTGGTGATTTTGCTTGACTCAATTACTCGTTTAGCACGTGCTTACAACACCGTAATCCCTTCATCTGGTAAAGTTCTTACTGGTGGTGTGGATGCCCATGCTTTAGAACGTCCAAAACGTTTCTTCGGTGCAGCACGTAATATTGAAGAAGGTGGTTCACTGACAATTATCTCAACTGCGTTGATTGAAACTGGTAGTAAGATGGATGAAGTGATCTACGAAGAATTCAAAGGTACAGGTAACCAAGAAATTACCCTAGACCGTCGTATTGCTGAAAAACGTGTGTTCCCTGCGATGAACATCAAAAAATCAGGTACACGTCGTGAAGAGCGCCTAATGTCTGAAGATAACCTACGTAAAGTTTGGATTTTACGTAAATTGCTTCATACACAAGACGAACTTGCAGCGATGGAATTCTTGCTTGATCGTATGAAAGAAACCAAAACCAATGATGATTTCTTTGATCAAATGAAACGTAAAGCATCCAACTAAGTTGAATGTTTGACTGAAAAGGCCATCTATAACGATGGCCTTTTTATTTGGTTGACTTTAGTTACACAAAGAAACATTTGATGGATTTCCATGTAAACTTATTTTCAAGTTGATGATTATAAAAAATATATTTTAAAAAACCCTATTCTTTTTAGTGGTTTATTTGCTATTTCCCCAATATAAATCTTTCTCTTAATTGTTATTTTCTGTTAAAAAATGGTCGTTTTTCACCTATTTTTCACGGTTTTTTCAAAGTCGCTAGTAGCATTTCAAAATACTCAGTGATAGCATACACGCAGACCAGTTAGACTGCTCTATGCATTTTTAATACCTATTCAAATTAGGCATAATAAAAGCACACAACAGACTAACGCAGGTTATTTTTTAATCTCATATTTTAGAGAGTGATGCCATGTTATTCAAAAAAATCGCTATTGCTGCTGCAGTTGCTACTACTTTAGCTTTCGTTGGTTGTGCTAAAAAAACTGAAGAAGCTGCTCCTGCTGCTGCATCTGAAGCTGCTGCTTCTGAAGTAGTTGCTGCGTCTGACGCTGCTGCTGTTGAAGCTTCTGCTGCTGCTTCTGAAGCTACTGCTGCTGCATCTGAAGCTACTGCTGCTGCATCTGAAGCTACTGCTGCTGCTTCTGAAGCTCAATAATCTAACCGATTATTCAGCACAAAAAGAGAGCCCTTTGGCTCTCTTTTTTATTGCCTCAAACTTTAAACCCTAGTTAATAAAAAATAGCTAATATTCAAAATACTAAACCCATGCTTATTGAAAAATAAAAACTGAAGATTTAGCTCAAAGAAAGCCACAATCAATCTTTACGACAACTCAACTCAAATATATCGTCTCACTTTAAAACGAATATTCTTCAACATGAATTGTGCGATAGATGATGAGCACTGCGCCTACTAAATCAAAGACAAAAAAAAGCAGATCAATCGATCTGCTCATTTCCAACACGTTGACGGAATTTTTGTCCCGCACGGAAGGTCACTACACGACGGGCAGAAATCGGAATTTCTTCACCCGTTTTCGGGTTACGGCCTGGGCGTTGACGTTTATCACGCAACTCGAAGTTACCGAAACCAGAGAGTTTAACTTGTTCCCCAGAGATTAGCGCTTGGCTAATCTCATCGAAGAATAACTCGACCATTTGTTTTGCTTCACGACGGTTTAAACTCGTGAGCTCACTTAAATGATCAGCCATTTCTGCTTTTGTTAATGCTGTCATGAAGCCCTCAATGTCGCCTGGTAAGTGTTTTCCAACACCTGAAGTATGTTATCCATACCGTTTTTGATTTCAGCATCTTCTAATGTACGTGTTGGATGTTGCCATTGAATTGCAAATGCCAATGAGCGCTTGCCTTCTTCGACACCTTGACCAGTGTACACATCGAACAACCAAACTGCGTCTAAAAGTTCACCGCCTGTTTTTTCGATAAGTTGCTGAATTTCACTAACATTAATCTTATCACTAATTAAAAGCGCAATATCACGTCGAACCGACGGAAAACGTGATAATTCTGTAAAATTAGATACATAAGTTTGCAAAACAGCCAATTGATCCAATTCAGCTACCCAAGTAGTCGCCAAATCCAACTCATCTTCTAAAGATGGGTGTAAACGACCGAAGTAACCAATTGATTGACCATTGACTAAGATTTCAGCAGATTGGCCTGGATGCAACCACGTACGTTCTGAACGTACATATTCAACATTTAAACGTGCAGAATTTAAAATCTCTTCTACATCGCCTTTAAAGTCAAAGAAATCCATAGGCTGTGCTTTACCATGCCAAGATTCAGTCGTACGCGAACCTGTTGCAACTAGTGCAAAGGTTGGGATCTGTTTAAGATCATGAATGCTGTTCGCACCTTGATAATCAAAACGTAGACCAAGCTCATAGAAACGCACACGGTTTTGTTGACGGTTCACGTTGTATTGCACACATGGGATCAAACTTGATAATAAGGTTGAACGCATCACTGCAAGGTCGCTAGAAATCGGGTTTGCAAGCGCTAGTGGTTGAACCTGTGGATTCAATTGTTTCTCTAGTTTCGCATCTGCAAAGCTAAAGCTAATCGCTTCTTGATAACCCAAAGCCACTGCAGTTTGACGTAACTGAACCAATTCAAATTGGTCTTGGTATTTCGCTAGTTTGACATCAATCACCGGCAAGCTAATTTGAATATTGTCGTAACCGTGAATACGTGCCACTTCTTCGATGAGGTCTTGATAAATCGCCATATCAAAGCGGTGTGATGGTGGTACAACAGTCCACTCACCTTCTGCTTTCACAGTGACATTGCAACCCAAACGCGTTAAAGCATCCGTAATAAATGCAGATTCAACTTTATAACCGAGCAGTTGATCAACTTGCGCTTGGTTCAGTTCAATGGCTTCACGTTTTGGTAATAGCTCTACTTTTTCAGCAACAGTAATTGGACCAAACTCACCACCAGCTAAATCAGCGATAAGTTGAGAAGCACGGTGCATTGCCGTCATCGGCAATTCAAAGTCTACGCCACGTTCATAACGCTGAGAGGCATCAGTATGCAAACCAAAACTACGTGCACGACCTGCGATATAGAGTTGATCAAAGAACGCCGACTCAAGGAAAATTTCAGTGGTATCATCAGAAACGGCTGAACTTAGGCCACCCATGATCCCTGCAATCGCCAAAGCTTTTTGATCATCCGCAATCACCATCACGTTTTCAGATAATTCAACTTCTTGTTCATTCAACAACGTTAATTTTTCTGCTGCTGTTGCTTGGCGTACACGAACAGAACCTTCAACTTTACCGCCATCGAATGCATGTAAAGGTTGACCCAATTCCATTAAAACGTAGTTGGTAATATCGACCAAAATACTGTGCTGACGAATGCCTGCACGAGCTAATGCACGCTCCATCCACTCAGGAGTTGGTGCTTTGGTATTAACGTTTTTGATCACTCGACCTAAGTAACGTGGGCAACCATCAGTTTCAACAACAACTTTCTTCTCATCAGTAATTGTTGCAGCAACTTCTTTAATTTCAGGGGCAGTCACAGGGAGTTGATTAATCACACCAATTTCACGTGCAATACCACGAATACTGAAGCAGTCACCACGGTTTGGCGTGATGCTGATATCAATCACATTGTCATCAAGATCTAAATATTCACGCACATTTACACCAACAGGTGCATCGGCAGGAAGCTCTAATAGACCGTCGATTTTATCTTCAAGATCAATTTCAGACGCACCGCACAGCATGCCTTGTGATTCAACACCACGAAGCTTGCCTTTTTTAATTTTGAAATCGCCCGGAAGTACTGCACCAATGGTTGCTACAGGAGCTTTCATGCCTACACGTACGTTTGGAGCTCCACAAACGATTTGTAACGGCTCGCCTGAACCGATGTTTACAGTAGTGACACGTAAACGGTCAGCATCGGGATGTTGAACCACTGTTAAAACTTCACCGACTACTACACCAGTAAATGGTTTTGCAGCAGGAGATAAATCATCAACTTCTAAACCTAACATGGTCAGTTGGTCAGAAAGTGTATCGCTATCAATGGCTGGGTTAACCCATGTACGCAACCAATTTTCGCTAATTTTCATTGTATAAAAACCTATTAATTCTAAATTTCTAATCCCCTCTAGCGCCCCTTTAAAGAAAGAGGACGAACCCTAAGTCATGATGGACACCCCCTCTTCTTTTAGGAGAGGTTAGGGAGAGGTATAAAACTGTTTAAGCAAATTGGCGTAAGAAACGCACATCATTTTGGTAGAACATACGCAGGTCATTAATGCCGTAACGCAACATGGCAAAACGCTCTACACCTAAACCGAAGGCAAAGCCTTTGTATTTTTCTGGGTCGATGCCAGCGGCTTGTAAAACGTTTGGATGCACCATACCGCAGCCCAAAACTTCCAACCATTTACCACGTTCATCCATGATATCCACTTCCGCACTTGGCTCTGTAAATGGGAAATAAGATGGACGGAAACGTACTTTCAAATCTTTTTCAAAGAATTCATTTAACAAGTTAACCAACAAACCTTTTAGTTCTGCAAAGCTGGTGTTTTCAGCCACATACAAACCTTCGATTTGATGGAACATTGGCGAATGCGTTTGGTCCGAGTCACAGCGATAAACACGACCAGGACACACAATACGGATTGGAGGCTGCTGATTTTCCATCGTACGAATTTGCACGCCTGAGGTATGCGTACGAAGTAAATGATTCGCATCAAAATAGAAAGTGTCGTGCATCGCACGTGCAGGATGATGACCCGGAATGTTCAATGCTTCAAAGTTGTGATAATCATCTTCAACTTCTGGACCAGTCGCAACAGTAAAGCCAGCTTTGGTAAAGAATTGGCAAATACGTTCTTGAACTTGAGTCACAGGGTGAATACTACCCACCGTTTGACCACGGCCGGGTAAAGTAATATCAATCGTTTCGCTAGCAAGCTTTTGTTCTAATGCAGCTTTTTGTAATTCAGCTTGACGAGCAGTCAGTGCGCCAGTAATCGATTCACGAACGGCATGAATTTGAGCACCAAAAACTTTACGTTCTTCTGGGTCCATTTTACCGAGCGACTTCGATTGTTCCGCGAGCTGGCTTTTCTTCCCTGTAAATTGCACTCGCACTTGGTCGAGTGTAGCAAGGTCCTCTGCTGCTGCAATCGCAGCGAGCGCTTCAGTGGTCAGGGCTTCCAGTGACATAGTAACTCTCAAAGCAACAATTTAAAAAAATAATATAAACCCCTTATTCTAACAGTTTTTAGCCGTTATGATGAAGCGCATTCACAAGTTAAAATTGCATTAGCATCAAGTTTTAAAAAAAGTATAAGATAAACACAATATCAATGGGATCCAATCTTTATGGCACTCGATCCAATCTGGAAACAACAGCTCACACTCGTCACTTATGGCAATGAATTTCTCAACCAAGGTTTGAGTTTTCAACGTTGGTTGAATCACCACATTTTTGATCAGCACAGTTTCCATTTTCGTGATTTGCTTTCACAGCATTTATTGGCTCAACATTTCCAAATTTGGCTAGAGGGCTTAAAAAAACAAGGGGTACAACGCTTAAGTTTACATAGCTCTAGCTTGCTGAATGATGAACAAAATCCGAATGCTAACGTTGAACTTCTTCCCTTTGCTCATTTTATTGTGAGCCATGAACAAAATAAAAAGCAGGCATGGATTTTTGGTAAAGAACTTGCCGAGTGGTATAACGCAGAAAATGACTATGAAGCACCGGCATCCCAACAACTGCAAATTCGTCGAGAAACTTTTTGGCGCTATGAGCTGAACCATAAACTCATTAAACGCATCGAAGCAGATATGCAGTTACCAAAATGGGATGATATTCATAACTTCACTGAAGCAGAATTATTTTTACAAAAACCTGCGGAAGGTTTTATTGAGCCGGAGGTGTTGGGCACACCTTATTATGGTACGCAGCTTGATCTAAGCAGCGAATCGAATGAATCTACAAAACTTGCACTCTTGCCAACGGATGCACAAGCGGATTTTGCACATGACAGCTTGCATCGCTTAGATGCATTAAACCGCCACATTCAGTCTAAAATTCAGCATCCCTATCATGCAGATGGCAGCATCTATACACCTGAAGAACAGTTAAATTTGCGCCATTTTGCTCAAAAAACTGAAGATTTAACGGCTAAATTTATCGTAAAAGTCGCCAATCACTATAAAACTGCACGTTTAACTCCTGTGGTCGAAAGCTCTCCTCTGGATGGATTTAAAACTGAGCAAAGAAAATCAAATCCTCAGCATGCACACACGCCAAATCCAACCCATAAACCCGGTGCAGGTGGAGTGATTACTTTAATTATTATTACGGTAGTGATTTGCTTATTGGCTTATTACTTCGGACTTTAACTGTATAAATATGATCAACACTAAAAAGCCCTTCTCATAGAGGGGCTTTTTTATAAACATACTTCTGTATGAAAGATTTCAAAATTATGAGGTCGTTAAATAATTAAATGGACGAATTTCTAATCGAACGCGATGCTGATCGGCATGTTGATTAATATAATGACTGACCGAGACTACTTCCCCCTCAAGCTCTGCGTCTGCACCATACATGATTTTGACCGCCTCACCTTTGCGGGGAATCATTTCGAGCTCTACAGTAATGCTACCTTGACCCATACCAACTATTTCAGCCAACATTTTATTTTCCTTTTGTTCTTTTCTATCCATACATTAGGCATGGCGCAAAGCGCGGTATAAAGATTATTTCTGTAACTTAACTGCACTTTTTATTGATAAAACATCAAAACTTAAATATCAAAAACATAAGAGTCCAATTGTTCTAAAAATGCATCAACTGCATTTGCAGACTTTAAACGAATCCATTGAATATGTTGATATTCAGGTGCATTCATCATCTGTAGATATTTTTCACGATTCTTTTTATGGGTCTTAATCATCCACCAGACAATGGAATCTCGACCAAACATCCGCCACAAATTTTCCTGATTATTTGAATCTGGCCAAAGATCTTGTTTGGACTTAGCCCGAGAAAATGCGCGCTTTACAGAGCGGTATAAATTGACTGGAAACGGAAGGTCTAACCATATCACCGTATCTATTTCCGACCATTTCACCGGAATCGCCCGAGTATAGTTGCCATCAATAACATAACCATTTTTTGCTTTGGCAATTTCAGCTTCGATACGTGCAAAAAAGATTTCGTCAGGACACTCCTGCCAATCATCCAGCCAAAATAGGTTATCCAGTTCAATATAATGTAACCTTAATTTTTCCGCCAAAGCTCTGGAAAAGGTTGATTTTCCTGTAGCAGATGTACCGACTACGTTTATTTTTTTCATTGTCATGATGATCTACTTGAGTCAAGTGAACCTACTTCAAGATAACAGTATTAGATAAGATAGGTTAACTTTTATTCTTCACGATAATTTAAAAGATCTGCATCGATATTGATAAAGTCAGGTTCAATTGCAGTATAAAAACACACTTTTCACAGACTATATTGATCCAATAATTTTTCAGTTGGTATTTATCCATTCATTTATGGCCGTCCCCCCTATCTGCACGCCTTATAAAAAAAACAGATTCTAGCTGTCCCCAGATGAATGAATTAATTCTGCCCGCAATTATGATGAACATGCGCAATATAAATACCTTCCCGTTCTGAGCGAAAAGCGCCGTGTGCATGTGCGGGCCTTCAACTGAGCATTAAACAAACCGGCCAGGCAACAAGATCGAAGCTAAACATTGAAATCACGACATAATACGCACAAACCGTGGCTCGGGGCGCAGCACCTACCTAGCCTATTCATTTTCAGATATAATTTAGCGCTAAGCATCGATCAAATATTCAAAATTTAAATATAGTAACCAAACACTTAAATATAAAATTTCAACATAATTATTATGAGACTTTATGAAAACAGAATTTGACATTTATGCTAAAAAACCGCTGATTTCATGGCCAACAATTTTAATGCTTATTTTACTAGGCATTGCGATGGTCTTTATTATACCTTTTTTCAAATGGTTTAGAGATCAAGCTCAACCGCTTAACGTCAGCATAGTGATTGAATACCTGCAATTCACCCTAAAAAATTTCCCGATTTACAAGCTGCAAGCCGATCATGCCCAGCTGATCCTGCTCTACATCGTATCTATAATTGTCATTGATTACTTAAAAACGCAGATTAAACTGGTCATTACGCCTGATAAAATTTATTACCGCTTGTGGAAAATACCTCTCAGCACATTCATTCAGCGGCAGGAGGTAGAATACTGTCAATTTGCCATTCTTGGTATAAAACGCCCAAAACGGATCTCATGGCTGCAGCGTCCTATTTATCAGACTGCCAACAAAGAAAATCCACAGCTTTTATTCTTCCCCCTTAAAAATGTTCAATCTCAACTGCACCTTGCATGCTTAAGTGAACATGAAAAAGGGCAGCTGATTCAAATACTCAAACAATATTATAATTTTCAGGATGAGATTGCGGCGCTGACGCTTTCTCAAGAAGATCTGCAAAATTTAATTCTGCAAACCAAGATCAGCCCGCGGATCGCCTACCTGATTATCGGCAGCGTTCCTATTGGTATTTTGGGCTTATATTTAAACGCGCAAGCGCAGTTCTTTTACATTTCCAATTATCCGGTTTTGCTGTGTTTGGCCATTATTTTTCTGCTGATTTTCATTCCAAGCGTATTGTGGATACAAAAAGATATTCCCAAAATGGCGTTTACAGGAAGCGTGCTGTCCAGTACATTTTTAACGCTGAGCCTGAGCTTTTTTCTAATGCCGGTATTGCATAGTTATTATGCTTTGCATTTTGGCACTCATAAAATGACCGATGCGCAATTACTCTCAATGGATGCAGATGGTCAGAAATGGTTGTTATTAGACAACCAGCAAACTTTTCATATTTTACCCAAAACACCTTTCTACAACACGCACTTTAAAATAAATGCAATTTATGAATTTCCCATTTATTATCATTGGCATAACTATCATTTTCAGCACCGAGACCTTGCTTATGTCCAGCTTAAAACAAAAACCGATTAATATTGGTTAAGCTTACATAAGAATTTAAAGCCCAAAAAAAGACCGCTAAAAGCGGTCCCTTTTTAAGTCATAAAGACTTATGCAGCTAATGCATCTTTAGCTTTAGAAGCTAAAGCAGCAAACGCAACTGCGTCATGCATAGCGATGTCAGCAAGTACGCGACGGTCGATAATCACTTGAGCTTTTTTCAAGCCAGCGATCATACGGCTGTACGACAAACCATTTTGACGAGCACCGGCATTGATACGCGCAATCCATAGAGCACGGAATTGACGTTTCTTTTGACGACGGTCACGGTAAGCATATTGACCTGCTTTGATTACTGCTTGGAACGCTACGCGATATACGCGTGAACGAGCGCCGTAGTAACCTTTAGCACGAGCAAGAATTTTTTTATGACGGCGATGAGCCTGTACACCACGTTTAACACGAGCCATTTATAATCTCCTTAGATGTATGGGCACATACGGCGAACTGAAGCAACGTCACTTACGTGAACCATTACACAGCCGCGTAATTGACGGATACGCTTAGCAGATTTTTTGGTCAAAATGTGTCGTTTGAACGCTTGGTGACGTTTAAAACCGTTTGCAGTTGGCTTGAAGCGTTTAGCTGCACCACGGCGAGTTTTCATCTTAGGCATAAGAACCTCTTTTGAACACCTGTTCGGCACGTCTGCACCATTGCAAAGACGCCCTGCAGGTAAGGGAGCGAGTATTCTAAAGCATCTTTGCTCAAAACAAAAGCGAATCTTTCTACCGAATATCGAACTTAATTAATTTTCTGATATAGATTTTCCGATGATTTTATAAGCGATGCCCAATAAGGCTTATATAATGTCGGCACGCCAACTATTAATGTCCATTATGAAACCTGCACAGGATGCTTTTGCAGCCCTACGTTATCGGGATTTCTCGATTGTTACGCTTAATCAATTTTGTCTGACCTTAGCCATTTTGATTCAAGAAATTATTGTTGCTTACTCACTGTATCAAATCACTAAAGACCCGCTAACACTGGGCTTAATTGGTTTAGCTGAAGCAATTCCTTTTATTGTTCTCTCTTTGTGGGGAGGATACTTTGCAGATCGTTTCAATAAACAGACCATTATGAAAATTTGTCTGTTTTTTTCTGTACCTATGCCACTAATTCTTTGGGGGTTATTTCACCAATATGGTCTCGGCCAAATTGATGTCACCCAACTGTCTTGGGGAATTTATGCGGTCATTTTTGGGCTTGGAACGATCCGTGGTTTCTATAATCCCTCGGCAACGTCGCTTAAACCTTTTTTAATCCCGCGGGAGCTCTATGCCAATGGTGCAACATGGACAACGATTGGTTGGCAAAGTGGGGTGATTATTGGGCCAATGCTTGGCGGTTTTATGTTGGCATTTTTAGGCCGTGAAACCAGCTTACTCAGTGTTGCGGCGCTACTAACGGTCTGCTTCGTTCTCATTAACCTACTCAATAAACGCAGTTTTCCTAAAATTGAATCTGACAATTTAAAAGATAGTTTAAGTGAAGGTTTTCGATTTATCTGGAAAACCAAAATTGTCCTTTGGGCGATTTCACTCGATTTAGTTTCTGTGCTTTTTGGTGGCGTGATTGCCCTCTTACCGATTTTTGCCGAAGATATTTTAAAAGTGGGGCCTGAAGGTTTAGGCTACTTACGGGCAGCACCGTCTATTGGCGCCCTGATCACTATGATTGCATTGACCAAATTCCCTCCAACTCATCATGCATGGCGTAATATGTTATTGGCTGTAGCGGGTTTTGGTGTATTTACCATTTTATTCGCATTTTCAAGCAATCTTTGGTTATCACTCTTTGCACTGGCAATGACTGGGGCATGTGACAGCGTGTCTGTGGTGGTTCGTCAGACCATTTTGCAACTTTATCCACCTGAAAATATGCGAGGTCGTGTTGCTGCGGTGAATGGCATGTTTGTTTCTAGCAGTAATGAACTTGGAGCTTTTGAATCGGGACTTGCAGCAAAATACATGGGCACGATCATGGCGACACTTTTTGGTGGTTGTATGACCATGGCTGTTGTTGCAATCAGCTGGGCAAAAACCCGTGACTTGTTTGGGATCGACATTACCCATCAGTCAAAAAAATAATGGCATATTTTCCATTTAAACCTTGCCAGTATTTCCAATACAGGAAATACTGCGCAGCAATATCGACGCATTCATCACTCACATTGTGATCTTAGAATAGACTTATGAAACAATATCTGTGCTTAACCCTTTTGGCCTGCGCTCCATTTTCTACAGCGTTTAGTGCTTCAACCAAAACCCATCAACTTCCGGCACAGAATATTGAAGTTGCTCCTGCACATTTAACCACGCGTTTAAATTGGTCGGTTTTTCCAAAACCGGTATATGCCAATGAAGACCTCAAGCAACGTGACCGCGCGGCCATTATTCGTGTTACAGCAAATGCAAAAGGCACCATTACCGATGCAAGTGTTGAAGAAAGTACAGGTGTCGATCAACTCGACCGAATCTTAATTTCTGCTGTCAAAAAAGCTAAAGTCAAACCACATTTAGAAAATGGTGAAGCCAAAGCCATTATTGGCTATCAAGCGTTTAATTTGAGAGTTAAAGGCAATACGCCTGAATGTGATTTCAACTTTGATTCAAAAGTTTGGAAGGCACAAAGTGCAGATAAGAAAACGCCATTCCAATATGTATCTCAACCAAAATTAGATCTCACTAGTCATGAGTTGAAACAGCATGATCGTAAAGTCAAATTTAACTTTAAAGTGGATAAACACGGACAAGTAAAAAAGGTCAAGATCAAGCAAGGCTCTGGCATTTATGCACTCGATCAGAAAGTCGTTGAAGCATTGAGAAATAGTCAGATCTCGGTTAAACGTACTGCGAGCACCCTTTGGATCTATAAAAAGTCGAACTTTAAAGATGAAATTCAATTTCAAGTAAATGGCTGCTCATAATCTCAATTTTTAGCGGCATTAAAATAATGCATTGGCATGCCGCGCACTGATGGAATGACTATGTTGAAACAATATACAGCAATAGGTCTAATGCTCTGTGCAAGCACAGTGATGTGCACGCAGTATGCTGCCGCTGAGACTGCGCCCGCCAGCGAAGTAAAAATATTGCAAGACAGACCTGTCAGCTGGATGCGCGCACCCAAAGTTAAATTTGAGCCAGGAGATCTGGAAGGACGCCCTAGATTTGTCAATGTCGCAATTGATGCAGACAACTCGGGCAACATTACCGCAGTCAAAATCATCACCAGTTCAGGCTTGCCAGATTTGGATGATATGGTCATTAACGCGGTAAAAAAGGCACGCTTCAGGCCTTATATAGAATCGGGCATCAGCTATCCCTTCCGAGCGACGCAGCCATTTGAATTTAATGCTGATGACTATTCATCGACACGTAAAACACCAAAAAGAAAGCCCATCAAAACCTGCTGGGCTGATTTTGAGCCCGAGGGCTTGCAGCTCCAACAGTCTGGCCAACATAGAACATTTCAATACAAAGACGTCCCCGCAATGAAGCTGCCGATGACGGAATCTGAAGCAAAACAATTCAGCATAGATTTTAGTTTTAGCGTAGATCGTAAGAACCAAATTTCCGATATTCGTTTAATACAAAGTCCAAGTGATCCAATTGCCCGCTTGCTATTAAAGAAATTTGAACTGGCAAAAATCGAAGCGCCACGTAAGTTTTATCAGATCTTTAAAATTCAATTTAAAGAGCGCATTCAGCTGAAAAATATTCAATGTAATTGAAAAAATAGCCCGTAGATAAACAGATAACGTCCAATTTTGGCGATACTGACCAGTGTGAAAAATCGCCAGAAGTTTTCTTTCATTAAACCCGCGATTAAAGTAATTGGGTCTCCAATCATCGGCAGCCAACTCAGTAGCAAAGACCAATAGCCATATTTGTGATAAATGCCCTGTGCCTGCTGCATTTTTGGCTCTGACACGGGAAACCATGTTTTATTTTTATAATGTTCTACTTTTAAACCGAGCCACCAATTCACACAAGAACCGAGGATATTTCCGATACTGGCCACCAAAATCAGTAGCCATGGATTGTGTTGACCATAGCTCAACAATCCGAGCAATACGGCTTCGGACTGTAAAGGAAGTAAGGTCGCAGCCCCAAATGCCGCGAAGAATAAAACTAAAAACGACCACATCGAAACGAATGCTTAGAGACCTAATTTTTTCTTCGACTTCAAATATTCAAAATTTGACCAAAGCACTGCTGCAACAATTACAACGATTCTCGACCATTTATATTGTGAAGAAATCGGTTCAATCGCAGCTCGCATCAAGTTTTGATCTTTGGTATGTAAATCTGCAAGAATATTTTGAACATGCACAATTTCAGCGACAAATAGCACTAAGCAGCCTGCAATACCCAAAATAATACTCCAATAGATTCTTGGGTTATTTTCAACAATACGGGTAAAATTTAAGAAAAAGTCTTTCATCGCAAAATCGTCCAACTAAGCCGTCAACAACGCGTTCTTTCGGCAGCGCCGCATTCTAACACAGCGTTAGAATTTTCTTCCGTCCTATCTAAAATCTTAAGGTGAGTCTTTCCGCACTTTACTTTTATACATGAGACTTCTAATCTGCCACGCAAATATTGAATAATTTTAACTCACTTTATGAAAAAAATTCTTTGCTTAAGTTTTATCGTGTTATTACAAATTTTGACCGCTTTATATGCACAAAGTCCTTCTGAAGTTGCCAAACAACACGTGATTACACAAGATCAAATGATTTGGCAAAAGCGACCTTTCTTTAACTTCAACAATGACGATCTGGGCAATCAAAATCGTGACCTTAGTTTTAAATTGTATGTTTTAGCCACTGGCGAAGTTCAAAAAGCTGAATTAATCAAAAGCTCTGGACTTACACACATTGATAAGCGGGTTGAGCAGTCACTTTTACGTGCCAAGTTCAAACCTTATATCGAAAATGGTGTAGCCTCCCCCCTTTGTTGCCTTACAGCCCTTCTCACTCAAGACCCTGAAAGAAAACCAAAGACCTTGGTGGAAAAAGCTTCTATTTATTTCGTAAAAAAAGAGCATGTTTCCATGCTCTTTTTTTAAACGTGTATTGCTAAGGCTTTTTGTACCGCTGGACGGGCCGTCAGTCGATCGATATAGTCTTTCACGTATGGATAATCTTCCAGCTGAATTTGCTGCCATTCATGACGCAGTGCCCAAGGCAGAATAGCCATATCTGCAATCGAATACTCTCCAGCCACAAATTTTTGACCAATCAACTGATGGTTCAAAACTTTATATAAGCGTTTAGATTCATTTACATAACGTTCAGTTGCATACGAAATACGTTCAGGTGCAAAACGACTAAAATGATGATTTTGTCCTAACATGGGCCCAAAACCACCCATTTGCCACATCAACCATTGTTCAACTTCAACGCGCTCAAACTCATCTTCTGGATAAAACAAACCTGTTTTACGTCCAAGATATTGCAGAATCGCACCAGACTCAAAAACTGAAATTGACTCTCCTCGTGGGCCATTCTGATCCACGATTGCAGGGATTTTATTGTTCGGAGAAATTCTCAAAAAGTCTGGCTGAAATTGATCATTTTCCAAGATATTAATCGGAAAAATTTGGTATTCCAAACCCATTTCTTCTAAAGCGATGGTAATTTTATGTCCATTGGGTGTACCCCAATAGTAGAGATCAATCATCTATATTCCTTTTTAATTTTCAGTAAGGCAATCTCATTTTGCTTTATGTATAACATGTTTAATCCAGTGAAAGCTTGTCAGTTTTTCTGCAAAGTAACGTTAAAATGTGAATTATCACTTTGCTTTTAAAATCACTTAAGGTACAAAAATTCAAAAAATATAATTTTTTTATAAAAATCCCTTGAAAAAAATCAGCACAGACCGATATTGATACATGTACAAGGATCAAACGATCTTGTTAGTGAACAGTGGATGCCAAGCATCACTGAACATTTCTTATTGTTACAACTTTGCTTATTAAAGAGAGTTCTAATTATGAGTAGTTTAAATCTTAACCCACTTTTCCGTCGTAGCATTGGTTTTGATCGTTTCAACGATTTATTTGATTATGCTATGCAAAGCGACACACCAAATTACCCGCCATACAATATTGAAAAAACGGCTGAAAATAGCTATCGCATTGTGGTGGCAACCGCAGGTTTTACAGAAGATGAACTTTCGCTAAACTTAGAAAATCAAGTGCTAAGCATTTCAGGTAAACCAACTGAAGCGCAAGATACAACTGTGGAATTCCTGCATAAAGGCATTGCTCGTCGTACATTTAAACTGTCTTTACGCTTAGATGAACATATAGAAGTGCAACAAGCCCTATATGAAAATGGTTTATTGACAGTGGACTTACAGCGTATTATTCCTGAAGAAAAACTACCACGCCAAATTCCAATTGGCAAAAAGGCATTGATAGAAAGTCATGTCCAAGAAAATATCGCTGAGTAAACCCTCATAAAAAAAAAGACCCTTCGGGGTCTTTTTTTTGAAAAAAATAGTTAAATTCGTAACATAATAAAAAAGAATTAAAATCATCCCATCTCAAAAATATAGTGTCTAGATTGCAAATTTTATGTTCTGATTTTTTATTCCAAACTAAATACTCCCTATAGGTGTTTTAATGAATCCTTGGTGGGTCTGGCTTACAAGCTGTTCATCTACTCTTTTTCAATTTTGGCGTATCTTGCAAAAAATAATCCTACTTTGTATTACTATCTATTTCTATGAAATGTACTTTGTTCTGATTGCTTTTATGACATGGAATATACGACCTAATATTACCAAGATGAAAATCTATTGGAGGGTACTGAAAATCCCCATCTCACGGCCGGTGTTATGTAAATAGATCTCACATAGTTAGCTCAATAAAAAGCTTTGCTCACTTTATACCTACATTAAAACTAAATTAAAGCATTTCAAAACGTCTGAATCGAAACAACGATTGAATATCAATTAAAATATAATCAAATTTGTCTTTCTTAAAGAAACTTACTTAATACCCTCAGACATAAGTTCGCATTCATGAATTTTGCTCTATTTTCCAATCAATACGCAGCAAAAATTATTGGTGCCCTTGAACATCATTGAGATTAAAAAACCAAAATATAGGCAAAAAAAAGCACTGCAAATGCAGTGCTTTTTTAATGGATACTTACTTTTTCTTTTTAGGACCAAGCAGCATACCCATTTGACGGCCTTCCATTTTCGGGGTTTGTTCAACAACACCGTATTCAACTACGTCAGCTTCAATTTTTTGTAATTGAGCCAAACCAAGTTGTTGGTGAGCCATCTCACGACCACGGAAACGAAGCGTGATTTTTACCTTATTGCCTTCTTCAAGGAACTTGATAATGGCACGTAGTTTAACGTTGTAGTCACCAACATCAGTACCAGGGCGTAGCTTGATTTCTTTCACCTGTACTTGATGTTGTTTTTTCTTCGCTTCTTTTTGCTTTTGTTTTAGATCAAACAAATGCTTGTTGAAATCCATGATTTTGCAGACTGGTGGCTCAGCATTAGCAACAATCTCAACAAGGTCAAGATCTACTGCTTCTGCAGCACGCAAAGCGTCAGCAAGAGATACAATCCCTTTTTGCTCGCCATTTTCGTCTACTAGACGGACTTCTTTTGCACGAATTTCATCATTCAAGGCAGGACGGTTTGATTTTCCGCCCTGTTGATTACGGTCAGGCTGTTTAATCGCTTTTACTCCACAATGTACCGGCCGCGTTCGGCTACGGCTGCTTTTACTAGGTCAACGAATGCATCAATTGACATAGTACCCAAATTTTTTCCAGAGCGAGTACGGACGTTTACAGTACCTTCCTCAACTTCACGGTCCCCAAGAACCAATAAGTAAGGAATACGCTCTAAAGTACGTTCACGAATCTTAAAGCCGATTTTCTCATTTCTCAAGTCTGAAATCGCGCGGATACCGCTTTCTTTAAGTTTAGCGACGACTGACTCACATGCTTCAGCTTGTGAATCGGTAATGTTCATCACACATGCTTGAATTGGAGACAACCAAGGTGGCATGAAACCAGCATAGTGTTCAATAAGTATACCAATAAAACGCTCGAAACTGCCAAGAATTGCACGGTGCAACATTACAGGCTGATCACGGTCGTTATCTTCAGTCACATAAGACGCATCTAAACGTTCTGGTAAGTTAAAGTCACATTGAATTGTACCGCACTGCCATACACGACCTAAGCAGTCTTTCAATGAGAATTCAATTTTCGGACCGTAGAATGCACCTTCACCCGGTTGAAGTTCCCACTCTAGGCCTGCAGCATCTAAAGCATCTGCTAAAGATTTTTCTGCCATGTCCCAAAGTTTGTCATCACCTACACGTTTTTCTGGACGTGTCGACAACTTCATTTGTACTTCTTCAAAGCCAAAGTCTTTATAAACATCTAATGTCAGTTTAATAAAGTCTGCAACTTCAGTACCGATTTGTTCTTTGGTACAGAAGATATGCGCATCATCTTGGGTAAAGCCACGTACACGCATAATGCCGTGTAATGAACCCGATGGTTCGTTACGGTGACATGAACCAAACTCAGCTAAACGGATTGGCAGGTCACGGTAAGATTTCAAACCTTGGTTGAAGACTTGCACGTGACATGGGCAGTTCATTGGTTTTACTGCATAGTTACGGTTCTCTGAGTGAGTCGTAAACATATTTTCAGCATAGTTTGCTGCGTGACCTGATTTTTCCCAAAGCGTGAAATCAACCACTTGCGGTGTACGGATTTCTTGGTAACCGTTGTCTTGCTGAACTTTACGCATGTATTGTTCAAGTACCTGGTAAATGGTCCAGCCGTTCGGATGCCAGAACACCATACCCGGTGCTTCTTCTTGCATATGGAACAAATCAAGCGCTTTACCAATTTTACGGTGATCGCGTTTTTCTGCTTCTTCAATACGTTTTACATAAGCTGCAAGCTGTTTCTTGTCTGCCCACGCTGTACCATAAATACGTTGTAACTGTTCGTTTTTCGCATCACCGCGCCAGTAAGCACCAGAGATTTTAGTCAGCTTGAACGATTTTAAGAATTTAGTATTTGGAACGTGCGGACCACGGCACATATCCAAGTAGTCTTGATGATAGTACAAGCCCATTTCTGTTTCGTTAGGCATGTCTTCAATCAGACGGAGTTTGTACTCTTCGCCACGTGCAGTGAATTCTTTGATCACTTCGTCACGTGGTGTCATTTTTTTGATGACATCATAATCTTGATCGATGAGCTTTTTCATACGCTCTTCAATCGCTGCCATGTCATCTAAAGTGAATGGACGTGGCATCCAAATGTCATAGTAGAAACCTTCTTCAATGACAGGACCAATTACCATTTTTGCTTCTGGGAACAGTTGCTTAACTGCATGACCCACTAAATGTGCACAAGAGTGACGAATGATATGAATACCATCTTCATCTTTAGGCGTGATAATTTGAAGGCTTGCGTCTTCGGTAATCAGATCAGATGCATCTACTAAACGATCGTTTACACGACCTGCAACTGTATTTTTTGCAAGACCAGGACCGATGCTTTGAGCAACTTCCATCACAGATACGGCATGATCAAATTCTTTTTGATCGCCATTTGGCAAAGTGATAATTGGCATAGAAAATCCTTAAGGAGTGATGCCCCGTACAATAGAGCATATCACCGCGAGATTATGATCGAGGGAATCCCTCAAAAGATAAAAACGGTGGATAAATAAATTTCGACCTAAATTTTACACGCCCTGCCAACTTTAATAAACCTCTAATCCCATGGAAGTTGATTTTTCTGCCGCCTTTTACAAGACTCCTGTTAATTCAAGCAGATTTCAGCCGAAATGCACTTTATGCTATCAACATAATAATCACGTTCTAATTCATAAAATTATTCCGAATTTCGAACACCTATACCCACTGAAATCTCTATTTAGGCAGGTATCATGCAAGCACATTCACTTATATCTTGGTCTAGTTTAAAACCGCTCCAACCCGCTTATGCGCTCGCAGTCAATGTCGATCTTATGGTCTTAAGGCTTGAAGATGATGATGCAGAACAAGTTGTGGTCATGTATGGACGTTGCCAGCACCGCGGTGCACTCATGGCAGATGCACATATTCAGGGGGATAAAATCGTCTGTGGGCTGCATGGCTCGCACTATATTTATAAAACTGGCATCAACCCGCGTTATCTGAATAAAAATCTGCAAAAATTTAAAGCATGGGGTAGAGAACGATCAGGTTTTTGTAGATTTAGAAGAAATTAAAGCTTGGGAAAAATGCAATCCACAGCAGTATAAACGCGATCAATACCAAGGTTTATATGCAGATTCGGCACCCGCACCTGAAGAACCATATAATAAATTGATCTTGGAACTTGCACGCAATGGCTTAAGTAAATTTGGACATCATGGCCCGACAGCTGCCATGGGCGTGCCTTTCAATCAACTCCCGAAATGGGAGGACATTCAACTGATCACCGCACAACTGTGGAAAATTCCATTGTTAGATGATGCACCCGTAGCAACCGAAGTGGTAATTGGCCCAAATGCTAAAAAACCCTTAAAACTCAAAATCCCCCTGTTTGTGTCAGATATGAGTTTTGGTGCGTTATCTCAAGAAGCCAAAGTTGCCCTTGCAACAGGTGCTGAACTTGCAGGTACAGGCATTTGCTCAGGTGAAGGCGGAATGCTTGCTGAGGAACAAGTGACCAACTCACGTTATTTTTATGAACTTGCATCAGGTCGTTTTGGCTATGACATCGAAAAAGTTAAAAAGTGTCAGGCCTTTCATTTTAAAGGCGGTCAAGCGGCAAAAACAGGTACGGGAGGATATCTGCCAGGCCATAAAGTGGTTGGTAAGATTGCAGAAGTGCGTAAATTACCAGAAGGCACCGCAGCCATTTCCCCTGCGACCTTCCCCGACTGGACGCATCTTTCACAATATCGTGAATTTGCAAAATATGTCCGAGCAGAAACCGGCGGCATTCCGATCGGCTATAAACTCTCTGCACAGCATATTGAACGTGATATTGATACGGCTATCGCCATTGGTGTCGATTACATTATTTTAGATGGCCGTGGTGGTGGTACAGGTGCAGCACCTACGCTATTCCGTGACAATATTTCTGTTCCAACCATTCCTGCACTGGCACGTGCGCGTCGTCATTTAGACCGTTTAGGACGGTCAGATATTAGTTAAGTGATCACAGGTGGACTTCGTGTACCCGCTGACTTTATTAAGGCACTGGCTTTGGGAGCAGATGCCATCGCTATTTCAAACTCTGCCATGCAAGCCATTGGCTGTTTAGGTATGCGTGCCTGTCAGACCAATGATTGTTCTGTTGGCATCGCCACGCAACAAGATCATTTACGTCGTCGTTTAGAAATAGACAAATCGGCACAACAACTGGCGAATTTTCTAAATGCATCCGTTGAACTGATGCAAGTCATGGCACGTGCCTGCGGACATCATCATCTCAATCAATTCTGCAAAGATGATCTCACCACATGGAAAAAAGAAATGTCGAACCTCACTGGTATTCACTATGGTGGATTTGAGTAAGCTTCAAATCGTGAGCTTTTTTTTTCAAAATCATTGAGCCTAAAAAAGGAGTCCAAGTGGGCTCTTTTTATTCTCTGAAGGTCTCGAAGGCCATG
This sequence comes from Acinetobacter sp. YH12231, assembly GCF_013417755.1. Classification (NCBI taxonomy): domain Bacteria; kingdom Pseudomonadati; phylum Pseudomonadota; class Gammaproteobacteria; order Moraxellales; family Moraxellaceae; genus Acinetobacter; species Acinetobacter sp. YH12231. The sequence goes on from NZ_VPDJ01000003.1 coordinate 43,203, forward strand.
AGTCGATCGGCTTGGTACCACCAAAGCTGTGCAAATTGAGGGATAATCATTTCACTTTGCGCAGGGCGTAAAAAAACATAATCATCTACTTCTATGCTGCTTGTCTGTGGAATTTGCACAAGTTCCTGATTACTACTACGACCATATAACCCATGGGGCTGACTGCCTTGAGGATAAACATAGTTCCCTCGCCAATAACCTCCATAAATAAACACAGCCTGAGATTTTGCCCAACGACTGAGCCACTCTAATTGCGGTAATTCTGTCCGCGGTAACACTTTTAGCACAGGTGTGGCGATCCACAAAGCATTTTGAAAAGCGTGCAAAGCTTTCAGTTCAAAATCTGCGGGTTTTAACAGCATCGAACCAAATGAGACTTCGTTACAGACGCTCTGCTGACAATGAAAACTAAAACTAGGACTACCACCACCATTCCAACAGGTGTGTTCATCACATAGAGTAGGATAGCGCTGTTGTACATAAGCTTTGAATTGTTGATAACTTTGCTGTGACAGTTGATAAGTCTGTTCAGCAGATTGAATCAGTCGTGGAATCTTCGCCACATGTGCGTCGTAGCCCATCAATCCTGAAAATTTTAAATGTTGAGGATGTCGAACGATTACATCCAAAATAGCCTTTAGCTCATTGATGGTTTTCAGGCCACCACGGTGTAGCCCCACATCGATTTCAATATTAATACGTAGACACAGTTGATGCTGCTCAGCAAATTTTAGGTATTGGCCTAAACGCTGTTCACTATCAATCAGCCATTGCACTTGCAATTGAGTTGCCTGCAAAAACGCCTTGTCTGTATGGTTCAAGGCCTGAATCGGCATCGGTTTTCCAAACAACACATCAGCTTGCGGCATCGACTCGAAAAGTGTTTTTAGATGTGCAAAATGAAACAGCATGTAACGCTGTGTCTTGAGCTGTGTAGCACAATGTTGAAGCAATGCCATGCATGCCAAGGATTTCACCACCAAGCGCGGATGCAGACTGTGTGGTATTTGCTGCTGAGTGATCACCAAGTTGTGATTTAATGCGGCAACATCCACGATTAACTGGGGCATACCTGTACCAATGTGTTTGAGCAAGGTATTCAATTGTTGATAATATGCATCCATGCATATGCTCCAATATCTTTATTAATATCTTATCTTCCAGATTATTCAAAAAATAATTTTTGCAAATAAGGGTTAATCCACTTTTGTGTTGGATCAAGCTCCTGTCTAATCTGCATGAACTCATCCCATTTCGGATATAACGTTCTTAACTGCGCCGCCTGTAGGCTATGAATTTTGCCCCAATGTGGTCGGCCACCGTATTTAAGTAAAATTGGCTCAACCCATTTAAAAATAGCTTGATAATCTTGTTTATAAAATTGGTGTATGGAAATTGAAACAGAATCTTGCTGATAGAAAGGACTCAGCCAAATATCATCTCCGCGCACCAAACGATATTCAATCGGAAAAAACATCGGAACCTTATGTCGTCGAAGGGTATGCAAAATTTCTTCTAAACAATTCATCCCGTGTTGCAGCGGAATCTGGTATTCCATCTCATTAAATTTGGTATTTCGAGCAGAAGGAAAAATTCGACTTGACCAGTCTACGTTCATCGAAGGTTTGACAAAAACACCTAATAATTTTTGTAGCCATGGATTCAGTGGTGGAAAGAATCGCGTCAATTCTGCACAAAATTTGAGTAATACGTCGTCATCTAAGCACTGTTCTTTCCGCGGTTGAAGGTTATCTTCCGTCTCATCTAAGGTTTTTAAAATAACCTGATCGGCATGACTAAATGCCCAGAACTCAATATGTCGATGTTCATATTGCCATTGCTGCATATTCTGCATGACATCGTTCAGTGGACATAATCGCGTCTGTTCTTTGAGTTTATACATCGGTCGATTTTGCAGCTGTACATGCGTCAGCACGCCTAAACTCCCGAGTGAAACACGCCCTGCTTGGAAAATTTCGCTGTTCTGTTCAGCACTGCATTGTAGTAACTCGCCCTGCGCGGTTAATAACTCAAACCCCTTAACCAGTGCCGATAAACACGGCAATTCGAGTCCTGTGCCATGTGTCCCTGTTGCGATAGCTCCAGCCAAACTTTGACGATCAATATCTCCTTGATTGATCAGTGCCTGATCAAAAGACGCGAGCTTCTCGCCCAAATCAAATAATCGTGTGCCAGCTTGGACGGTACTTTGGCAGCGTTCAGCATCGATATCTAGAATACCTTTGAGATGATCTAAACTTACTAAGGTATCTGTGGTTTTTGCCAAAGGGCTAAAAGAGTGCCCTGCGCCAACCATACGAATCTTAGGTTGGGATTGAACCACCTCCATTAACTGCTCAAGATTTTTCGGTTGTGTAAATGACTTCGGGATCGACTTCTGAGCACCTGACCAATTTTCCCATGCAATGTCGTGTTGAATTGTCATATTCATCCTTATCGCCATACTTTTTATTGTATTCAGCCGTATTGTTTTATTTTTGATTTCCGCTTTTGCAATGTTGATGCACAAGCCATCTTGATTTTTTACTTAGATTATACGAAGTTCTGTATCTTCTCAAATTTAAGTTTATTGTTATAAAACAGCAAATAAGCCACGATCAATTAAAGAGAAAATAATTCATCTATATAGCCACAAAGACTATTCAAGGCGCTCTAGATTATTCGATCAGCATCATTCAAACATTATCAATAAAGAGGATCACACACGGAAATATCTGCAAAATCAGCATAAAAAACCAACAATTATTGTCTATTTTTCAGCTAAATTATTTATTCTAAAAAATCAATTTTGAGAACTACAGGGTTCATTTTCGCCACTGAATTGTATTTTATTTTATTCATTTTCAATCACTTAAAAAATTAGTATAAATACTCGACTAAAGCATAAATGCAGAGACCCTATGGACTGAATTATTGTTAAGTCAGATTTAAAACAAATATACATGGACTTGGAGTACCACGATGGTTAGCGCATACGATGAATTGCCACGGACCCCGGCAAATTTTGTGGCACTTTCGCCTCTACGTTATTTAGAGCGTGCAGCCTATATTTATCCTGATCAGGATGCCATTATCCATGGCAATCGTCATATTTCATGGCGCCAAACGTATAACCGCTGTCGTCAATTTGCACATCAGTTGCAACAATTAGGCATTGGCAAAAACGACACTGTGTCTGTGTTATTACCGAATGTTCCTGCTATGGTTGAAGCACACTTTGCCGTACCAATGGCCGGTGCTGTACTGAATACGCTAAATACACGTCTTGATGCGAAAACCATTGCCTTCATGTTGGAACATGCGGAAACCAAAGTCCTGCTGGTTGACCCTGAATTCACTCAAGTAGCCACAGAAGCTTTAGCTTTAATCGATCAAGACATTTATGTCATTGATGTGGCAGATGCTGAATTTGAAGGTACAGCACAACCGATTGGACAAATCGAATTTGAAGACTGGTTGGCGCAAGGTGATGCCAACTTTGAATGGCACTTACCTCAAGATGAATGGGATGCCATTAGTTTAAGCTATACCTCGGGTACCACAGGGAATCCAAAAGGCGTGGTGTATCATCACCGCGGCGCATATATCAATGCAGCGAGTAACATCATTGCTTGCGGCATGACGCCACGTGCAACGTATCTGTGGACGCTTCCTCTATTCCACTGTAATGGCTGGTGCTTTGCATGGACGATGGCAGCCAATGGCGGAACCAATATTTGTCTACGTAAAATCGACCCTGAACTGATTTTCAAACTGATCGCAGAGCACAAAGTAGATTATTTCTGCGGTGCGCCAATCGTACTTTCAATGATGATCAATACGCCTGAAGAGAAAAAAGCGCAATTTGACCATCGCGTTGAAGTGATGGTTGCTGGTGCAGCGCCACCTGCTGCGATTATTGAAGGGATGCGTAATATTGGTATCAATGTCACACATGTTTACGGTTTGACTGAAACCTATGGTCCATCAGCACTTTGCGCATCGCAAGCTGGTTGGTCTGATCTTTCCATTCAAGAACAAGCACAGTTGCATTCTCGCCAAGGTGTGCCATACCCGCTTCAAGATGGCATGAAAGTCATTGATCCTGAAACCATGTTACCTGTTCCGCATGATGGCCAGACCATGGGTGAAATCATGTTCCGTGGCAACATCGTAATGAAAGGCTATTTGAAAAACCCAGAAGCAACGGCTGAAGCCTTTGCCGGTGGCTGGTTCCATACCGGTGACTTAGCGGTCTGCCAACCCGACGGTTATGCCAAAATTACTGACCGCTCTAAAGATGTAATCATTTCAGGGGGTGAAAACATTTCATCGCTCGAAGTGGAAGAAATTCTGTATCAACACCCTGCTGTACTGACCGCTGCAGTGGTTGCAAAGCCTGACCCTCGTTGGCAAGAAGTGCCTTGTGCCTTCATTGAATTGAAAACAGGCAAAGAGGCAACACCTGAAGAACTGATCGAATTCTGTAAACAACATCTTGCACGTTTCAAAGTGCCAAAAGATGTGGTGATTACCGAAATTCCAAAAACCTCGACAGGTAAACTTCAAAAGTTTGTTTTACGTGAATGGGCTAAAGAGCGCGCTGTTGGTGAATTTGGTTAATATTAAAACTCAAAAGCCAAGCTTGAATTTTTCACCATTCAAGCAAAAAAAAGCGACCTGATCAGGTCGCTTTTTAATGTAAAGTCTACATCTTCACGCTTTGCTTTAATGATCAGATCATGTTGAATTATCTGATCATTGAGCTATCTAAGCACTTGGCTATCTAATAATGCATTAGTTATCAGATAATAAAGCCACTTGTTGAATGTAGTTAAACAATTTCAACTTCGATGCATTCAGTTCTTCTTCGCTTACATTTTTGGCTATATCACGTTGAATACGCAAAATATGCTGACGAATAGGATGATGTTCAGCAGCATTATGTGCTTTCATGAACTCTTTAATGACTGGATCACCTTGGGCAATCATACGTTCAGTCCAGCGTTGAAGCTGCGCTGTTTTTTTCGCACCTTGCTGTGGGGTTAAATAAGATAAAATCATGGTTTCATCTTCATTACGCAGCAATTTACCTACACGTTGAAACTGACGGCGTCGTGCTTCATGTGAAGTAATGGTTTGTGCATCAAGTAGTGCTTCGATCAGACGCTCTTCTACAGGAAGATTTTTAATCTGTTTAGGATTCAGTTTTGCAAGTTCCTCGCCCAAAGCAGCCATACGTTGTACAGCTTTCTTTTGCTCAGTTTTACTTGCACGTCCTTCTAAGGATTCAAAGTCTTCTTCGGTATAGCGGTTCGGTCGACGTGCCACGTTTAATCTGCCTCGTAAAATTTTGCTGCAAACAGTGCTTGAATTTCAGACAAAGCTTTTTCTTCATCTGCACCTTCAATCACTAAGCGTAAAGTTGTGCCCTTGCCTGCGCCAAGCATCAGCAAAGACATAATATTTTTGGCATCTACTAATTTTCCACCCTTACCAATTTGAATCGACGAGCGAAATTTGGTCGTGACTTCGATTAGCTTGCCAGATGCACGCGCATGTAAACCCAGTTTATTAATTACGTCAACAGTTGTGTCGATCATGACCAGTGCTTCATTTCTCTATGTAGAACCTGAATAGACCATTTTGCCTCAAGTGCTTTTTTTAGTCTATCTACGATATATACCGAACGGTGTTGCCCACCTGTACACCCGATCGACACCGTCATGTAATGACGATGCCCTTCGGCAAATGCCGGCAGCCATTTATCCAAAAAATTATAAATATCTTGGAACATTTCATTGGTTTGTTCACTTTGTTGTAAAAACTGACGAACTGGCTCATCTAATCCTGAATACTTACGCAATTCCATATCCCAGTGTGGATTGGGCAAATGACGGACGTCAAAAACATAATCTGCATCGAGTGGAATACCATGCTTATAGCCAAAAGACTGTAAGATCAAAATTAAATTATCTGCCTGTCCGAGTTTAGACAGCAAGGTATGTTTTAAATCATGTACGCTCTTATCAGTAGTATCAATATGTACTGTCGAGCGTAATTGAATCGGCAACAGTAAAGATTTTTCTTCCTGTATGCACTCATTTAAACTTTTGAAACGACTTGCCAACGGATGGGGACGTCGAGATGAACTGAATCGCGCAATCAATTCCTGATCACGCGTGGTCAAATAAATAATATCGACTGAGCCATGGCGTTGTAGCTGTTGAAAAACCAAATCGAACTCTTGTAAATCTGCACGTGTACTGCGGACATCCACACCCAGTGCCAATTGTTCAAGATTATTTTCTGAATCGAGTTTTTCAACAATTTCGGGGAGTAAGGCCAATGGCAAATTATCGATACAGTAATAGCCCAAATCCTCAAGTATCTGTAATGCAGATGACTTTCCAGATCCAGATTGTCCTGTAACAATTAAAATGCGCTTCATCGCTTGCTACCCCATAGCCGTTTTAAACTGCAGTATATTTAACCTGCATATTATCAATAAGACGTGTTGCGCCTAATTTAGCCGCAATAAACAACACCACGTCTTGATCAAATTCTTCAATTTTCTGTAATTCAGGTGTACGTGCTTCAACATAGTCCACAACAAAACCCGCCGCTGTCAATGTTGCTTTAATATTCGCTAACACATCTGCAAGTTGAGTTCCAGCATGTAATTCTGCCTCAGCCGTTTTCAAGCTTTGGTAAATCGTTGGTGCAATCGCACGATTTTCCGCACTTAAATAACCATTGCGTGAACTCAATGCCAAACCATCTTCAGCACGAGTAATCGGCACACCAATCACTTCTAGTGGAATATTTAAGTCACGTACAAACTGACGAATCACTGCAAGTTGCTGGTAATCTTTTTGCCCAAAGAATGCAAAATTCGGTTGAACAATATTAAAGAGTTTTGTCACAACAACAGCAACACCGTCAAAATGACCCGGACGCTGTTCGCCACACAAATCATTGGTAATGCCGCCCACGCTAATATTGGTTAAGCGCGGTTTGTTGCCATACATTTGTTCAACAGTCGGCGCAAACACGATGTCACAACCCACTTCAGCCAATAAGTGCTGATCTTGTTCCAAAGTGCGTGGATAGTTGTCAAAGTCTTCATTTGGACCAAACTGAATTGGGTTAACGAAAATACTCACCACCACGACATCACACAGTTTACGTGCTTCACGAACTAAATTGAGGTGACCTTCATGCAAGTTCCCCATCGTTGGTACAAAACCAATGATTTTACGCGCAGCACGTGCTGGATTTAGCGATGCACTTAAACCTTGAATCGTTGTTTCAGTTTTCATGTCTTACAGCTCAATTTGGAATGTATGTTCTTTGGCAGGGAAGCTACCATCTAGTACGGCAGCATGATACGCCTTAAACGCATCCACAATTGCCGTTTCCCCTGCTTGCTCTTTCATAAAGTTGCGAACAAATTTCGCCACGTGACTAAACGTCAGTCCCAGCATATCTTGTTGAACCAAGACTTGAGCATCCGTTTCTGCACCGGCACCGATCCCAATCACAGGTGTATTTGGGAACAATTCACTAATTTCTTTACCCACTTGGGCAGGAACACATTCCAAAAGTAAAAGTGCTGCACCTGCATCAACCACAGCTTTACAGTCTGCAATGAGTTGATCCGCAGTTTCGCGTGTACGTGCTTGCACTTTATAACCGCCAAACACATGAACCGATTGCGGAGTTAACCCTAAATGCACACACACTGGAATACCATTACGGGTCAATACTTCAACTGTTTCTGACAACCATGCACCACCTTCCAATTTGACCATCTGCGCGCCTGCTTGCATTACGGTCTTTGAATTCACCAAAGCATCATTCAAAGTGGCATAGGTCATAAATGGCAAATCTGTCAGAATAAACGCATGCTTATTGCCACGACGCACTGCCGCAGTGTGATATGCCATATCTTCAACAGTGACAGGTAAGGTTGAGTCATTACCTTGAATGGTCATCCCCAATGAATCACCAATCAGAATACTATCGACTTCAGCAACTTCCATTGCTTTTGCCATGCTCGCATCATAGCAAGTCAAGCAGGAGAATTTGCGGCCTTCCGCTTTAAATTTTTTCAAGTCACTTAGACTAATCATTTCAATATTCCTCAGATGACGGCTTTCTCAAGTGGTCATACAAAAATTAAAGATGGGCCCAGTTTCCTGCATCCAATACAGTTAAATTTGGATTATTCAAAATAGGTAAATCTTTTAATGGTTGTCCTTTAATCTGTAGATTCTCATCTAAATCCAATAAAGGTTTCAACACAAAATCACGTTCTAAAACACCAACATGAGGCACCGTTAAACGTTCATTTTGAATGTGCTGTTCACCGTAAATCAGTAAATCTAAATCCAGTGTACGCTCGCCCCAATGGCGTAGGCGTACACGCCCCGACTCTTGTTCAAAGCGTTGTAATTCATCCAACAAAGCCAAAGGTGCTAGATCAGTTTCTAATGCAACCGCTGCATTTAAATAATTCGGCTGATCTTGTGGCCCCATTGGTGGGCTTTGATACAGTTGTGAGACTTTTACAGTACCGAGTGTCGCAAGTTTATGCACCGCTTCACTGAGGATCTGCAGGGAATCACCTAAATTACTGCCTAAACCAATATATGTCAGCGTCATTGTGTTGGCCCAAAAATAACCTGAGTCAGATCTCGTTTCACACGTTTACGTTTTAAAATCGGATGATCTGCACCAATTTCACCACTGGCTGACGCTGCAACAATTGATACTGTCGCTGGACTGTTGGCATGTGATTTAGGCTTACGTTGACGGCGACTTCTGCTTTCTGGTTCATTCACAAGTGGTTCAATTTCAACTTGCTGATGTGCAGAAGTTTTCGTTTCCACATCTTCATGCGCCGCTTTACGACGACTCTTGGCACGTTGACGATTGTATTGGCTAATTGCCCGTTCTTTTTCGTCAGTGCTCATCTGCTGATAAGCATCCCACCACTGGCCCATACCTTGCGTGCTTGTATCACCCGATTTTTCACGCAGCAGCAAGAAGTCAAAGCCTGCACGGAAACGTGCATGACCTGAAAGTGCTTCAATTTGCTGTGGTTTTGGATTCAGCAAACGGGTTTGCATTTCCCAAACCTCACGAATAAACGTTTCGGCAAAGCGTGGAATAATGGTTCGTGTAGCTTGACGTTTCAATACATCTAAGCCCGCTTGAGCACGTGCTTCAGCTGGAACAACACCTTTATTCAGATAGAACGTACAACGTTCTTGGAACGGAATCCACAATAATACGGCATAGAAAAATGCAGGGTTAATGGTTTTCCCAATCGAAATACGTTGATCGGTATTTTTTGCTGCCAACTCAATAAATGGCGTTACGACCGGTTTGATATCTGCAAATAATTGATACCAGATACCAAAATCGATCAGCATCGGTAAGACGCGATTGAGATGCCCCATGGTAAAGAGTTTTTGTGACTCATCGTATAAACGATGTGGAGACACATCACGCAGCAATTGAGTAAGTTCTGGAGTAAAGACCTCCAGAATTTTTTCATCAATATTAAAGTTTAATTTGGCTGCAAAACGTAAAGTCCGAAGCATCCGCACAGGATCTTCTTCAAAACGTAATTGTGGATCACCCAATAAACGCAACGTTTTATGCTTAATGTCATCTACTGCATGACAAAAATCTAGCACTTCACCTTTGCGTGGTTGGTAATACATTGCATTGATCGAGAAGTCACGACGTGCAAAGTCTTGCTCAATCGTACCCCAATTATTATCACGTAAAATCATGCCCGCAGCAGAAGTCACGGCTTTTTTAGGTGGCGCACGGAAGGTCGCAACTTCGATCAGTTCACGTCCTGAGTAGACATGCGCCAGCTCAAAACGACGACCAATAATTCGGCAACGTCGCCCGAAGACTTCTTTCACCTGAGCTGGTGTCGCATTAGTTACGGCATCAAAATCTTTAGGTGCATGACCCAACATTAGGTCACGGACACCGCCACCCACGATATAAGCTTCATAGCCTGCCTTAGTTAAGGCATCAATCACATCTAAAATGGAAGAAGGTAATTGTGCGGTTGATAAACCACATTTGGACGCGCGCAAAGTTTGCAAAAGACGCTGTCTCCTACGTCTGAACGTAAAATTCTTAAGATGTCGCTAATGATATCTCTAACACAATCAAAGGGCAATTTGATTATCTCGATGCTCAAGCTGAGCTTAACCTAATTCTTTTTTTTACACTTCACTTAAAGTGCCAATTTTGCTTTATTTTTAGCAAACAGCGCAGGACCGATGCCCTTAACCTGTTGAATATCATCAATGCTTTTAAATAAGCCATTACTTTTACGATATTGCACAATGGCTTCTGCTTTTTTCTGACCAATTCCATGCAATGTCTGCAGTTCATCGACTGAGGCTGTATTTAAGCGTACCTGATCTGATCGGCTATTTTGCTGAGTGCTGGGTCGTGACAAATAATAGTTGGCATTGCTGGGTGCAGTTGCCGATTTGGACTTAGAGGCCTCAGATTGCTTTTTTAATTGTTGATCTTGAGCTTGTTGCATGGCTTTCCATTCCGCGTAGCCCGAAGGGCTTTGAGCAAAAGTTAAATCTGCCATTAAACTCAAAACCAAGACAAGTAATTGTGTAGAGTATTTATTCTTTAGGATGTGGTACATATTCAGCCTGTTGTTTTAATTGTTGTTTTGCCTGTTCCCATAACTGATCCATTTCAGTCAGGGACAAGTCTTCTACATGTTTTTGTTGTAATGTGGCCTGTGCTTCAATATAAGCAAAACGGCTTCTAAATTTATGAATGGTACTTAACAGTGCCATCTCACTTGAGATGCCAATCTTACGTCCAACATTCACTAGAGAAAATAAGCAATCACCAAATTCATCAAATATTTCGTCGGATTTTTTGCCTGCCAAGGCCTCTTTTAACTCCCCTAGCTCTTCCTCAAGCTTGCCATAAGCCCCTTCAATATCTGGAAAATCAAATCCAATTTTCGCCACATTTTTTTGGATTTCATCTGCTTGGCTTAATGCAGGTGCATGTTTAACCTCATCTAATCTAGATGCTGATTTCCCTGCTTTTTCTTGTTGTTTAATCTGTTTCCATAGTGTTGCCACATCATCCGCATTGAGTGCAGAAAACTGCTCTGCCTGAAACACATGGGGATGACGGCGAATTAATTTATCTGTAATGGCTTGCACCACATCTTGAAAATCAAACGCGCCTTGTTCGCTATACATCTGCGACTGAAAAACCACTTGCAGCAACAAATCCCCCAGTTCATCTCGCACATCGTCAATCTGACCTGAACGAACCGCCGCTTCAACTTCATAGGCATCTTCTATAGCATAACGAGTCAGACTTTCTGGGGTTTGCTTTTGATCCCATGGACATTTTTCACGTAATTCTTTCATCACTGCTAATAATTGTTCCATGTGAACTCCAGCTATTTACTCATCAGTACATTGTTTCGATTACAGAATTTGATATGCTCAAAATTCACTCAGGGAATGAGCAACTCAATTCAGGGAAGCATAACATGCAAAGTATTTTTATTAGCGGTGCAGGACAAGGGATTGGCGCAGCAATTGCACGACTGTTCATACAACAAGGCTATAAAGTTGGGCTCTACGACATTAACCAATCTCAAGTCACCTCATTAGCTGCTGAACTCGGTAGCCATGCCAAAGCTGGGCTTTTAGATGTGACACAACCAGAGCAATGGCAAAGCGCTTTAGCTGAATTTGTTGCTTGGGCAGGTCAGCTGAATATCTTAGTCAATAATGCCGGAATTCTGTATTCAGGCAGCTTTGAACATACGGAACTGTCTGCACACCACCGAACGATTGATATCAATGTCAAAGGGGTGATAAACGGTTGCTATGCGGCATTCCCCTATTTACAACAAAGCAATTTTGCTCGTGTGATTAACCTCTCTTCGGCTTCAGCTATTTATGGACAAGCAGATTTAGCCAGCTATGCCACATCTAAATTTGCTGTACGTGGGCTCACTGAAAGCTTAGATATTGAATGGCAAAAATACAATATTCGCGTTTTAGATGTGATGCCTTTATTTGTTCAAACCGCGATGGTGCAAGACATGGATGCCCAAAGCATTAAGAAAATGGGCGTCAATCTTCAACCGAGCGATGTCGCTCAGCAAATTTATGCCTTGGTACAAAAACGGGATTCGGTCTTAATGGCCACACATACACCTGTGGGGATGAAAGCTAAATTTTTATTTAATTTATCGAAGTTTAGCCCGCAATTTGTCAACCGCTTAAGTAATATTTGGATTGCACAAAAACCCAAATAGTAACGTGTTACTAATCATTTAATTTTGCAATCATATTTGTACGCAAATTACACAAAGTTACACAATTGTCACATTTTAACAGGACAAAATTCCTTTTTTTGAATAATATTCACCCGCCCATTACTTTCGGGCGTTTATTTTCTAACAATAAAAGTGAATTATTTCATGAAAAAATTACTTGTTCTTGCAACTGTTACTTCTATTTCAATTTCTGCTTTTGCTACAACTCAATTCGCATCTTCAGAATTAAAAGCGATGGATTGTGCAACTCTTGCTGTTGAAAAAGCGAATGCTAAGCGCTCTTTAGAAGCTGCTGACAAAAACATTGCAAACATCCAAGCATCTGCTCAAGCGCCAGGCAAATCATTGAGCAAATTTGCTGGTTTAGCGGGTGGCGCTCTTGCTGCTTTCGGTGGTAACTCTGAAAAAGCTGCTCGTGCAGGCAACATTGCAAACAGCTTGGCTGGTGAGCAAGATACTTCTGATGCAGGCAACCTTGAACTTCAACAAGCGAACAAATCTGCTGCTCAAGCAAACATCGACAACATTGGTATCTATCAAGGTTCTAAAAAATGCAAAATCTAATCTAAAGCCAGTTTAGATTGATTTAAAAAAAGCCCTGTTCAGCCAGAACAGGGCTTTTTTCATGGTGATTTCTATTTCATACCGATTTATAAGACACTCAACTCAATTTTCGGCAAATGAAAGCCTCGGCAAGATTGTTCACTTTGCCATGCCACCGTCAACATGACATGCGGCAGTTGAATATTCTGATAAGCAAAAGTGCCAATTGCGGGATGACTACACATCCCACCATTCTGCTCAGGATGACACTGTGTATTCAGTTCATTCAGGTTCACTCGAATCCCTAAACCTGATGCTTTAAGTACCGCCTCTTTGGTGGTCCAAACTTTAAACCAAAAATCAGGATCATGCTCAAAGTTCTCCCAATTAAGCAATTCTTCGGGATGAAAGCTATGTTGAGCCATCGCATCAAAACGAACTTTTCGATTTAAATCTTCAATATCCACACCAATATTGGCGATTTTTTCACTGCTGGCCAATACATAATGCTGCTGGCTATGACTATGATTAAAATGAAAGTGTGGAAAATCAGGAAGAAAAGGCTTACCAAACGCAGACTTTGAAAAATCTGAATTTTCAACTGATCTATTAAGCCGCTGCCCAAGTAATTGATTGCGATATTGGTAAATGGCTTGTTTACGCACGGCAATTACCTCTTGACGACTCAAGCCATGCGGCTCCACAAAGAAGTCAGTAATTGCACTATATTCAAGCTGAATTTTCGCCATAAGTTGTTGATCCAATATCTTTTACACTACGTCCATGACGCTATATTTTATGCGACTCTCCGACACAAAATACACCACAATACAGATGAGCGCATCGGTCCTTTGACTTATCGAGATTTTAAAACTCAGTTTAAAAATATTTCTAACCACTTAAGAAATACTTAATATTATAAATATATTCAAATACTTAAGTATAATAAATATTTTAAATACATCTTCAATTAGATAAAATACTCTAGATTCTTATAACTTTAATTTAAAACTCGGGGTAAACCAGATGCTAAGAAAAATCACGTTAATCAGTTCACTTTGTGTCCTACCATGTTTCGCTCAAGCAGGTTTATTGGATGCAGCTGTTGCAGTAATGGGTGCCAAAAATGGCGCGATTATGGACCAAGCTGAAGCTCGTATGAATCAAAGCCGTCAAGAAGCTGCTAACGCCGTGGCTCAAGCAGACCGTGGCTATGCCTCAAATTTCAATCAAGCTAGTCAAACCAACAATAGTGTTTATAGCACCAGTTATTTAAAAACCTTAGATTGCACCGACCTGAGCGTTGAGCGTAAGACTTTTGAACGTACTTTAGAAGCATCGCAACTGGCATTAAGCCAAGCGCCTGCACAGCAAAATAATCAAGTTTCAAAATGGGCTGGTCTTGCTGGCAACGCGCTATCCGCATTTTCAGGTCAATCTGAAACAGCGGCCCGTATGGGACAATTTGCGACAGCTTTTTCTGGCAATAAAAATACACAACAGGATAGCAGCAGCGCACAGCAAGCCATGGAAATTGCTCAAGCTAATCTGGATAATATTGATATTTACCGCCAAGCTAAAAAGTGTAAAAACTAATTTCTACATCTTTTTAGATAAATAAAGTGAAATAAAAAAGCCTGCATATCTGCAGGCTTTTTTTGTTCATCTAAACTTAGCGTTTGAATTTCTTTTCCGCCTTTTTGAACTTCTGAACATAACGACGTTTACGTGCCGCCGTACGCTCATCGATTTGCGACTTACGACCTTCAAATGGGTTATCAGAGGTTTTAAATTCAATTTTGACTGGCGTACCTTCAAGTTTATAAACTTTACGGAACACGTTTTCTAGGTAACGACGATAGTCATTTGGCGTTTTATCGACCTTGTTACCATGAATCACAATAGTCGGTGGATTTTGTCCGCCAATATGCGCATAACGCATTTTGATACGACGACCTTGAACCATTGGTGGTTGGTGCGCATCAGTTGCATCATTCAAGATCTGAGTGATTTTCGCAGGTGATACTTTCAAATGCGAAGAATCATAAGCACGGTGGATCGATGGATAAAGATCACCAACACCTGTACCGTGAAGTGCAGAAATTAAGTGAATTTTTGCCCATGGAATAAAGTCAAAACGACGTTCAACATCTAATTTACACTGTTTACGGTCATAGTCAGACATGTTGTCCCATTTGTTAATGGCAATCACCATCGCACGGCCTGCTTCAAGCGCATAACCGATCAAATGCAAGTCTTGCTCAACGATCCCTTCACGTGCATCGACAACAATAACCACAACATGCGCATCTTTCATCGCTTGTAAAGTTTTCACAATCGAGAATTTCTCGATCATTTCGTCCACTTTACCTTTACGACGTACACCCGCAGTATCGATTAATGTGTATTTACGGCCATCACGTTCAAATGGGATATAAATCGAGTCACGTGTAGTACCCGGTTGGTCAAATGCAACCACACGGTCTTCACCCAACAAACGGTTCACTAAAGTCGATTTACCTACGTTTGGACGACCAATAATCGCTAAACGTAAGCCTGTGTCTTTATCGTGTTGTTCTTCACTTTCATCTTCAGGTACATCAGCCAACACTTCTTCAAGCATTTGCTGAACACCACGACCATGGCTGGCAGCCACTTGAAGTGGTTCACCCATACCCAATTTGAAGAATTCAACTAAAGCTGCTTCGGCATGTACACCATCAACTTTGTTGGCAACAAGATAAACTTTTTTACCTAGCGTACGTAAGTCACGTGCAATTTGCTCATCAGATGCCAATAGGCCTGCGCGCGCATCGACCACGAAGACAATAATATCTGCTTCATTAATGGCAGTTTTTGACTGTTCTGCCATGTACGAATCGATACCACCTTCAGTTTCGCCAATACCCCCAGTATCAACGACAATGAAAGATTTATTTTGATAAGTCGCGTCACCATATTTACGGTCACGAGTCAGACCGGCAAAGTCAGCAACGAGAGCATCACGGCTCTTGGTTATCTGGTTAAACAACGTTGATTTTCCGACGTTCGGACGACCAATGAGCGCAATTACGGGTTTCATAGATTAACCTTTATTCCAGATCAGCCAGTTTGGTCTGGTCTGAACATCAGAAAGCTTAGGAAGAATGGAAATAGGATAAATGCCTAAAATAAATAAAAACACGGGGCATTGATGATTCAATCCCCCGCGTTAAAAATACGGTTTGGCTTATTTTAACATAAGCCGCAGAAAAATTAACGGTTCTGCCAAATGCTTAATGCACCCTTACGTGTCGACACATATAATTGATTGTCAATTACACGTAGTGAACGTACTTCACCACTGGTTTTAGAACGACCAACCAACTCACCTGTCGCTGGGTTGATTAAGTGAAGTACCCCATCAAGATCACCAACCACAAGGTCTTGACCTAACATCACTGGGTTACTCAAATTACGATTAAGCAATTGGTCATTTTCCCACAATGTTTGACCAGTGGTAATTTCATAAGCCACAATTTTACCATCAGTTTGTGTCACAAAGACACCATTGCCCGCAACTTCAGGACGCTGAATGCTGCTCGCATCATTGCTCCAGATCACTTGTTGTGAGGCAAGATCAAGCGCTGTCACTTGGCCTTGGTAACTGGTGGTAATTAAAAATTGACCTGCTACAGTCGGTTCACCGTCAATATCAATGAGACGTTGTACATCTGAACGACCGTCTGACACTGCAACACGACGCTGCATTTTCGGAATACCGCTCAATGCATCAATCACATAGATATAGGCATTTGAAGAAGCGATGAGAACATGACGCGCATCGAGTGATACCGGTGCTGCCATACCACGTAAACTAAACTGCACATTTGGCAAGTTATAGGTCCAAGTTTGTTGGCCCGTTGCCACATCGTTTGCGTATACCGTACCATCATTGGTAACTGAAATAACGCGACCTGCTTGAATCAACGACGGTGAAAGTAACGCGCCGGTTAATTGCGCAGTCCACTTTTGTTCACCTGTTGCCTGATCTAATGCAAATAATTGACCTTTTGCATTACCGACAACCACAATTCCGTCAGCTGCTTCTACACCTGCAGTCAAACCTTGTTTAGAGATTTTCTTCTGCCATAAACGCTCTTTGCCTTTGTAGGCTTGAACTTCACCATTAGGATTTACGCTAAAAACAACGCCATTATCTGCATCCATACGTAAACGCAGTGGATCTGCTTCTTCAGTTGAAGCCACACTGTTTGAAAATACAGGTGCTAAAGTTTTTGCCTGTTCCAATTTTGGTAAAGGATTTGGTTTTACTTTTTCTACTTTTCCTTTATTTGCACAACCAGCCAAAGCAAGTGTTAAAACTGTCAGCGCACAGGTAATTTTGTATTTTCTATTCATTCAGTTGCTTCCACTTGTGTATCTATAATCGGACGTTCAATTTCAGGATCATCAACTAAAACGCCTACACTTTCGAGTTTAATTTGTAAAATTTGACGTTCTTCTTGTCGCTCAACCAAAGCCTCCCATGCACTTTGATAAACTTTCTTTGCATTTTCGATATCATTTTTTGCAACATAGACATCGCCACGGGCTTCATCTGCAGTTGCTTGAAAAGCAGGTTCTTTAACCGCTTCTAAAGTTTTTAATGCTTCATCAAATTTCTTTTGTGCCAATTGTGCATACGCCAAACGTAATTTCACCAATTGAACTAAGCCTGCATCATCAACTTTTGAATTTTCAACTTTTTTCAAAGCTTTTTCAGCGTTGGCATAATCCGCTTTATCATACGCCAATTTTGCCATAAGCAACTGAGTTTGGATGGCTTGTGGCGAATCTGGCGCTTCTTTTACAATTTTATCTGCAGTCGCAGAAAGTTGTGTAAAAGCGTCACCCGTCGCCGACTGAGCATCATCCATTAACTGCTGGACTTTGGCTGTTTGCATTTGCGATTCAGCCAAAGTTTTCTTCTGCCAGTATTCCCATCCGAAAAAGGCAATCAACGCAATTAAAATGCCGCTAACAATGGCAGAGCCATATTTTTTAGCAAACGATTTTAAATTATCAAGTTGTTCTTCTTCACTCAATGCGCTCATGAAATTACCTTTTTCCTTATGTTATAGGGATTATTTTGAAGAAATTTTTTCGATAATGAAGGCAACAAAGTCTGCCACATTCACTTCGTGTTGTTCTGCAATCGCTAGCTCTTTTACCAGCACTTGCCCTGCTGCTTGCTCACGTTCACCGTAAATCACAGCAAATAAAGCACCCGATTGGTCAGCTTTTTTCATTTGCGATTTCATTGAACCTTGTGAACCAACTTTTAAGCGAATGTTGCTACCCGCCGCTTCAAGTTGATCACGAATTTGTTCAGCAAGTACCAACGCTTTACCTTGAGTTGCAGGATCTGAAACTAAGAATAGCTCACAGTCACGCACAGGGGTATTATCTTCCACTTGTTCAAGTAGAAGAAGCAAACGCTCCATACCCATTGCAAAACCAACAGCAGGCACCGACTGGTCTGCTTTACCTTTAAGCTGACCGACTAAACCGTCATAACGACCACCAGCACATACCGTTCCTTGAGAACCTAAGTGTGTAGTTGTCCATTCAAAGACCGTTTTATTGTAGTAGTCGAGACCACGAACCAATTTTTGATTGATCACAAAACCAATACCAGCGTCAGTCAAATACTGCTGCAATTGAGCAAAGTGAGCCAACGTTTCTTCACCCATAAAGTCGTGAAGTTTTGGCGCATTTTCCAAAATGCTTTGTGTTTTTGCATCTTTAGAATCCAAAATACGCAGTGGATTCGTGGTTAGACGACGCTGTGAATCTTCATCTAAGTCATTTTTATGTGACTCTAAGAATTCAACCAATGCTGCACGATAAGCTGCACGTTCATCAGACTCACCTAAAGTATTGAGTTCTAATTGAACTTTATCTGCAACGCCCATGCGTTTCCACAAACGCGCAGTCATTAAAATCAATTCTGCATCTTGATCTGGTGTTGCAACACCAAAAGTTTCTACGCCAAATTGATGGAACTGACGGTAGCGACCTTTTTGTGGTTTTTCATAGCGGAACATTGGGCCGACATACCATACACGCGGTGTAGCACCACGAAGTAAGTTATGTTCAAGCATTGCACGTACACACCCTGCTGTTCCTTCTGGACGCAAAGTCAAAGACTCAGGCGGATTACCTTTATCTAGGAATGTGTACATTTCTTTTTCAACGATATCCGTTGCATCACCAATAGAACGTTTGAACAGATGAGTCTGCTCCACAATCGGCAAGCGAATTTGCTGATAACCATAAGCATCCATCAGGCTTGATAGATGCTGTTCTAGACGTCTCCATGCAGGACTTTGCGTAGGGAGAATGTCATTAAAACCTTTGATTGCGACGATTGAACTCATGATCTACTCAGAAAAACTTGTGCGAATAATCTCTTTAGCTTTAGCGTCTTCAAGATCGCTAACACGTTGACGAACCATCGCTTCGATTTCGTCAACCAACTGATTTGTGTCAATTAAATGGCTCTTTTCGCCATTACGATACACCAGTGAACGCGGACTTGCACCTACTACACCAATATCGGCTTCTTTGGCTTCACCCGGACCATTCACTTTACAACCAATCACCGATACATCCATTGGGGTACGAATATCTTCTAAACGCTCTTCCAATGTTTGCATGACTTTGATGACATTAAATTCTTGGCGCGAACAACTTGGGCATGCAATAAAGTTAATGCCGTTTGAACGTAAGCCCAATGATTTTAAAATATCAAAGCCAATTTTGATTTCTTCTTCAGGCTCTGCGGCCAATGAAATACGCATGGTGTCACCAATGCCTTCCATCAACAAACCGCCTAAAGCGATAGCAGATTTGACTGAACCCGTGCGGTAGACACCTGCTTCAGTCACACCTAAGTGTAATGGGTTATCAATTTGTGCAGAAAGTAATCGGTAAGCATCCATAGTCAGGAATACATTCGATGCTTTGACTGACACTTTAAATTCATGGAAATTTAAACGGTCTAAAATATCAATATGGCGCATTGCAGATTCAAGCAAGGCCTGACCTGTAGGCTCACCATATTTCTTTTGAATATCTTTTTCCAGTGAGCCGGCATTGACACCAATACGCATAGAGATGTCATTATGTTGTGCAGCAGCTACTACTTCACGAATTTTAGCTTCTGAGCCAATATTACCCGGGTTGATACGCAAACAATCTGCACCAAGGTCTGCAACACGTAAAGCAATTTTATAATCAAAGTGAATATCGGCAACCAATGGCACTTGCACACGTTTACGAATTTCACCAAAAGCTTCAGCAGCTTCCATACTCGGTACAGAAACACGCATGATGTCCGCACCGACGTCTACACAGCGCTGAATTTGTGCCACGGTCGCTTCGACATCACAGGTTTCAGTATTGGTCATACTTTGGATGCTGATCGGCGCATCACCACCGACATACACCGAACCTACTTTAATTTTACGCGTTGGACGGCGCTTAATTGGATTTTCAATCATTGTTCAGTCTGCTCTGTTGTCCCTTAACGTGATAAACGGAAATCTGCTTTGCCGTTTACGGTATATGGTGACAATGAAATATTTTCATTATTTAAGCTTAATGACACTACTGTTGCATCATCCAAACGAATTTGGAATGGTGTTTCACCGTTTAAGTTGAGCGTCGATGCTTGACGACCCGTCGCCAACACCTTACCCGTCGAATCAACAATATGTACTGAAGTCGGGCTACTAAAGGTCAATATCAATTGATCACCGCTGACCGCTGCATTTCCGCCATTCATGTCGAGGACTTGAACTTCTGAAGCGACATCACTGGTCACAGCGTCTTCATTATCGCTGCCCGAGGTCATGCCCTGAATCGCTGCCACGATCGCACCAATGACTACCAACACAGCCAATGCAATCAGACCACGTTTGATCCATTTACGATTACGGTCACGGTTAGAACCGGGTAATTTACCCATAATTTTAATCGGTGAATTGTTTAACGCGTGATTTGGCAACAATCCCGTATCGTTAGCATAAATATCATCAAAACGTTGAATGATATTGGTTGCATCAACTTTTAAATATTTGGCATAAGTGCGGTAGTAACCTTTAATAAAGGTCGCTTCAGGCAATGACTTATAATCATCTTGCTCAAGTGCAGTCAGTGTTTTTAATGGAATATTGAGTTCTGATGCGACAGCTTCAAGTTCCAGTTTTTGCGTAATACGTACTTGACGTAAATACTCACCTGGGCGTTGTACATTTCCTAATGCATTTGGAGCTACGCTCGAACCATTCGATTGCGGTGAATTAGGATTTACTTCCATACGGCCTCAGTACTGTACTGTAATTGCAAATAGCGTTGGTATTCAGGACTTTCTGGGAACAAAGCACGTAACTGATTGACCAGTACTTGCATACCCAAATTGTCGCCATTGGCACGCGCTGTTCGAATGCCAATCCAGAGTGCACGCGCACCCTGATTTTTTTGTCCTACTGCACGTACAAATTGTTCATACATTTGTGTGGCAGCAGGGAACTGCTGATTCAAATAAAAGATTTCAGACAACTCTAACATTGAAACATAGGAATCACGATTAGCCTGCAAAGCTTGTTTGAATGATTTTTCAGCATTCGCCACATCACCCACTTTCAGGTAAATTCGACCTAAATTTTCCAATGCTTTGAAACGTTGATCATAACCTAAAGTTGAACCTGCGATGCTGAACTGTTCAATCGCATCATTATAGCGCTCAACTTGGTATAAATACGTACCGTAGTTGTTACGTGCTTGAGAATTTTTTGAGTCTGCTGAAATTGCACGCTTAAAATAACTATCTGCTTTTTCTAAGTTGGCTGGACTGCCTTCTCGTTGTAGTAAGACACCCATCATCATATTGGCCTGAGAATCGCGAGAATCCACCTCTAAAGCCTGATCTAATGCGCGTTTAGCAGAGTCCAAATCCCCTGCTTTCAGGTGTTCAACAGCCAATTGCGTTCTGATTTTTACGGCTTTCTCTGGGTCTTTTTTCCCAATCTCAGGCGTTTGACATGCTGTTAATGCCAAAACCGATGCACATAAAGCTGAAACGAAAGTGAACTTATACGTTAACTTTTTCAATTGGCTGCCTCTTTATTATCCTTGTGAGCGCAGTATCTCATTTTGCTGCGCAACTTTCTTTTTCCATTGCTCCGCACGACGAGTACGGTCAGCAACTTGCCCCACGAGTTGTCCACACGCAGCATCGATATCATCACCACGTGTCTGACGAATCGTACACACAAAACCGGCATCAGACAAAGTTTTTTGGAAAGAAATAATACGGTTACGGCTTGAACGACCGTATGGCGCATGCGGGAACGGGTTAAACGGAATTAAATTAATTTTGCTTGGTAAGTTTTTCAACAGCTTTAACATTTGCTGTGCATGTTCAGGATGGTCATTTACACCATCTAACATCACGTATTCGATGGTCACGTGTTTACGCGAACTTTCATTACCATCTTTTGCGATATAACGCTGACACGCTGCAATCAACTGTTCCAACGGATATTTTTTATTGATCGGAACTAGTTCGTTACGTAGTTCATCATTTGGCGCATGGAGTGAAATTGCCAAGGCTACATCAATGTCTTGTGCCAATTGGTCAATTTTAGGTACCACACCTGATGTTGATAAAGTCACA
The DNA here is from genome assembly GCF_013417755.1 of Acinetobacter sp. YH12231. Lineage (NCBI taxonomy): Bacteria > Pseudomonadati > Pseudomonadota > Gammaproteobacteria > Moraxellales > Moraxellaceae > Acinetobacter > Acinetobacter sp. YH12231. The sequence goes on from NZ_VPDJ01000003.1 coordinate 65,843, forward strand.
CGACGCTTCGACATGCCATACGCAAAGTCATCCAACATGATACGCATTGAATTCAATACAGCATCATAGTTCAACAACGGCTCACCCATGCCCATCATCACCACGTTGGTCACTGAACGTTCACGATCCGCAACTAGCACATCTTCCATATAAGAGAAGTTCGCCATCCAAAGCTGTCCAATAATTTCAGCTTGGCTCAAGTCACGTTGAAAACCTTGTTTCCCAGTTGAACAGAATGAACAGTCCAGAGCACAGCCCACTTGTGACGAAATACACAAGGTCTTACGTGCGCCGGTTTTATCTTCTGCAGGAATGAGTACAGTTTCAACCAATGAACCTGCACCATCACCTACACGGAACACCCATTTACGAGTACCGTCTTTTGAATAATTTTTATGCACCACTTCAGGCGCTTTAATTTCACAAATCTTTTCTAGTTTTTCACGCAATTTACCAGAAATATTGGTCATTTCAGCAAAATCAGTCACGAAGAACTGATGAATCCATTTCATCACCTGCCCAGCACGGAACTTTTTCTCCCCCATTTCTTCGAAGAATTTTTCCATTTGCGGACGTGACATGCCCAGTAAATTCACTTTCTCCACAGTATTTTTCTGCGTCGGAGCGGATGGAGATTGTTGCTGTGCATCAGAAACAGCTGATGTAGCGACTACTTCAGTACTCATGTGTAATTACCTAAACCATGTCTAAAGATCAAAGGAGAAGCTCAGTTATTGAGCAAAGAATTATTCAGAGAATAAAAAAACCAGACAAGCAGTATACCACTTATCTGGTTTGAATACTTCGAATTAACGAGTACGTGGAGCGATCTCAGTTTGAGCGAAGAAGTAGTTAACTTCACGATCAGCAGATGCTACAGAGTCAGAACCGTGAGCAGCGTTTTCGTCGATGCTTACAGCGAAGTCTGCACGGATAGTACCAGGAGCAGCTTCTTTAGGGTTAGTTGCGCCAAGGATTTCACGGTGAGCAAGAACTGCGTTTTCGCCTTCAAGAACTGAAACTACAACTGGACCAGAAGTCATGAATGCAACTAGGTCACCAAAGAAACCACGTTCTTTGTGCTCAGCGTAGAAGCCTTCAGCTTCAGCTTGAGTCAAGTGTTTCATTTTAGTTGCAACGATTTGAAGACCAGCTTTTTCGAAACGAGCAAAGATGTCGCCGATGTGGTTTTTAGCAACTGCGTCTGGTTTAACGATAGATAAAGTACGTTCAATAGCCATGAGAGGCTCCTTAAGTCAATTTGACGTGAAAAATTTGCCGCATTATACCGAATAATGCGCTATTTTCTGCTTTTGCTATACAAAAAAATTGCTTTTTTCGATGTAGGGATTAACTTGCCTCATCAATCCAGGCCATCTGAATTCCCTCAAGCAGACCTTCAGTCGACTTTTCAGGGTCATCAGTGAAATTTGGCAATGCACATACCCATGCATGTAGGTCAGTAAAGCGAATCCATTGCGGATCAACATCAGGGTGAGCTTCATACAGCTCAATTGCGATATCAATGGTATCTGTCCAGCGTAAACCCATGGGTCTTCCTAACATCGTCTATAGAATGATGGCTTACTTTAACAAATTTCAGCAATTCGACGTGATAAACCCTTTTAATTTTTTTATTACCAGATTTTGCAATTGAGATGTCCACATCAAACTATAAAACCAAACCGAAAAGAGGTGCACAGAGAATAATCGCCGCACCCACTGCAGCGCCTATAGCAGCACCGACAGCGACATCACTTGGGTAATGCAAACCTAAGATCATGCGAGATAATGCCACTAATAAGCTAAAGGGCAACATCAGGACCAACAGCATGGGTTGAATATAGCCCAGCACAGTTGTTGCCATGACTGCATGTAGAGTATGCCCTGATGGAAAACTAAAATGATCTAGAGGGCGTTCACCTAAGCGAATCACTTGATGCACTTGGTACGGTCTTGGGCGCACAGTTTTCTTTTTGAGGAGTTTATAGATCGAGGTGCCGACGAAACCACCCAGTAATACATAGACGATTTGTACACTGTAATACATGCCCTGCACGATCCAGACCGTCGCCAACATGACATACCAAAACACACCATCACCAAGTCGACTCACCATTTTAAATATGTCAGCGACAACTTGTTGATGCGAAAAATGATTGAGATAAATACAGCCTTTTAAATCGAGATGCAGCATTCTTGTTTTTGCATTTTTAAAATTCATCGCTAATCTCCTATCTACAGTCAAAGCCTGACTATGTTGGGGTTGAGCTAGATTTGTGTTGTTATTTTTACAAGTTGAGATCTGTGTTTGACTCAGCTTAAGTTATCTTTTTGACAGTGCAATGATGCTTTGATGACAGTTCGATGAATATTAATTTTTGAAGATGCTCAACTTTTCTATACAACCAATAGCGCTAGCTCCATTGGCTCATCATAGCTTGATCCACCACGCGATATAGCGCGTGCTCAAATTGCTGTACAGGATATTGCCAACCAATTTTAGCAGCGTCTTTTGCCGCCTCGATGCCCATGGTTTTTAATTTAGCGCGTTGCGGCAATTGCTGCATGAGACGAATAAATTCATCGGTTCGAGATAAATGACATAACCATCCCGTTTGCTGATTTCTCACGTGCAGTTGGGCACATGCAGCATTATATGCAATCACCGGCAATCCGCTAGCCATCGCCTCCAAAACCACATTACCAAAGGTCTCAACCTGACTTGCGAAAACAAAAACATCCGCACTGGCATAGGCTTCCGATAAAGCCTGACCACTTAAACTTCCCATAAAAATAACATCTAGGGATTTTGCCAGTTGCATTAGTCGTTCACGATCAGGCCCATCACCCACAATGACCAATTTCGTTCGTGCATCCATAGCCAACATCGAACGGTAGGCAGAAATCAAAACATCCACTTCTTTTTCAGGAGATAGCCGACCGACATAGAGCATCACGCGGGTATGTTCATCTGCTTGCCACTGTTGTCTCAGTTCTGCTCGATAATGTGAGGGAGAAAATCGACTATGGTCCACACCTCGCCCTACCACCACCAATGGACAACTAAAACCTAATCGATGCAAGGCATCCGCAGTATCTTGGCTCGGGACACAGGTGAGTTGAGTATTGTTATGAAACCATCGTAAATAATGTTGTACAGGCTTCATTAAAAACGCTAAATCAAAGAAGCGACTAAAATCATGAAAGGCCGAATGAAAACCACTGGACACAGGAATCTGTAAAGAACGCGCCAGTTGAAGCATAGCAAATCCCAAAGGTCCTTCAGTGACTATATGCACAATGTCGACTTGGGCTTTTTTTAAAGCTTTACTAAGTTTGATCAATTGCGGCCAGCCAAACTGTAAACCTGAATATTTAGGAATTGACTGCGCTCGAACCAAACACTCTTGATCAGGTCGAAAATCTTGACAACTTTCGGATTGTTCAGGGCGTATTAAAAATATTGAGTTGCCTTGTTGCTGCAAGCCTTTACACAACTGCAATAAAGAATGTGCAACACCATTAATTTCTGGCGCCCACGTATCTGTAACAATGGCGATTTTTAGACCTGGACGAATTAAAGTTGAGACCGTTTGCACATCCATTCGTGATTGCATATGCTTAAATTGGAATTGAAAGCGTGCAGGTTCATCCTGCATACGCCCTAAATTGATAGCCGATTCTGTCATGATCTTACATGCTTCTTATAAATGTATAGTCACAGTTTAAGCAGCAGTTTTTTTCATTTTGATGATTATTTGATGACAGTTTATTGAAAAAAATTGAGTAATTTCTTCTACAAAATCATGATTTATCCGTAATTTTTAATCACTTTTAAAATCGTCTGACCCGCACGAGAAGTGATTTGCATATCTGCGTTCATCCGCTCTAAACGCCCACTCATACTACGAAGCCCCACACTCAAACCGGCTTGATTGACTAAATCCACATCAACCCCCACGCCATTGTCTTCTACTTCCATTATCAATGCCGAGTTTTCATAATAAATCCGAATCTGCACCACGGTCGCATGACTATGCTTCACAATATTGGTTAATGCTTCTTCGGCTACACGCTGTAGGGTTAAACATTCCATTGGAGTAACATCCACTTCCCATTTTGCAGGAACTGACCATTTAGCGTGTATATCGAGCTAATCAAATAACTGATTAAAACGGTGCCTAAAGGGTGCCATCCATAACAATGGGGTTTCAGGCAGTTTGGTGACTAAACTTGAACCGCTATCAATGATATGTCGTAAATCATCTCTTAAAATTTTCAACATCGATAAAAATTGCGAATTGGTCAGATCTTTGGAACTCTGCTCAACCGATGCCATTGAACGAACCAAGGAGCCACCTAAGCCATCATGTAGCTCATGTGCAATTTGAATACGCTCTTGCAAGCGGGTATTTTCCATTTCTAACTGATAATGATTTTGTAGGGTATGCGTCAACTCTTCCTTTACTTGAGTGACCGTTGTTGCCAACGTTTGATTAAACTTTTCAATTCGTCTCACACTTTTAGTCAAGCGTAGTGCAAAAATAATCGCCACACCCAAAGTAGTTATCGGGGAAGCATATGCTGAAATCAAATTTCCTTCATTTCTGACTTTATACGCATAACAGAAAATTAAGCTTCTTAGATTGAAGCCCAAGATTCACCTAAATATCTATACTCAAGCTTCAATCTAGCGACATGAACTTAGCACTCTGCATATAATCACCTTAACCATGAAATAAAATCACTCACTAAGCCTCTCAAAACACCATATTTACAAAGACTGTATCGCGGTAGATTCCTGCAGGTGTCGTTGCATTCACTCGCTCCACCAAACGCACAGCAATCACATAGTTATTTTTGCCAGCGCCTTGCTCTGTAGAAACATTCCACAGATTTTCCATCGCACCTGAAACAGTCATTCGTGTTTTGAGCTTAATCGGGCCATTCGTCACAAAACTACTGCCCGAAGTATCCTGCAAATTACGGCTATTAAAGCGTATGCGGTATTTACCGGAACAATCGACACTAAATGAACTTGCCGCTTGACTATTATAGTAATTCGCCAAGCGCATATTGGTTTCACTGATTCGTCCCATTTCACAACGACTCGGCGCTGCAAATGTCATTGAACTAAATAACGCTGCTGAGATGAGTAAAATACTTTTCATTGGAAATACTCCTTTATTTACACTGCAATGTAATTAATTCAGGAGTTTGGTTTTCTACCTTTTTCGGCACTGTTAAAGCTGTTTGGCAAGATCGACCACCACTGGTCCTCACCGTCAACTTGTAGTAGCCTTCAACCAAACCATATAACATTACCGTGCCATCTGAACCCACTGGATAAACATCAGCTTCTGGGGTATCAATTGCAACTTCACTTCCTGCCACAAATTGATGACCTTGTTCATCCAATATTTTGACCAATATTTGTTGTGTATCAAATACTGAAAAATTAATGTTATAACCACGCTGTCTTAACGCAACTAAACGATGTGCAGCATTCGGAACTTTGCTTTCGATCGGCAATTGGTTTTCATCGAATGAAATATCGTAATTAATATAAGGAACGATATCGTGTACAAAGGCATAGCCTTTTTTATTGGTTTTCGCGACTGGAGACATTGATCGCATGACATCAATATCTTCACGACCACCAACATTCACTAAAGCAAAAGCATTATCGACAAAACTGGTCAATGCGTATTGACCACCCAACCACACCATAGCGCCACGGTAGCCAACCTGTGTTGTTGAATCATTTTCACTATAGAGATGACTTAGGGTTAAATCACCAACATTAGTGGACAAACCACCATAGGCATTTAATACCATTTCATCATTACGATAATCCACACCTAGCGCATAATTTGCACCATATTCACCAAATGCATTTTGGATGAAACGTACACCGCCGGATTTATTGGTACCTGCATCAGCCTGAATACGTTTACCACCACCAAAATTATAAGAAAATGTAATAAAAGCACCTGAGTCATCGCTATCACCAAATTCTTTAAAATAATTGGCGGTATACATTAAATTCTGTGTGATTTCGCGACTCACACCCACTGTGAGCATTTTGCGATCCTCTAATTCAAATAAAGGATCATTAGATTCATACTGGGTTTGTTCGATATAGTTCAGGTTTAAATTTTGAAAGAATGGAAAATTAGCAAAACTTAAATACGCCATATTTTCAAATTTTGGGAAAATATGATTATCCTCATAACCTAACGCCCGATAATCATTTGTAGCGTAGCGTGAACTCACACCAAAATTGAGTTTTCCGAAATTACGACTGATAGCCAAACCTGCAGAATAACCATCGTCATTATCGGTTTTACTGCCTAAAAAAATACTGTCTAAAACAAACCATCGATTGACCGCTTGCGTCCATAGCAGTCCTGCATTTTTTACTTTGTCACTATAGGTTGCACTTGCACCCAACGTGGTACGACTGGTGACACCTCTACGCCAATAGGCTGAACTAAAAAAATCGCGATAATCACTATTTTCTTCGTCATAACTGAAGCGTAGTTTCCCTAATGATATGTTGTAATCATTTAAATCTTCTTTGAGCAATTTACTACTAATTAATACCGGGAAGCTTCGAACAGTGGTATTCCCCAGTACATCTTGTACAACCATTTGCGCTGTACCGGCACTTTCAATATTGGCACCTGTTTGTAAGTTATAATCTCCAGGTGAAATCTTTTTCTGATAAATATTTACGCCATCAATATATAAATCAACAGTCGAAGGCAAAACCGCACTACCTTTTAGACTTGGAATATTCCAATACACGAAATCTGGACGTGATGTATAGTCTGTACCAAAACTCAAACCACCAAATCGCACACCATGAATTAATGCACTATATGCAGAGGTCGTATCACCAATAATCAGTTTGGTCGCACTTTTAGAAAAATCAAACTCAAGACTACTATTTAACCTGACGAATTTTTCTTCACGATAATCATCACCTTTATTATTTCGATAAAAGGCATTATTTCTTAAAATCCAATTGTCTTTAAACACGCCCAGTTCAGGTAGCACACCAAAATTATTATGTTGAGTATTATTTTCAAAATGCATTTCATAATTAAGAAATGCACCAAAATTTGCAGGCATCGGCTGACTGATTAAGGCATCCGTTTCTAGCCCAAAGAAATATTTTGATGGAAGATTAATTTTGATAGCTTGCAATTGAGGATCAAATCCAGAATGAATATCTTGATCCGTTACCAAACAAAATGAATTTTTAGTTGCATGTCGTTTCAGAATTTCTACTTTAATTTGCAGCTTATCAAGATCTGCGCACTCTATATAAAACTTGTTATTTTCAGTCAGTAATAATACTTCGCTCTTGCGGTCTACTTCGTTTACCCAAATACTGGTTGGAAATAAATCATCAGGCATATCAACAGCTTCTGCATGAGCAGAATTAGCACATAAAATACAATATAGAAGCAATGTAATTCTATTCATAGCCACTACTCAACTAAATTAAACTCCAAAGGAGTGTCACCTTTATCTGTTTCCACAACGACTTTATAATTACTAGCGCCTTGTAAAGAAACACTCCCGATGTCGTATTGGTTTTTACCTAATGCCAATAAATATTTCATATCGGAAGATTCAGCGACTGTTTTCTTGCTTTTATCGATGACATAAAGTTTTTGGATTTGAATGTGTGATTTTGCTAAATTTTCAACCTGAATAATGGTGCGACCATTCGATTTTTTAGCAATAAATTTCAAATAAGCGGGTTCTTGTTTGCCGACAAAAAATGGCACATTAATACTTAATAACAGTGCAATTTTCGATTCAGAGTTCGTCACTTGAGGTAGCTCAGTATAAAGAATACGCCATGCTTCTTCTTGTTGTAGGTTCATACTTTCTACAGATTGAGTAAAACCCACACGAACCATTTGTTTTGAATTTGGTTTTAAAATAAAGTTCTTCGGATTGATAATAATATTGGATTCAGGTGAAAGAACATCTTCGCCTGCAGCATTTTGAGTCCATTTAAATGCTTGAGCCTCAAAAATACGTGGTGTCTCATCATCCCCTTTCGACTCCAAAGTAAATGTCGCACTGCGTTGTTTAGATTTATCGGTTAAATATAACTGCACAGGGCTAATTGAAATACCTGCAAATATTTGAGGACTCAATAAGCAAGTCATTAAACTAAATGAAACGACTTTGAATAAACTTTTCATATACCCACCCCAGTACATTTAAATATTATTATCAATTCAAAAATAAAAAGAAGTTGACCCTAACTGTGTAGAATCAACTCCCTAAATTTGGATTAGTAAGCTACTTTGATATATAAAGTATCTTTGTATGTACCAGCACGTTGAGTACCTGAAATTGTATTTTTTGGAGCTACAGATACAGCAAAGTTATCAACGCTCATACCAGCTACAGGTGTAGAACCGATTGGATAATTCACACCACCTTTTGAAGTCGTGATTTTTGTAAATACTTTATCACTAGTGGTTTCATGTTTTACAAAAGTATCTGCACTTGAACCCGCGTTTAGCGTAGATAGATTTAATGTATATGGAGTGTTCGTTGTAACTGTAAAGCCACTAGCACCCGTATAACTGTCTTCAACGAGTTTGATGTCTTTACCTACCAAAAGCTCACATGCTTTAAGAATCTGTAACTTTATGTCGATTTCGCCTTCACACGGCGCACCGCCACATTGTTTAGATTCTTTTTTACCACCAGCGATTGCAGATGTTGCTGGAAGTGCTACGAACAATGTTGCAGATAGTACTGCGGTTAAAATTTTAGATGTAGACATTTCACTTCTCCATTCTCATATGAGATTTATTAGTATGTGCATCAAAGGATATTTATTAAGAAAAACTAATTAATCTTACTTTCCCTAGGTGCTGATTCATTCTTAATCATGTGGAGAAAAAAAGAACCTAATGCGGAATATTCACACGAATATTCATGTAATATTATTTTTTACGAATATTTAAATTATGTGGTTGTAATATATTAAATATTTTTAATTTTTATATTTTTATTTAATTTTTCTCTTTATCCCAAATTTTGGGGATTTTTTTCATATCCCTATTTTTTGGTATAACATATCTTATTGTTTTTATTAAATTTAGTAACATTAAAAATAATATAGGCTGTTACATATTTCACCAAATATTTGTGAAATAGTTCAAAATAATTTTCAAACAAACCAATAATATTTGAATATTCAACTATATTAATAGTAAAGGCCGATTAAATTTTATTTTTAAATAGAATCTCGAATGTATAATCACTACTTTCAGGTATGTCTTTTGAAACGCAATACAAGAATTACGTCACCAAATACTGAGCCTTTGTATTAAATTACAGGTTTTGAAACACGTCTTAGTTTCCAATGTTAAGCTTTTGTAAATCATATTTTCTTTCTTTAAATTTCAGTTTTTTGTTTTTCAAATTTTTAGAATCTCATTTATTACATGAAATATCATGTATGTTAAAATTCAGTCCCTCTCTTTCAACCCTCTTTTTACTTTGATTTTTTATTCAAAATACTGACTACCTCATTTAAAAGTATCTACATTCATCTTTAGAAAATTCTATAAATAAAAAAAGCCCCAAGTTATGGGGCTTTTTAAAATTTAACTTACTCACTGACTGGATAAAGCAATCCTTGATCGACTCGAAAGATTTGACCTGATCCAAAGTCGATCTGCTGCAACTCTCCTTTTAATTTTGGGAAGCCAGCAATTTTTTCCAATTGTGGTGAGCGTTGAAAATTCTTCGTTTTAGGATTGTACATCCAATAAATAAATCGCTTATCTTCTATTTTTCGACCATCAGAGGTATCTGAAAGTACAACATCATAGTATCCATCAAAGTTTACATCTAAGAATCCCATACTATTCCCAAAAGCATTAAAGCCTTGTAATGACTGTAGTACTTTGCCATTTGATTTATTAACCACATCTACGCGTTTTAGAGACTTCCCATAAGGTTGGTCTGCGGATTGCACCCCATAAAACTTAAACAGCAGGATAGGTTTATCTGCAGCTTTAAACGCAGGTTCAAACTGTAGATAACTTGTAGATGGTGGTGCCGTTTGTTCCGTCAGTTCAGCTTTAAAGTAGCCTGTATTTGCATTCAATGTACCTGCCAATCGATAAGCTGCTGCAGCACTTTGTTCCGTCCCAACATTGACTGAATTCAAGTCAATAAAATCTGCTTTTTGAGTCCCTTTAAAGTTAATTTGTTTGGGCTCTTGCAGATCAGTCAACGTCCCGTGCGGATTCCATATGCCAGCATACAAATCTAAGAAATAGCGTCCTTCAGTCGAGCGAAGCATCCGCTGCATGGATATGCGAACATCAGGTAAAGGCTTTAACTCAGACAGTGTTATATCTGCATCTTGTGCAAAACTCACCACAGGTAGACAAAGAGCGAGTAAAAGAGAGAGTTTTGATATTTTCATTGCAATTACACACTCCATGCAGCATGAATAATGCCTACTCTATCACAACCTAAATTCAACACAGATGACACAAATATAGGAGTTTTGAAACTACCTACGACTCAAACTATCAGATTAAATTGGAGTCGCTTTTAAAGCCCATGTTTCCAAATCTAATGAAATACATTTCAAACCAATATTAGATTCAATACATAGATCTTTCAGCAATTCAAACTGATCTACCTTATGATCAATTACGGGCTTCACAAGCTCTTGCTTTCTTCTAAGATCAATATATGCATTTTTCCCAACATATACTTCAACAAAGGCTTCTTCAGGCAATTTTAATGTATAAATTGGACGCGTTTGCAATTGGACTCTTTGCCAAAGTTGGTCATTGATATATGCATGTGTTTTTGTAGAAAAGTGATACCCGAATTGAGCATCGCTAATATTCTTTACAATACGTACTTCCTCTTCGTATGCCCATTCCTGCATTTTATAAAGCAAACCATGCTTTATTAAAACTTCTTCATTATCCCAATTTAAAATATTTGAATTTCCTACAGACATTAATTTTTCAACACTTGCCACATTGGCTTGCTTCGGCGCTGTTTTTAAATATCTCAACTCCCCTTTTGTTGAAGGAATAATAAATTGATCACCATCTTCAAGGCCTGCTTTGCATGTGTCTATTCCGATCACGACACCTTTTTTAACTATCCCCATAATGTGGCCAGATGAGTAGATTTAAAGCAGTTCTAGTCAAACTTAAAATCACATATTTTCTAGAAAACTGATTTCGGAATGCCCTACTGCTGCCGATGTCGGTACATCCAAATCATAAAAACCAAAACCAGTGCATTCAAATGGGTCATTAAAATCTTCTAAATGTGAAAAACCTAGAGATTTTGTTTTCAAAATCGTTAAAGCAGCTTCAAAACTCACATATTTATATAAAATCATTATTCTAACCCACGCTAATATTGGGTTCCTTGTATCATAAAACTCAAAAGATAATTAAATAAATTCTTTTCTTTGCTTACGATTTTGTTCGATTGGATCCAAAGTATGAACGAGTACAAAACATTGTTTTGTACGAAGTACAACGAGGCAGCACACTGTTCTGAGTGACGCGTAAGGAATGAAAGCACTACTTTTTTATTTTTAAGGCACGTAACTTTAAATATTAAAAAACCCACTCAAAATGAGTGGGTCTTCGTATTCAAATCAATTGATTCAAGAAATTAGTTTTTCTCTTTATCAACGATTTTGTTTGCTTGGATCCAAGGCGCGAAAATGATGAAAGTATCGCTTACATCATTTGAGGCTCGTAGCCTTGATGCCGTCTTTTATAAGGGATAAAAAAGCCCCTGTTAAAAACAAGGGCTTTTTGACTTAGATATCAGAACTTCGTTCTTTTCTTTGTCTACGATTTTGTTCGCTTGGATCCAAGGTACGTAACTTTAGATATTAAAAAACCCACTCAAAATGAGTGGGTCTTCGTATTCAAATCAATTGATTCAAGAAATTAGTTTTTCTCTTTATCAACGATTTTGTTCGCTTGGATCCAAGGCATCATCGCACGTAACTTGTTACCAGTTACTTCGATACCATGCGCCGCGTTTTGACGACGACGAGCAGTCATAGATGGGTAGTTCAACGCACCTTCTTGGATGAACATCTTCGCGTATTCACCAGATTGAATACGTTTAAGCGCATTACGCATAGCTTCACGAGACTGTTCGTTGATTACTTCAACACCAGTTACGTATTCGCCATATTCAGCATTGTTTGATACTGAGTAGTTCATGTCCGCGATACCGCCTTCGAACATTAAGTCAACGATCAATTTAAGTTCGTGTAGACATTCGAAGTAAGCCATTTCTGGTGCATAACCAGCTTCAACAAGAGTTTCGAAGCCCATTTTAACCAATTCAACAGCACCACCACAAAGAACTGCTTGCTCACCGAAAAGGTCAGTTTCAGTTTCTTCACGGAATGAAGTTTCGATAATACCAGTACGACCACCACCCACACCTGAAGCGTAAGAAAGCGCAACGTTACGTGCATTACCAGAAGCATCTTGGTGAACAGCGATAAGATCAGGTACACCTGAACCACGTTGGAATTCTGAACGTACAGTATGACCAGGCGCTTTTGGAGCAACCATGATTACGTCAAGGTCAGCACGTGGAACAACTTGGTTATAAAGAACAGAGAAACCATGAGCAAATGCTAGCGTTGCACCTTGCTTGATGTTTGGCTCAATTACGTCACGGTAAAGTTGTGATTGGAACTCATCTGGAGTCAAAATCATAACTAAGTCAGCTTGAGCTACAGCAGCAGGAACTTCTGAAACTTTAAGACCAGCATTTTCAGCTTTTTTCCAAGAAGTAGAACCAGCACGTAGACCTACAGTTACGTCAACGCCTGAATCTTTAAGGTTAAGCGCATGAGCATGGCCTTGTGAACCATAACCAATGATTGCTACTTTTTTGCCTTGGATGATAGATAAGTCTGTGTCTTTATCGTAAAAAATTTGCATTGCTGTCTCCGCTAAAATGCTTTTGTTTCCTTTAACTTGATACCGTGATTCTGTTTGATTATTCACGTTTCAAGTACCTCACCCATAGGAGTGAGGTGAATATATAAAATTAGATAGTTAAAACTTTTTCGCCACGTGCGATACCTGAAACACCTGAACGTACAACTTCTAGAATTGTATTTTCAGCTAAGGCATCAATAAAACCATCTATCTTTTCAGTTGTACCTGCGATTTGAATGGTATATGTCGTTGGTGTTACGTCTACGATTTGTCCACGGAAAATATCCGCAGTACGTTTAATTTCTGCGCGCGCTGAACCAAGTGCTTTGACTTTAATTAACATCAATTCACGTTCAATATGAGCACCTTCAGACAAATCAACAACTTTAACAACTTCGACAAGCTTGTTGAGTTGTTTGGTGATTTGTTCAATTTTATGCTCATCGCCATACGTGGTTAAAGTCAAACGCGAAAGCGTCGGATCTTCTGTTGGCGCTACGTTTAATGTCTCAATGTTATAACCACGCTGAGAGAATAAACCTACCAAACGTGAAAGCGCACCTGCTTCGTTTTCTACAAGTACAGAGATAATATGTCTCATTGTGTGCGCTCTCCTTTGCCTAACCACATATCTTTCATTGACTGGCCAGCAACCAACATTGGATATACATGCTCTGAACGGTCAACCATCACGTTAATAAACACGCACTTGTCATTGATCGCCATCGCTTCAGCAAGCTTCGACTCGAGTTCATCTGCATGGTCAATTTGAATACCTACATGACCATACGCCTCCATTAATTTAGGGAAGTCTGGAAGTGACTCAACATACGAGCTTGAGTGACGACCTTCGTAGTTCATGTCTTGCCATTGCTTAACCATACCTAATGCACGGTTATTCAAGCATAGAATTTTTACATTCAAGCCATATTGCTTACATGTAGATAGTTCTTGGATACACATCTGAATCGATGCTTCGCCAGTAATACACACTACTTGTTGATCTGGGAAGGCAAGTTTAGCTGCCATAGCATATGGCAAACCTACACCCATGGTTCCTAGACCACCTGAGTTGATCCATTGACGTGGACGTGTGTATTTGTAGTAAAGCGCACCAAACATTTGGTGTTGACCAACGTCTGAAGTAATGATGGCTTGGCTATTGGTAATTTTATCCAACGCTTCAACAACTTGCTGTGGTTTCATTGAACCATCAGTTGGTTTGTCATAGTTCAAACCATGAACTTGGCGCCATTCATTGATTTGTTTCCACCAAGCCGCGATATCTTCTGGATTTGGTTTAGACACATTCAATTGCTTTAATTGAGCCAACATTTCAGTCAATACAGGCTCTACTGCACCCACAATTGGGATGTGCGCCATAATTGTTTTTGAAATCGTTGCTGGGTCAATATCAATATGAATGACTTTCGCATTTGGACAGAATTTCGCTGGGTTATTGGTTACACGGTCATCGAAGCGCGCACCTACACACAAAATCACATCTGCATTGTGCATCGTCATATTGGCTTCGTAAGTACCATGCATACCCAACATACCGATGAATTGTTCATCATTGCCCGGATACGCACCAAGACCCATTAAAGTACTGGTTACTGGATAACCCAATAAATGTGCAAGTTCTGTCAACTGTGCAGAAGCGTTGCCTTGAACCACACCACCGCCTGAATAAATAATTGGGCGTTTAGCATGAATCAATTCATCAATTGCTTTACGAATTTGACCTGAGTGACCACGATGCGGCGGTTGATACGAACGCATTTTCACTTTTTCAGGATATTCGTAAGCAAATTTCTCTGCAGGATTCGTTGCATCTTTTGGAATATCAACGACAACAGGACCCGGACGACCACTTGAAGCGATATAAAATGCCTTCTTAATAATCGAAGGGATTTCGCTTGCATGACGTACTTGGAAGCTGTGTTTTACGATTGGGCGCGAAATACCGACCATATCCGTTTCTTGGAACGCATCCTCACCGATAAGATGGCTTGCAACCTGACCTGACAAAATCACCATTGGGATTGAGTCCATATAGGCAGTTGCAATTGGAGTTACGGTATTTGTTGCACCAGGACCAGATGTCACCAATACGACACCTGTTTTACCTGTGACACGTGAGTAAGCATCAGCCATATGACCAGCAGCTTGCTCGTGGCGCACTAGGTAATGATTGATTTTTTCTTGTTGAAATAGCGCATCATAAATATGCAGTACTGCGCCGCCTGGGTATCCAAAAACATGTTCAACGCCTTCGTCCGCTAAAGCGCGAACAAGCATTTCACCACCAGATAAAAGTTCCAACGTGATTCACCCTAATCTTTTTTCACGCACAAATGGAGGGCATTTGTCGTGGTTAATTCATTAACTGTGTGCTCTGTTATAGCACACAAATTTCATAGTTTTCATAGCAATAAGAAAAAAATCTGACCTGCTTGCTGTTTGAGCAATATGGGGTCTAAAACATGTTGGGATAAACATATTTTGTTGGCTTTGTTCAACCTCTCGGCTAGAGAAGAAGTCCATTGCTAAAATGCACTCATTCGAAGGGTGATCGATCTAAGGCATATAAAACTAAAGACAGCATTTTTGTAGTTTCAACCATTAAAGTCAAGTTTAAAAATGGGCTTTTTTCTGATTACTTACAGACCGTTTGTTTTTTAAGCACACTCCCGTTCTTTGCATTCTTTGTAGTTTGTTTATTTATAACCAGTTAGCATGTATTTAATAAAATACTTTTATAAATCTAATAAATAAATTAAATGAATTGCTGTGGGTTTTTAATTCAATTGCCTCACTTTCAACTTAAGGCATGGATTAAATGATAAAAACACAATATTTTGATTGCTTATTAATTCCACAATTCATCATTCACAAAGTTATTCATCCCACACGATGCCCCTTTTATCCTTTGTGCTAAAAAATGCATAGATTCTGCTGTCAAAAAAGCGCAAAATTTTCAGCATAATTTTGCATGATCACTCTAACTTTGGGACTGAATTTATGATGAAGACGACGATTGCTCGCACTGCCTGTATTTTATCTAGCATGGCATTTTGCCTGACCAGTTTGAACCTTTCAGCGAAAGAATATTACAAGTGGGTGGATGCAAAAGGTTCAACGCATTACACCACCACGCCACCGCCAAAAAATGCGCAGCGTAAAGGTAAAGTGAATACCTATGGTGCAACAACAACTACGCAATCAACTCCAGCAAAAAACCAAGAAGAGGTTTCACGTGAAGCCGAACAGTCGAATGAACAAAATGAGCAACTAGCGGAACAACAACGCGAAGCCAATGCAGCGCTCCGCCAAGGTCAAGCCGTAGCCTCCGCACCACAATAATTTACGCCAAAGCCTTCAATTTTGACTTAAATTATTTACATCTAC
Organism: Acinetobacter sp. YH12231; assembly: GCF_013417755.1. Classification (NCBI taxonomy): domain Bacteria; kingdom Pseudomonadati; phylum Pseudomonadota; class Gammaproteobacteria; order Moraxellales; family Moraxellaceae; genus Acinetobacter; species Acinetobacter sp. YH12231. Next base: position 82,264 of record NZ_VPDJ01000003.1, read on the forward strand.
ACAGCATCGCAAAATTCACTCTAGGCGTATTTTGCGCTATGCTGTAGCACAAACTTTTTAACCGTTATTTCTATTTACGTTTATGACTACTCACATTGACCCTGAATATCAAGCCAGTGCGATTGAACCTACAGTCCAACAAGACTGGGAAAATCGCAAAGCCTTTAAAGTTGCCGACCAAGTAGAAGGACCACGTCGTTATATCCTCTCTATGTTCCCTTATCCAAGTGGCAAACTGCATATGGGTCATGTGCGTAACTATACGATTGGTGACGTGATCAGCCGTTTCCACCGCTTACAAGGTGAAACTGTGCTACAACCCATGGGTTGGGATGCTTTCGGCCTACCTGCTGAAAATGCTGCAATTGCCCATCAAGTCGCTCCTGCAAAATGGACTTTTGAAAACATTGATTACATGCGTAATCAGCTTAAAAAGTTAGGTCTTTCTGTAGATTGGGATCGTGAATTTGCAACTTGCACACCTGAATACTACCGCTGGGAACAATGGTTATTCGTACAGCTTTATAAAAAAGGCTTAATTTACCGTAAGCTTTCTACAGTGAATTGGGATCCAGTCGATCAAACAGTTTTAGCAAACGAACAAGTTGAAAATGGTCGTGGCTGGCGTTCAGGTGCATTGGTTGAGAAACGTGATATTCCAATGTACTACTTCCGCATCACTGACTATGCGCAAGAATTACTTGACGATCTAGACACATTAAAAGACGGCTGGCCACAGCAAGTTTTAACCATGCAACGTAACTGGATTGGTCGCTCACAGGGTATGGAAATTACCTTCCCTTCAGCGAATCCAGACGTTTATGCAGATGGTTTAACTGTATTTACCACTCGTGCTGACACACTCATGGGTGTGACTTATGTTGCGGTTGCAGCAGAACATCCGATGGCACTTAAAGCTGCGGAAAGCAATCCTGAGCTTGCTGCATTTATCGAAGAGTGCCGTATGGGTTCTGTTGCAGAAGCTGATCTTGCGACTGCTGAAAAGAAAGGTATGGCAACAGGTTTATTTGTTAAACACCCTGTTACTGGCGAACAAATTCCTGTTTGGATCGCAAACTACGTCTTGATGTCTTACGGCTCAGGTGCGGTGATGGCAGTGCCTTCACACGATGAACGTGACTTCGAATTTGCGAATAAATATGGCTTAACCATTAAGCAAGTGATTGATGCCAAAGGTGCAGACGATGCAGACTTTGACGCAACAACTTGGCAAGAATGGTACGGTTCTAAAGAAGGCAAACTGGTGAATTCAGGCGAATTTGATGGTTTAGATTTACAAGGTGCATATGATGCATTCCTTGCAAAATTAGAACCGACTGGACTTGCCAACTCGAAAGTTCAATTCCGTTTACGTGACTGGGGTGTTTCTCGTCAGCGTTATTGGGGTTGTCCAATTCCTATGATCAACTGTGAAAAATGTGGTCAGGTTCCAGTACCTGAAGAACAACTTCCAGTTGTATTGCCAACGGACGTGGTTCCAGACGGTTCAGGCAATCCACTCAACAAAATGCCTGAGTTCTATGAAACCACTTGCCCATGCTGTGGTGGCGATGCTCGTCGTGAAACAGATACTTTGGATACCTTTGTAGAATCATCTTGGTACTATGCACGCTATGCATCTCCAGATTTCACTGACGGTATGGTAAAACCTGAAGCGGGTCAAACTTGGTTACCTGTGAACCAATACATCGGTGGTGTTGAACACGCAATTCTTCATTTACTTTATGCACGCTTCTTCCACAAATTGATGCGTGATGAAGGTGTGGTACAAGGGAACGAGCCATTCACCAACTTGCTTACTCAAGGTATGGTTCTTGCGGATACTTACTACCGTGAATCAGAGTCAGGTAAGAAAACTTGGTTTAACCCTGCTGACATCGATTTAGAACGTGATGAAAAAGGTCGTATCATTTCTGCGAAATATCAAGGTGATGGTCAAGACGTCGTGGTTGGCGGTCAAGAAAAAATGTCGAAATCGAAAAATAACGGTATCGACCCGCAAGCCATTATTGACCAATACGGCGCAGATACTGCACGTGTATTCATGATGTTTGCTGCACCACCAGATCAATCACTTGAATGGTCTGACGCAGGTGTTGAAGGTGCAAACCGTTTCTTAAAACGTGTATGGCGCCTAGCATCTGGTTTCCTTGAACAAGGCAACTCTGCTGCAAACATCGACAAAGCGACACTATCTACCGCTGCACAAGACTTGCGTCGTAAAACACACGAAACCATTCAAAAAGTGGGTGATGACATTGCACGTCGTCATGCCTTCAACACCGCCATTGCTGCGATGATGGAACTTTTGAATGCAAACAATAAGTTTGAAGCCAAAGATGACAATGACGTTGCCGTTGCACGTGAATCAATCATTACCCTTCTAACTTTACTTGCTCCTTTTGCGCCACATTTAAGCCAAACCTTATTGGCTGAGTTTGGTATCGAATTAACATCAGCACGCTTCCCTGCTGTAGATGAATCTGCGCTGACTCGCAATACACAAACGATTGTAGTGCAAGTGAACGGTAAGCTTCGTGGCAAATTAGAAGTATCTGTCGAGGCCTCTAAAGATGACATTCTGGCACAAGCAAAAGCATTACCTGAAGTTCAACAATTCTTGACTGGTCCAACCAAGAAAGAAATTGTGGTGCCGAATAAATTAGTGAATTTGGTGGTTTAATTTAATCCCCCTAAATCCCCCTTTACAAAAGGGGGACTTCCCGCTCCCAATAAAAAATCGGGTCTCCTCCCTTTTTTAAAGGGAGGTCGGGAGGGATTAAAAAACAATTCCCAAACAAAGCCCGTTGCCAGTCAACGGGCTTTGACTTTACAATCCACACAGGATTTCAACATTATCCCTTCGGGAAACAGAGGACACTTTATGCACTTGGTTCAACGTGTTGCTGCAATTGTATTAACTATGGGCCTGAGCGCAGGCATGGTCGGTTGTGGTTTTCATTTAAAAGGCACCAACCCTGCTGCTGTACCTGTGGCCTATTCCAATATGCGATTGGCACTTCCTGAAGATACGGATGACTTACATGAAAAGTTAGCGATTTATTTAGGTTCTGCAGGCGTGCAATTGAGTAATAATCAAAATGCATATGTCTTACATGTGTTGGATTACACTCCGCGACGTTTAGAACTCAATGGTAAATTGGTTGAGACTTTATTGCGCTTAAACGTGACGTTCCAAATTGAAGATGCTCAAGGCAATCCTGTAACTGAACCCCGTACATTGATGGCAACACGTAGCTACCAATACGACGTTGCAACCGTGAACACCGATGACCAAGAAGAAAAATATTTAAAACAAGTGATTATTGATGACATTGCACAACAGATCGTGCGCCAAATTTCATCAAACCGCTTACCGAAAGCAAACCCACTAACTGCACCGACCAAAGCTGAGTAATTTTGATTTATGAAACTTGACTATCTTCAGGCATTAAAACGTGTAGATGAAGCGCAAGGTGCCTGGGTGCTGCATGGTCAAGAGCCTTTACTTGAACAAAATCTCCTGGATGCATTTCGTAAGAGTTGGAACACTCGAGAAGTCGAGCGTCAACGGTATGACATTAGCTCTGCTGCTGATTGGAAAAATGTCTTTAATGCTTTAAATAGCTTGTCATTATTTTCCAGTCAACTGGCAATTGAGGCACATGGCAGCATTAAACCCGATGCCAATGGACTAAAACTGTTAAAAAGCTATTTGCAGCAAAATGAAAGTAACTTGCTGCTCGTGGTCATGCCGAAGCAAGACAGTGCGAGTTTAAAGACCAGTTTTTTCCAAACCATTGATGCCAATGGAGTCAATGTTGCACTGACTGCAAACTACCCTAAAGATCGTCAGCAAATCTTAGCCACCGAGGCGCAAAAGCTTGGCATTCAACTCGCCAATGATGCTTGGCAATGGCTAGAACAGCATCATGAGCACAATTTACTGGCGGCAAAAAATAGTTTAATGCGTGTCGTAGATACTTTTCCTGAAGCAGAGATGATTCAGATTGATCATCTGTACTCTTGCTTACAAGATCAGTCACGCTACACCACTTACGATTTAAATGATGCAATGCTGCAAGGCAATTTGGCGCAATCAATTAAAATTTTTCAATATTTGATTGCATCTGGTGAGCCGATGTCACTCATTTTATGGAGTATCAGCAAGGAAATGCGCTTGCTGATGCAACTGTTTGAGCAACCACAAAATGCCTTACAAATTGGCATTTGGAAGACCAAGGTCGGGCTGTATCAACAAGCTTTACGCCGTTTAAATGCCAATGAGTTTTTGACGTGGCCTGCCCTGTTGTTACGTTTAGATGCCTCGATTAAAGGTTTGGGACATGAAAATGCCGAACATCTGATTATGCAAGCCATTGCTCAGATGTGCGGTAAAAGGTTATTTCCGTCCCTGTTGACTTAACTAAAAAAGCGAGCAAACCAACTTTTGCCTTTTTTCTGTTCCTGCGAGCGCAGATAGTGCAGCATATTGTCTCGCACTGAATCTACATAATCTTGATCATCATGCTGAATGTGATTAATCAGCCATTTAGACAATAAACGATATAAATCTTGTTCAACCGAAACACCATTTTCAAATTTGGTTCGATACTCATTCAGTCGCCTCACAAAATGCTCATGAATCCCACGATGAGACGGCAAATACTGATAATGTACCTGTTCCAATAAATTTTCTTCAAAGCTGAAATGCGATTGTGTATAGTCAATCAAATCATCCAAAACCTCTTTGATTTTCTCTCGACTGCCATTCACGAGGATTGCTTCCAACGTATTGATATAATCTAAAATCTGGCGATGTTGATTATCAATAACATCAATGCCGATATTATATTTTTCATTCCATTCCATATCTAACCCCGACTTATATTCCTATTTTATTTTGTATATTTAATGAAAAAAAACCACTTATCATTAAACCCATAATTTTTTTATGGGTTTTGATCTTAGCTGCATTTTTAGAACAAGACTATTGCAAAAAATCACACACGCTCAACAAAAACTGTGCACACTAAAGCACAAACACAATGCATATTTTTATTTTAATATCATTAACATAGGCTACAAAAAAGCTTTATAGCACCACTTTTTTTAATTTTCATTCAACTTTTTTCTAATTTGAAATTAGATTCAAATAAATAGGCATGAAATATGCTTTTTGTACTTTAATTGGCATTTAGTTACAGTTAAAAAATTATTTTACGCAGTAGAATGAGTCTGTTTACAGATTCTGCTAAGTCCCTTCATATCAATCGGAAAGCCTAAAGGGAAATAATAATCATTACTTCTTTGCTAAAATATTCACAATTTATCCGTATTTAACTCTTATAATTCAAATAACTTTCTTAACGCTTTACTGCCAATCATGCCAAAAATAAAACCAGCAAAATTGATCGTAGCCATCATCGCTGCTCTGGCGATCGCTGTCACAGCATGGCATTTTTTCAAACCAAAACAAGAGCAACCTCAGTACATTACGGCCGAAGTCAGCCGTGGGGATATTGAAAACTCAGTGCTTGCCACTGGTGTGCTTGAAGCAACTAAAATGGTCAGCGTAGGAGCGCAGGTTTCAGGTCAAGTAAAAAAAATGTATGTGCAACTTGGCGATGAAGTAAAACAAGGTCAATTGATTGCCCAAATTGATTCAGTGCGTCAGGAAAATGACCTCAAAACAGCCGAAGCCAGTATTAAAAATCAACAAGCGCAATTGGCAGTAAAAAATGCAAATTTAGCCAAAGTCGATGCTGAATATAAGCGTCAACAAGCGATGTATGCTCAAGATGCGACCAGTCGTGCAGAACTAGAATCTGCGCTAGCAAGCTATAAAACCGCACAAGCTGATATTGCAGCCATTGATGCACAAATCGAACAATCGCGCTTAACTTTAGCGACTGCAAAAGAAGACTTAGGCTATACACAAATTGTTGCACCCATGGATGGCACCATCGTGGCGATTGTGACGGAAGAAGGTCAAACCGTAAACGCCAACCAAAGTGCACCAACCATTGTGAAATTGGCAAAACTCAACACCATGACCATTAAAGCTGAAATTTCTGAAGCCGATGTCATGAAAGTCCAAGAAGGTCAAAGTGTTTACTTTACGACGTTGGGCGACAGTGAAACAAAACACTATGCTACCCTGCGCCAAGTTGAACCTGCACCAAATTCAATTAACACCGAAAGCAACAGCAATACCTCTTCGTCTTCAAGTACTGCGGTTTACTACAATGCGTTATTTGATGTCCCAAATGAAGATGGCAAATTGCGTATCGATATGACCGCTCAGGTGTATATCATTTTAGATGAAGCCAAGAATGTCTTAACGGTACCTGCCGCTGCCGTACAAACCTCAAACCGTCCACAACGTAGCCGAAATAATACGTCTACCGATGGTCAATCTGCGGATAAAAATGCCAACGCAGAAGCTAAATCGAACAAAGACCATCCAAATCGTCCTAAAGGTTTAGAACTGACTGAAGCTGAAAAGGCACTGGTCAAACAAGGTAAAGCGAGCGTTGCCATGGTGCGTGTATTACAAGCGGATGGCGCTGCGCAACCTCAACCCGTATTACTTGGCTTAAATAACCGTGTGACCGCACAAGTGATTCGTGGCTTAAAACAAGGTGATCAAGTCGTGATTGCCGACGGTTCAGACACTAGTAATGATTCTGCAAAACGCAGTAATCGCGGCGGCCCAATGAGAATGTAATGATGAGTCAAAATCAGACGCCTCTACTCGAGGTCAAGAATCTGACTCGTGAATTCCCTGCTGGTGAAAGCACAGTCCAGATTCTAAAAGGGGTTAATCTTGAGATTTACCCAGGTGAACTGGTGGCGATTGTAGGTCAGTCCGGTTCTGGTAAATCTACCCTCATGAACATTTTGGGGTGTTTAGATAAGCCAACCAAAGGCAGTTACAAGGTCAAGGGGCGTGAAACCCGTGAACTTGAACCTGATGAACTGGCACAGTTACGCCGTGAATATTTCGGCTTTATTTTCCAGCGTTATCACTTACTCGGTGATTTGAATGCTGCGGGTAACGTCGAAGTTCCCGCTATCTATGCCGGTGCAGATGCAACCGAACGTAATGCACGTGCCAAGCAACTGCTGACCGACCTAGGATTGGGTGAAAAAACTCAAAACCGTCCGAGCCAACTCTCGGGTGGTCAGCAACAACGTGTGTCGATTGCCCGCGCCCTCATGAATGGTGGTGACGTTATTCTTGCCGATGAACCCACCGGTGCATTGGATAAGAATAGTGGTATTGAAGTGATGCGGATTTTACGCGAACTCAATGCCAAAGGTCATACCATTATTTTGGTCACGCACGATCATAATGTTGCAAAAAATGCGACTCGAATTATTGAAATTTCAGACGGTAACATCATTTCAGATCAGCCCAATGTGCCTGAAACAGATGATGAACCTTTAGAAAAGCAACAACTCGTTCCAAACACCCAGAAAAAAACCTCGAGTTGGCGCTCTGCCGTTGACCGTCTTGGTGAAGCATTCCGTATGGCGATCCTTGCCATGAATGCACACCGGATGCGGACCTTCCTCACCATGCTCGGGATTATTATCGGTATTGCCTCTGTGGTCTCAGTGGTGGCCTTGGGTAATGGTTCGCAAAAGCAAATTTTAGAAAATATCAGCAGCTTGGGAACCAATACCATTACGGTTTATCAAGGTCGAGGCTTTGGTGATAATTCCAGATCATCCCAAGCCAAAACATTGATTCCTGCCGATGCGACGGCCCTTGCTGAACAGCCTTATGTCGATGGCGTTAGTCCTTCAGTCAATTCATCTGTTACAGCACGTTTTAAAGACACTGAAGCGTCGACCACAGTGAATGGCGTGAGTGAAGATTTCTTCTATGTCAAAGGAATGAACTTCGCTTCTGGTCAACCTTTTGATAAAGAAAGTGTGACTGAGCAAGCGCAAGATGTGGTGATTGATAGTAATACTAAAAATACTTTCTTTGCCGATGGCACCAACCCTGTGGGTCAAGTCATTTTGTTAGGCAGTGTGCCGAGCCGTATCATTGGCGTGATCGAAGAACAAAAAAGCATGATGGGCAACTCAGATAGCCTGAATGTGTATTTACCCTATTCAACGGTCATGAGTCGTATGTTAGGTCAGTCGAATGTACGTAGCATCATTGTCCGAGTGAAAGATGAATATCCAAGTGCTGCTGCTGAGAACGCCATCTTAAGCTTATTGGTACAACGTCATGGCGCGCAAGATGTCTTTACACAGAACTCCGATAGTATCCGCGAAACCATTCAACAAACCACGGCAACAATGACCCTATTAGTGTCTGCGATTGCCGTGATTTCATTGGTCGTCGGTGGTATTGGGGTCATGAACATTATGTTGGTTTCTGTGACTGAACGTACCCAAGAAATTGGTGTGCGTATGGCCGTGGGTGCACGTCAAAGTGACATTCTGCAACAGTTCCTGATTGAGGCGGTGTTGGTGTGTATCTTAGGCGGTGTGCTTGGGGTTTTATTATCTTTAGGTATTGGACAATTGATTAGTCATTTTGCCGGTGGAACATTTCAAATGGCCTATTCAACGACGTCTATCGTTGCTGCATTTGTCTGCTCAAGTATGATTGGTATTGTGTTTGGCTTTATTCCTGCACGTAATGCCGCACAGCTTAACCCTGTCGATGCGCTTTCTCGCGAATAAGGAATTAATGATGCAAATGACCTTAACTAAACTTGCAAGTGCCTTCATTCTCGGAAGTAGCTTAGTCGGCTGTGCCGCTGTGGTTAAAACGCCGTACGAAGCTCCTGCAACACAAATTCCGACGCAATTTCAAAATGCGAAAGCCATGAGTCAGCAAGTTCATGCAGATACTTATGCTGACCAATGGTGGACATTGTTTAATGATGCTCAATTGAACCAGTTGGTGAATCAAGTTTTAGCTGCCAATACTGACCTTGCTGTTGCAGGTATTAATTTACAGCAAGCTCGGCTACAAGCAGGTTTAGCTGAAAATAAACAAGGGCCACGCGTGAGTTCAAGTGTTTCAACTGGACATAACTTTGACCTTAATTCAGGTGATGATTCCTCAAAAGGTGTATCACTCAGCGGTGGCGTCAGTTATGAAGTAGATTTATTTGGTCGTTTGGCTAGCCAGACTGAAGCAGCAAAGTGGGAAGCTTTAGCGACTGAACAAGACCTGCAAGCCACTGCCCAAAGCTTGATTGCAACAACAGCAAACCTATATTGGCAACTTGGCTATTTAAATGAGCGCTACAGTATTGCGCAGCAAAATTTGGCCAGTACGCAAAAAACCTATGACTTGGTCAAGGTGCAATATAAAGCTGGCGCTGTGTCAGGTTTAGATCTAACCCAAGCAGAACAGTCGGTCCAAAGTCAAAAATCGACCTTAAGCCAAATTGCCCAACAAAAAGTGGAAACACGCACTGCATTGGCTGTGTTGTTACATCAACCTGTGCAACAACTGAATATTTCAGAGCCGCAGCGTTTACCTCGAATTGCATTACCTACGATTGCTGCAGGTTTACCTGCCGAGTTGTTGTCTCGCCGTCCAGATTTACAAGCGAGCGAATTAAGATTACGTAAAGCTTTGGCAAATAAAGATGCAACGAAAGCGAGTTACTATCCTTCGATTAGTTTGACTGGCAATTTAGGATCGAGCAGTACCTCTTTGAGTAATTTATTACAAAACCCTGCTTTGGCTTTGGGTGCAAGTTTAAGTTTACCTTTCTTGCAATATAACGATATGAAGAAAGACCTTGCGATTAGCGATTTAGATTATGAAAAATCTATTATTCAATATCGTCAGACCTTGTATCAGGCTTTTGCCGATGTGGAAAATGCACTATCCAATCGTACTGAGTTAAGTCAACAAGTTGCTTTGCAAGAGCGTAATGTACAGCTTGCAGAAAAGACTGAGCGTTTGACTGAAGTACGTTATCGAAATGGTGCAATTGCGTTGAAAAACTTGCTAGATGCACAGGAGACCACACGTAATGCGCGACTGTCTTTGGTTCAAACCAAACAGAGTCAATATAATGCTTATGTAACTTTAATGCAGGCGTTGGGTGGCAGTCCGATTCAACAGTTACCTTGATTTATATAAAAAAAGCCCTGAGGGGCTTTTTTTACATCTAAAGGGTTTAAATAACAAAAACTCTCTTTTTGAGATATTAAATTTGCTTTATTCTTTGGCAATATTTTAACAACTCTATAATTTTTAAGAATATGATCAATCAAAACCTAGCCATTATTTTACTATCAACCTTTGCTTTAAGTGCATGCGCAAAAACTACCAACGAGACTCAAGCACCTTCTAATCATCAAAATAATGCTTCTCCCGAATTACAAGCACAAATTCAAAAATTGCTAGAAAAAACCAAAAAGAATATGATTTTTGTGGAAGGTGGTACTTTTATGATGGGGGATTTTGATCATTATGACAGCAAGATTGATAGCAAACCTGTTCACAAAGTAACTCTAGATAGCTTTAGCATGTCTGCTTATAAAGCCACCTATGCAGATTTAGACATATACAGCGCTGCAACCAATACCCCTAAAGTAGGCTCAACCGAGTCTCACTCTTCACAATTTAGATATCCTGTTTCTTCTGCAGGTGTTTCTTGGCAAGAGGGACGAAATTATTGCCAATGGTTAGGTACACAACTAAAACTTGACATAGACCTCCCGACCGAAGCTCAGTGGGAATATGCTGCCCGCAATAAAGGCCAAAAGATTCATTTTCCAACCAATACAGGAAAAATCGAAAATGGCGTAAATGTATGGAGTTTTAAACAGCGACAAGCATTATTTCATGAATTTAAGTCTATTGGTGCTGAAATTTCTGTAATAGGCAGATACCCAGCTTCAGCACTAGGTTTTTATGATTTAATTACAGACAACTATGAATGGATGCTTGATTGGTATGCAGCAGATTATTATCAACATTCCCCTGAAAAAAACCCGAAAGGCCCTAAAGCAGGAACTGAGAAAGTCCTCCGTAGTGCTAAACCTCTAGATGGCCAAACCTTGCAGATGGGGGAGGGTTTAACTGTACGGCGTAGTCATACTCACCCTATTCAACCAGTAGATTTCCCTGAAAGATTTAAGGGAGTAATCAATCCAAACTTTGACAACTCTGTACGCTGTGTAGTAAACCAAACTAAAAAGATTCTATAGTCTAACGTAACGTTCAGCTCTATCAAGCTCAAGCTTGATAGAGCTGTATGTCCTTGTCGTCAAATGGAGCTAAAATATCTAAATTTGTAGCTAAAATTGCGTCGTTATCTGCATAACCATTCATATAATCCAACTGTTTAAATTGCATATCATCTTGATTTTTTACAATTAAATGATTCAAAGGGTAACCTTGTATCGGTTTTGCCTGCTTACGGTATTTAAGGAAATCTTTTAACCATTGGTTCTCTCGACCACCTGCATAATCTCCCCCGGAATTGAGTGCAATAATAATATCTTCAGCAATACTGACATCTTCGCCATAGTTTAAAAAGCGAATAATATCCCCTTCAATTTTTTGCATATTACTTTTGGACTGGGTTTTAGCACGAGGATGCACATGTTGAATGACATTCATCCATTCCTGAGTGGAGATACAGGTTTTAAATATATTAATAATGGCATTTTTCCGTGTTACAAAACGGTTAATCTCTACATCTAAACCACTCATGCTAATCGTCATATCAAATAAAGAAGCTGTACGAGTTGTCCAGTGTGTTACCCCATAGATCAATATCCCCTTGGTTTCAGGTGAGGCAATGACTAAACCATCTAAACCACTAGGTGAGTTGATATTCATAGCGGCTCTATAACGTTGTTGATCAGAAGAAAGGCCACTTATCCAAACACTAAAATCAATGACTAATTCATTAACATTTTGTGTCAAAGGATGATTATCTCCAATACAATAAGCTAATATTTGCGCTAATGCAGTGAAAGCTAATTCATTAATATATAAAAGCTGTTTAAATGACGCTTGTAATAATTGACTTTTTACAAACAGCGCAAAATACCACATTTGCTTGAAATCAACTTCAAAGTCTAAAGCTCCCTTTGCCCCGATCCCCCAACATACATGCAAAGCCACACGAAATTTAAATTTTCCACCTTCAAGAAATATTTGAAATTTCCCCTCAAACCCTCCACCAATACTTCCACCCACCGTCGGTGCTGCAGAGGCCAAATTAACAAACTTAGCTGGACTCTCTGTCTTATCGTTATACCACTCTATAGAGCCTAAAGCAGTAACACCCATTTGGGCTCCACCAAATGCTTTTACTTCAGCTGTCACTTGATTTTCTGTTGTTTTGTCAAAATCAGCATCATCAGGCTTTAAAATACCGCGGGAAGTAGCATTAGTACGCCTTGGTGTCCGTGTCGTAGGATAAACAACTTGAGGCGCACCAACAGTCATTGGCAAATCAACCGATAAATTACCTGCCAATCCAATATTTGCACCAGCAAAACCATGTAAACTACAACCGCGAATAAAGCGAATAGTACCTAGTGCCATATCTCCGACCTCTAGATTCCAACCATTTTCACTTGGATAAAAGCTTCTCCATTCTTTTTGCTTTTCAAATAATACAAATTTTGCAGAGAGATCGCCTTTTGCTCTAATTGAAGTTCCTTTATTAGTCGCATGTATTGAAGCTTCACCTCCATTTCCAGCAACTAAGCGCATCCATTGCGACTCAACACTAACATTGACCCCATTACTATTTTTATATTGTTCTGCAATTTCTCCACCAATCCCACCTATCATGTCGTAGATAACTTTTTCATCATCACCAAATTTCTTTTTATAAATTTCTACGCTTAGTTGCTCTTTTAAATCATCGAAGCTTTTCTTCATATCTAGTAAGTCAATTTCTATATCACCATCTTCTTCATAATTCCTAGATTTAATCGCAGCAGTTTTTATTTTTATTTTTGATTCACCATTTAGTCGCTTTGACTTTAATTGATCATATTCCTTCGCCGTTAAATATTTTCTTAATAGTTGTTTTTCCCCTGTTTTAGTATCTCCTTTGGTTTCTAAAACCAAAACTTCTCGCAAATCTGCTTTATTTCCAAATTTTTCATTTAATTTTTCTATTGCTTTTTGTTGATTAATATTTAATCTTTTTTCAATTTCTTCAATTTCAGCAGTAGACTTAGCAGTAGAGCTAGATAAATAGTTCATTTTTTCATCTAATTCATATTTTGTACGATGTATATTTTTTATAGAATCTTCTAAGTCACGCGTTATTTTTTCAAATGTATCGAAAGCATCCTGAGGTAATATTAACAATTCATCAGTATGAGGATTTACTACAATTGGTATTTTTTTAGCTTTACCTAAGCCGACAGTAGTATTTTCATTCGGGCTGCTCCCACCGATTGCTACACCTATACGAATTTGATTAATTTGATTTTTATCAATACAAGTGATCGAGGGAAAAAATTCACTCTCTTTATCTTGATTTCCTATTTTATATTTAACCTGACTACTTTTGGTAGTGAATGCAATTCCTGTTACCCCATTTTTTTCAGCACTCTTTGGAAAATTGTTTAAAATTGGCTTCTTATTATTTTTCTCAAATACTTGATATTGAATATTAGATATAGGTTTTGACTGTGAATTCATAAACTGAAAAACAGAATACGTCTTCAAGAAAAATACCTTAGCTTTATAAATTTTTTTTGTACATTTCTTTTTATATTCAATATAATTATTGCCTAAATCTTTAAGTGACCGTTCAAATGGTTCAATCAAACCATTACTATTACTTAAGTTTTTATTTTTCAGTATTTCTGCAAATTTTGGGTCTATTGGCTTACTACCCGATAATTCAAAAACTGATTTTTGAATGTTAATTTTTCCGATACCATTGTTTGAAAAAATTCCCTTCGTAGAATTCTCTTTCATTACTTTTATTGTATTTCTTAATTCTTTCTTTCTTAATTCATATTTCTGTTCACTTGGAAATTTAGAGTTTTCAAGTAACTTCTCTTCATCAATGACAATAATATTACTTACATCACTTTTAGAAAATAATGGGATCATCCATTCACTTTTAGCTGAATAAGGACTCTTAAATCCATAAACAAAAAATCTTAGTTGGCAAATACTCTCTACTATTACATTTTTTGTTTGCCCATTTTCATCAGTTACATCCTGTAGCTCTTTTACTACTTTGTTATTTTGTACTATTTGTACTTTATATTTTACTTTAGAGAGCGCTCCACCCCCCTGCTTACTAAGCTGAATTTTATTATCAATAACGTAATATTTATCCATTTTCTTATCCAATTTAGTTATTTTGCAAAATTTTATATTTTGAAGCGTCTTTATCTGAAATATGCACACCTATTCGCTCTGGACCATCAGTTTCGAATCTTTCCGTTTTACCATTAGCATCAGTCTTACCAATTTTTTGCGTACCATCAGATTTAAAAACTACATATTCAACACCTTGTCCTGGCTTACCAAATTCATCGACAATTTCAAATGTTAAGTAACAAGGTGACGAATTTAATTTAATTGGTGGAACCTCCACCTTTTCCCCTTCCACAAACTTATGCTGCCCCGCTTTCGCCTCAAACTTCCCACCTGTAGTTGGATATATTCCCGAGCCATTCAGTTTGATCTGCGAACCACCCGCAGTTAAGTTTATTTCTTTAGGGCTGGTGATATATACCGTATCTTCGGTTGAAATAATCTGAATGCCCTTACGTGCAATTAGATCGAGTCCATCACCTTGTGCCTGAATTTCAACTTTCCCTTTCCCAGCAAATGCTCTCAATCCTTCTTGCGCTGCAAATAAACTGATTTTTTTGCCTGCATGACCTATTAAAGATTTTTGCGTGGAAATGTTCATACTATCGCCTGCAGTTTGGCTGATCTGACCATTTGCGGAAATATGTACATCTTCATTGGAACTTATCGCAATCGAATTTGGCGCAGCTAATACCATCACTGCCGACTTAAACTCAGCAGCTTTTTGCTGATCATCCTGACTTAACACCTCAATAAAGGCTTGAAGACTCTCCAATACTTCAAGCGGGTCGGTCTGTTGGTTTTTCGCTACATCACTCAGCCCTTTAGCATTATTCAATGCACTTTCGATTTGAGTATGGGCTTCATTGCTCGATAAATGCACCCCACCTGCCTGTGCTTGCTGATGTGTCGACACCAATAAACCTTGTCCAGCTCGTACCGCCCCCCATTGATCGGTCCGCAGTTCAAAGCCTTCACCCCGACTTTCACTCTCGGCCTTTTCTTTAGGATGGCTTAAATTACCTAAGTTTAACTGTGTCACACCGTGACTGCTTTGCAGTTGGGTGGATATTTGTCCTGTAGTGTCATCAAAGCGCAGTTGTCCAAAGCCTTCACCCCCGACTTCTTTAGAACGAATCCCTGCTAGCTTTTTGGTATCTGGTAATTGTCCTTTATTATCAAATTTAGTAGGACTACGCTGCGCTTCATGAATACGACCCACGACAAAAGGTCGGTCAATGTTTCCATCAAAGAAATCAACGACAACTATTTCACCAATTCGAGGTAAGAAACGTGCGCCATAACCTTCGCCGGCCCAAGGGGTCAGTACATCCACCCAAGCCGAGTCTGTGTCATTATTATTCGCACCTGCACCGCCATCATGGCCATGATCATCGGAACGGGTAAATAGGAAACGGACTTTTATCCGCCCCCATTCATCAACATGGATTTCTTCACCGGCAGGCCCCACAACTTTGGCACGTTGGGGATGTGTTACTGGTCGATGTGTAAGTGGATTAAATTCAGGGACGGTCGTTATATTTCGACGTTGTAAAGCCAAGGTATTGGCTTGGCGTTCATCCGCATCGCTTTGTTTGACTTGCCACTGACTTTGATGGATCAGTTGTGTAACTTGATCGGTTAAGTCTTTGGGTAAATTATTTTGATTATAAAAAGACTTAGATAAAATCAAAAACTCTTGATCTGCACCACGATGCTGGTCAATCTCTGGATGCTCATCCAATTTGAACCAATAACCAACTTGCGTATCACGTACGGTACTTTTGGCAATAAATTGTTTGGCTTGAGCCGCATAATAATCACTAAAATTTTGATTGAGACGTTCAACTTGAGCACTATTAGAAGCAGTTGCAGCATCTTCACCATTCAGATCTTGCATCCATGCAGGGCTCACATGCCATGCCTGCTCTAAGCTTAAGCTCGCATTATCTTGATTTTGACTATGTAGGTGCTTGCTTTGTACTGCACCACCCCCCTCGTCCTGTTCAAGCACATCCGCCTGCCACCGCTGCACATGTACCGACGTCGGTTGCAAACTGCGTTGCCCAATAAAACTGGTCATGCTGTCTTGCTTTTCTGTAGCGCTGCTGCGATGAAAACGGATATTGCGACGATCTAGAGGCTGATATTGACTATTTTCATCAATTAAACGCAGCTTTTGGGCTTGGAGTGGCGCTGAAGAGGAAGAGACAAAATGCTGCGCTTCATCAACCAACCAATGAATGCCTTCACTGCGTAGTAAGCGAGTAATAAAATCATAGTCGGTTTCATTACTTTGCATCATGAATGGTCGAACGTCATACTCTTTTTTTAAGCCACTTAAGTCCAAACTTAAGCTCGCTGCAAAAAGTGGGCTCTTTTTTTGCCATTCCTTAAAAATAATCTCGACCACATCTTTGACCGATTTATTCATAAACACACGGCTATTACGACGCTTATGCCACAATGCCGTTGCATCTTCTAAGGTCAACTTATATAGCGTTAATGCACCATCACTTTGGCCTTGAAATGCTTCTGTAATGATCCCGGTAATACGAAAAAGTTGACCCGCATCGGTTACCTGATCGATTGCGACTTGCGTACCAATAAATTGTTTGAGTTCTAAGGTGGCAGAAGTAGACAGACAAATCAGTTGAACATTTAAACCCGTACTAAGCGCATGTTCCCCATCAATACGTTGCAAGAATACTTGTTCATTCAGCGTGGTATTGGAAAATTGAATATGCAAGGCACGTTTTTGTGGACTAATGCCCAATTTCTCAAGTGCAGAATAAATATTGTTCAGCATCGTTATTATCTAAAATCAGATTTTTATAAAATATGCGGGGTATTTAATCAAAAAAACTCATATTTTTCTAGGCATAATCTGCCTGCTTTTTTGGGTTTTATGTAAGTAAAAATTCAAATTTCTACATCAATTCTTTATGTTATTTTTACTCTATTTATTTCTGCATTAAAAAAATGTAGAGACCATCAAACTAAACTTCAGGTCTCTTCATACCACCTTACTGCCTTGCATCACGATTAATTAGTATTTAAAAATGCGTGAATATTCTCCAATTGTTCTTGTGCTTCGACATAGCCTTGCAAGGCCGCTTTTTCCAAATATTGCTGTGCAATTTTAAGATCACGCTCTACGCCCATGCCATGAATATATAAATAGCCCAATCGCGTTAACGCCGCAGCACTCATCCCCTGAGCCGCTTGTGCATAATAGCTATGCGCTAGGGTTAAATCTTGCTGTACACCTAAACCATGTTCTGACATTTCACCAAGCTGGTACAAGGCAGTCACATTTCCCAATGCTGCCGCTTGCGAGAAATACTGCAACGCTTGTTGGAAATCTTGTGTTCCCCATTGTCCTTTTAAATTAACCAGACCCAGTTGCGTGAGTGCATCAGGATGGCCTAATTTTGCCGCCTTCAACAATGCTCGCTGGCTTTGAGCATCATCAAATTGTAGATCAGGCAAGATATTGTCCACGGCTAAACGGTAGAGATACCAAGCAGCATCCTGCGAACCTTGTTCTGCGGCTTTTTCCAGATAACTCAGACACTGATCACGATGTGCTAATGGATACTCTGGCAATGCATAAAAACGTCCAATCACATAGTTTTGATCGGCGACACACGTAATGGACATATCATTTAAGTGTCTTGCCGCTTCAACTAAAAGTTGCTGCGCTTGCTTGATATTTCGCTCAACACCGACGCCGTGTAGATAGCATAGGGCCAAACCGACTTGGTTAATGAATAATGGTTTGAATTGATACGCTGTTTGATATAACTCAAATGCTTTTTGCGGATCATCACGAACCAAATACTTTTCAAAATACAGCGCTGCAATAAGACTAATTGCATCAGCATCTTTAAGTTGAGCAGCTTCGGTCAGAAAGCGAAAACCTAAAGTTTCCTGCTTCTCCAAATACCAACCATGAAAATGTGCAATACCTAATAATCGGCTGGCTGCAGCAACTTTGTGCTCTTTGGCCTGCTGCAAAAGATCATGATAAACCCGCTGACGCTGATCGACATCGATTTTACCCATCAATACTGCTTGATAATATTCATACAACTGCTGCTGGTGCCCGAGTAGCAATCCTCGCTTTAAATATTGCAATGACTTTTCATCATTTTGCGCAAGATACTTTCCTTGAGCATAGAACTGCTGCAATTGCTGAATAGCCGCCATATGGTCTTGTTGGGCAGCTTTCAGTAAATATTCCAATCCCAGAGCAATATTTGGCGTGGCTTGTTTTAAATAGAACTGTGCCAATTGATACTGTGAATTGGCATGTCCATTGTCCGCATTTTTTTGCAACAAATCTAAATGTTGCTGCTCGGCATGTGTCTGATCTTCTGGGTTTAGTTCGGCGAGTCGATATTGTGCATCCAAATGACCGCGTGAAATCGCATGTCGATACCAATACTGCGCTTTTTCAAGATTGGGTACACCGCCATAGATACCTTCTTCAACTTGTCCCAACACATATGCAGCATCATCACTACCTAAACTATTGGCTTTTTCCAATAGAGCCAGCGCATTTTCCACACTAACTTCTCTGCCTAAGCCTTGTAAATGCATCTGTCCCATAGCGACATAGGCCTGTGGAATTTCATGCTGTTTGGCCAAATTTTGATACAACTCATAGGCACGCGCATAGTCGGTTGGTGCATCAAGCATTAAACGTTCTGCAAATTTCAGCTGTGCATCTAATTGGTCTATCCACAAGTCATGCCCAACCGCTTTAGCCTGATCGCGTTTTACTGGATCGGGTCTTTTCCACATCCAAAACGCAAGTGCTCCCATCCCCAAAATTAGTATCAGTAAAAACCACATACTCGCCCCAAAAAAATCAATATTTTAATTATTCCAACATTGTGTCTGATTTTAATTCTATATACAAAAAAAGCACCGAATTCGGTGCTTTATTTTTTTCAAAATGAGATAGCTGTCATGCTTTTGCTCGTTTTGCATCAAGTTTTTTGAGCACCTCTGACACAGCCACCATCGCAAAGCTGGACGTCACGACTACTGCTGAACCATATCCACCACAACGTAAGCCTGCACTTGGACAAACATCAGCACTGGAAAATGGATTATCAATCGAATAAACACAGGTAATCCCAAACTTTTCTTTCGGCTTTTTACAAATGCCTTTGCCGCGTAATTGTGTGCGCAATTTGGCTAACATCGGGTCTTGCTCTGTTCTTGATAAATCTGCGACTCGGATTTTCAGCGGATCAAGTTTACCCCCTGCTCCACCGGAAACGATCAACGGAATTTTATTAAAACGGCAATGTAGCATTAAGGCAAATTTGGCCTTCACATCATCAATACAATCTAAAATTAGGTCAGGAGCACCTGCCAAAATTTCTTTGACATTTTCGGGTGTGAGATAATCATCAATCAAATTTATTTTGATTCGGGGATTGATCGCACGGCATCGCTCTGCCATCACTTCAATTTTTTCATGTCCCAGTGTCGTGCTCATGGCAGGCAATTGTCGATTAATATTCGATGCAGCAACGACATCCATATCGACCAAGGTCAGCTCACCAATACCAGTACGCGCTAAAGCTTCGACCGCCCATGAGCCTACACCACCAATCCCTATCACCATGACATGACTTTTTTCATAATGATGAAAACTTTCATCACTATATATTTTGGCTACGCCAGCAAAACGGCGGTCATATTCATCATCTTGGAGCAGTTCAGTCATAGGTTTGGAGGCAGTGTTAAATCAGCCGCCATTTTAGCAAATTCGCTACTTATTTTCTTTGATAAAACGCAATTCAGCAGTCAGCGCAACAGAGCGGCATTCGCATCAGGTCTAAATCCATCAAAATAAACATTTACAGCGAACGGAGGTCTGCTTTAAAAAGTATAACCATAGATCTAAAACTCAAGTGTGTATTGCCATGGACATCCATCCTCTGCCAAATAATTTAAAAATTACCGATGACAAAATGAAATGGATTTAGATACCGTGCATCGCTTTTTAAGCCATACCTATTGGTCAAAAGATATTCCAAAACATGTGGTGAAAAAAGCGATTGAAAACTCTTTGGCCGTGGCCTTACTTCTCGATGAAGAACTCATCGGTTTTGGTCGTGCCATTACGGATTATGCAACTTTTGCTTATTTAGCCGATATTTATGTCGCCGATGCGCATCGAGGCAAAGGCTATTCAAAATTAATTGTGAGTACTTTATTTGAAAAATGTGGCGCCGTAGATCTAAGACGCATGTTGCTTGCGACGGCGGATGCACATGGCCTATATCGCCAATTTGGCTTTACCGATTTGGCTCAACCTGCAAGTTTTCTCGAGATTCATCAAGCCAACATCTATCAACGATAGAGAAAATATCTCGGATAAAAAAAAGAGGCTTTCGCCTCTTTTTCGATCTTACAACCTTAGTCTTTATTCATAATAAAGAAATATTCACGGTAGTATTTAAGCTCTGCAATCGAGTCACGGATATCATCCATTGCTAAATGCGAGGCATTTTTCTTCAAGCCCCCCATGATCTCTGGGCGCCAGCGTTTCGCCAATTCTTTCACTGATGATACATCGAGATTACGGTAGTGGAAGTATTGTTCCATTTCAGGCATTAAACGATGCAAGAAACGACGATCTTGGCAAATTGAGTTACCGCACATCGGTGATGATTTTGGATTTACCCATTTTTTCAAAAATTCTAAAGTTTGCTGTTCAGCATCTTGTGCTGTCAATTTACTACGACGTACACGTTCGATCAGACCTGATTGACCATGTTGGCGAGTGTTCCATTCATCCATCGCATTGAGCACACGGTCAGACTGATGTACCGCAAGCACAGGCCCTTCCGCCAGAATATTTAAATTATCATCCGTCACAATTGTTGCAACTTCAATAATCTGGTCGTTATCTGTATCTAGACCTGTCATTTCAAGGTCAATCCAAATCAGGCGTGTATCAGGTGTGCTGCTCATAAATGTGCAATCTTATTAGGCTGTAAAAATGAACATAGTAGCAAATTTATTGGGCTTGCGCTGTAAATAGACCCTGCTTTCATGCTATTTTTGCCATCTAGTTTTCATGGTTTTTTAGGATATGAATGGCTTTAATTCGTAAGCGCCGACTGACTGAACAGCAGCAACGTCGCATTCAGAAGCAACATAAATCTCGTCAGGAAGAAATCGATACTTCTGCAGATTTGGAAGGCTTGGTCGTCCAACATTATGGTCGTCAACTTGAAGTTCAAGCGCTGTCTACACCCGACCAGCATCCTGAAAAACCCATTGTGCAAGCAGGTGAACCTGAACCACATTGGAAACCTATCGAATTAGGCAGTGTTTGGCGCTGCCATACCCGTACCAATCTCGAATTATTGGTGACGGGTGACCGTGTCAAATGGCAAGCTGACCCGATCACAGGTTTAGGGATTATTACCGCGATTCATCCACGCCAATCTTTACTGACACGCCCTGACCGTTATCACAAAGTGAAACCTGTCGCAGCCAATGTCAGCCTGATTGTGATTGTATTTGCACCGCTTCCTGAGCCAGCACCTGGCCTGATTGACCGCTATTTGGTGGCCTGTGCAGATGCTGATATTCCAGCCTTATTGGTCTTAAATAAATCCGACTTGCTTAAAGACAACGATCCGATCTTAACGCTATTACAAGAATATCGTGACTTGGGCTATGAGGTCATGCAAACCCAATCCGATGGTGACTTAAGCGCACTTTCTGCTCGACTTTCTGGTGAAACTGTCGCATTTGTAGGTCAGTCTGGGGTTGGTAAGAGCACTTTAATTAATGCCATTGTTCCGGATGCTGCGCAAAAAACCAATATTATTTCGGAAAACTCCGCGCTCGGTCAGCACACCACCACCTCTACGCGCTTAATTGCGTTTGGTGAAGGTTCTGCATTGATTGATTCACCAGGAATCCGTGAATTTGGTTTATGGCACTTAGAACTGGAAAAAGTTCAACAAGGTTTCCCTGAGATTGAGTCACATTTGGGTTATTGTCAGTTCCGTAACTGTACGCATAAACATGAAAAGCAATGTGCGCTTAGAATGGCGGCTCAAAATGGCGAAATTTTACCGCGTCGATTAGACAGTTATTTACGTCTGATCGACGAAATCACGGAAGCGCAGCAAAAAAATTAATTTTTATTCTGTTCATGCCCTTGAAGGGGTGATTTTGATCACCATATTTATGGGCTATACTCTTGGCAATTTAAAATTGTAGTTAGGTGAATTGTGGAACGTTGGTTCGAATTTATGGGGAATCACCCCTTCTTATTTGGAACGCTGGCTGTATTGGTCGTGCTGTTCTTTATTCTTGAAGGCCAGCGTAATGGTCGCAAAATTTCACCTCAATCTTTAGGGATTTTAGTTAAAGCTAAAAATGCTCAATTGATTGACTTACGTGATGCGAAAGACTTCCGCGAAGGTCATATTAGCGGTAGCCGTAATATTCCATATAGCCAAATTACAAAACACATTGAAGAGTTAAAAACTTCTGATCGCCCGTTGGTTTTTGTATGTAACCTTGGTCAAGTGGCAGGTTCTGCATTGCAACAAGTCGGTCATGCAGATGCATACCGTTTAGACGGCGGCATTAGCAACTGGAAAGCTCAAGGCTTACCTTTAGTTAAAAGCAAATAAGCGCTTCTTAGGAGATTAACATGGCTGAAGTTACGATTTATTCAACAACTGTATGTCCTTACTGCATTCGTGCAAAACAGCTCCTAGAGCGTAAAGGCGTGGCTTATAAAGAAATTAATTTATCCAATGAAGCGCCTGAAGTACGTGTTGAATTGATGCAACGCACCAACCACCGTACCGTTCCTCAAATTTTTATTAATGATCAGTTTATTGGCGGTTTTGACCAACTTTATGCTTTAGAGCGTGAAGGCAAACTCGACGGCATGCTATCTTAATTTTAAACATAAATGTCACCTCATATTAAGGAATAAACAATGAGTGAAGAACAACAAGCTCAACCACAATTGGCATTAGAGCGTATTTATACTAAAGATATTTCTTTCGAAGTACCTGGGGCTCAAGTATTTACTAAAGAATGGCAGCCTGAACTAAATATCAACCTTTCTTCTTCTGCAGAAAAAGTTGATCCAACACACTTCGAAGTTTCACTGAAAGTTGTCGTTCAAGCGAACAATGCGGGTGACACTGCATTTATCGTTGACGTTACTCAAGCAGGTATCTTCCTGATCGATAGCGTTGAAGAAGAACGTCTTCCTTACATTCTTGGTGCTTACTGCCCAAATATCTTGTTCCCATTCCTACGTGAAGCTGTGAACGATATGGTTACTAAAGGCAGCTTCCCACAATTATTGCTTACACCAATTAACTTCGATGCTGAATTCGAAGCGAATTTGCAACGTGCGCAAACTGCTGCTGAAGGCCAAGCTTAATCGCTTATCTTCAAATCTAAAAAAGACCGCTTTTGCGGTCTTTTTTATGCTTTATTTATTCCCTCTCCTTCCAGGAGATGAGAAACACTGTTTCCAAGGGGAGAGGTTTTTATTCCCTCACCCTCGCCCTCTCCCAAAGGGAGAGGGAACTTAAAGAGAATTACTCAGCATCTGCCATTAGATCAGCGCTCATACCTACAGTATTAAAGCCAGCATCAACATACAAAATTTCACCTGTAATACCATTTGCCCAAGGCGAGCAAAGGAACAATGCTGCATTACCGACATCTTCAATAGTTACATTGCGTTTAAGTGGTGCGACTTTTTCATTTAGGTCTAACATTTTACGGAAAGATTTAATCCCTGAAGCCGCTAAGGTACGAATCGGACCTGCTGAAATCGCATTGACACGAATACCTTCAGCACCAAGACTTGTTGCCAAATAACGTACGCCTGCTTCTAGTGACGCTTTTGCCATGCCCATAACGTTATAGTTTGGCATTACGCGTTCAGAACCTTGGTAAGTCAGCGTCAATAAGCAACCTTGACGTGCAGCCAATAAAGGTTTTGCCGCACGAGCCATCGCAATAAAGCTATATGCGCTGATGTCGTGAGCAATTTTAAAACCTTCACGGTCGGTAATATCAGTGAAATCGCCATCTAAAGTATGTGCCGGTGCAAAACCAATTGAATGCACAACACCGTCTAGACCATCCCAATGTTTAGCAAGTTCAGCAAAAGCGGTATCAATTTCAGCGTCCACTGCGACATCACATGGGAAAACTAAAGTTGAACCAAATTGTTCAGCAAAATCATCTACACGTTTTTTTAATTTTTCATTTGGATATGTAAAAGCCAGTTCTGCACCTTCGCGATGTAAAGCTTGCGCAATACCAAATGCGATTGATAACTTACTTGCAATACCCGCGATTAAAAAGCGTTTGCCAGCCAATAGTCCTTGTGCCATGTGAAACTCACTCAAAATAATTTAACAGCATAATGCCAAGTCTAAAGCATTTTAGAAATTGCATAATGCGCCTTTTTTTAGAAAACCATCATTGCATGCACGATGCGAATGAAACTAGATTCAATCAAGCAGCATCAATATTTATTGGCCCTTAAGCGTCCAGATGCAATGCTTGTAATGAATTAGTCCATAAGATCTGTGCAATCTCAGATTCAGTACGGTTTAAGCTCTGAGCTAACCCCTGCAAGACATAGGGCAAATTGACCGGCGTATTACGAGTACGCCCTTCCGTCGAATGCTGACAACATAAGGGTGTCATATCTGGACAGTCGGTTTCTAAGACCAAATGATCTACATCCAAAGTCTGAACCACTTGATGTAATTTTTTTGCATTAGGATTGGTGATTTGCCCTGTTATACCAATTTTAAAACCTAGTTTGGTAAATGCCTTCGCTTCTTCAACACCACCACTAAATGCATGTGCGATACCACCGAGTTTAAATTGATGCTGCTTTAGCATCGAAAGCACCTCCGCATGGGATTTGCGAATATGCAGCAAAATGGGTTTATCAAACTGCTGTGCTAACTCAAGTTGTGCGGAAAAATACTGCTGCTGCTTTTGAAAAAGTTCAGGCTGTTTATGCTGTTTCAAAAAGGTATCTAAACCTATTTCACCGACAGCAACACAATCATGCTGCTTTAGCATCTGCTCCACATCGAGCAAATGTTCTGTACGATGTTGCTCAATATAAAACGGATGTAAGCCGGGAGCTAAATAGCTTTTTGGAACATTGGATAAACGAGCTAAAAACTCTTGAGTTTGCAGCAAATCTTGAAAACGTGACTGTAAAAAACCAATCAATACCAACGCATCGACACCCGCCTGTTTGGCAGCATACGCCAACTGTTCCCGATCAGCGTCAAAATCAGGGACATCAAAATGCGTATGCGTATCAAACAGTGAGTAAGTCATTGAACTAATTAATTTGCTTTTGCGGCTGAGGCTTCAACAGCTTCAACAGCTTCAACTGGAGGTAGATATTGCTTTTTCAATACACTTTGCAATTGATCATAGGGAATGGTCAAGCGAGGTAAACCCACCACATACGGCCCAATTTCATATTCGGCATATTGCAAAATTAAACCTTGCTGACTCAGATAAAAATTATCAGACAGTTTAAATTTCCAAATCTGTTCGTATTCTTGAATATTGTCTGCCAACTTGGCATCTTTCACCCAAGTTTTAAAGACTTCATAGCCCCGCTTTTCAAGCTCTGCACGTTGATTAGGCAATAATATGTCATTGAGCTGTACCAATTTTTGAGTGCTTAAATCGAAGTTATAATATTGCTGTGCAGAAGAACCATGCGCTCCACCTAAATATGAACTGGTATTTAAAACCACTGTTGCCAAGGGTTTTTCAGCATTCAATATTTTAGGTTTAATCATCAAACTGATTTGCTGATTGGCACTTAAAGATTTCAATTCTTTATCTAAATTTAAAAACGCTTGCATATAAGGCTGCGTGGCTTTTTCCAATTTTAATTTGGGCGTTTCAACCTTGGCCAAAGCAGATTTTGTTTCAGATGCTGCAGGAACTTCACTTGCAGCGGGAGCATCAGTGCTCAGCGTCTTATCTTCTAAAGGCGAAATAGATAGAATTTCGTCTAACTGTTTTAAGATTTTCGCATCAATAAATTCATCAATAAAGGCTTGATTACTGTTTAAGCGTTCAACTGAAATTTCAGGACAGACCCCGCCATCACATTCAGGTAAATTCAGTTGTAATTTTTCCGCATCACCAATCAGTTTTGCACTCAAATCTGGCTGTTCAGTTTTGGCTTGATCCGGCTTTTTTTCAGGTTCAGCTTGTTGTGGCTGACACGCCGTGAATGCAACAGAAACTGCCAATATTGAGCTTGCCCAAATTTTATTTTTTTGCACCATTGCTTCAACCTTTCATTTCGAATGATTGATATTTATTTTGGTAAATATCTTATCAAATTAAATACTTTCGTTGTTTAGAACATATGCTGATAAACGTCAGCTTTCAATACTTGTTGTGTTTGTGCTTTGCTGAGATAAATATCCAGTTGTTTACCATCTTTGACAATTTCATCTGTACGGTAATGCAAACCGACACCTTCTTGATCAAAGAACCAATCTGCTTGGCCCCAATAGAGTTTTTTCGGTGCCGATTTTTTGACATCTACCTCTTGTTCATCTAGCCATTTGCTATAGGCTTGCTGCACAATAGCATCCATATTTTGCTGTTGCTTTGCATCAATAATATCTAAAGGTTTAAGATTCTTTTTCGCACGGCGGTCTGCCACAAAAAAATAATAACGCTCTTTGACCGTGATATTTTCCTGTTTGGTATCAACACCGATTTGCAGCAACACATATTGATTCTGTTGATATGGAACTCGTGTGTACATGGCCAATTCATAGGCTTTATTGGTTTTAAACTCTGCCTGCCAAGCATCTGATTTTTTCACATACGCATCGACGGCTTGTTGGAGATTCATATTTTGCTTTAATGCAATCTGATCTTGTACGACGCTGGCCTGATTCTTTTCAATCCAGCCATTCAACCATGTATCTACGGTCTGAATGGTTTGTATCTCTAAATCAATACAACTTTTATTTTCACAAAACGGTTTGGCGATTTTTGCGGCTTGCTCTTGGATATTTAAATAAGGCAAAACATCTGGATTAATCACAGCCGCTTCAGAAGCACCACCGTCGGCCGGCTTTGTCGCTTTGTTTTCTTTTCCTGAATCACATGCACTGAGCAGCAAAACACTCCCCAAAAGTGCAAAAACTGTAGCATCCTTGAATTTTTTCATGATGTCCTAAACGACCAAATGATTGCGTAATGTATGGATTTAAAAACTCTACCACAAAATAAAACAGCTTCACGAAGAAGCTGTTTTATTTCTGTAAAAGAACAACTTAGTGTTCACGTGTATTGCTGAACACGATATCCGGATAACGTTCTTGCATTAACTGTAAATTCACACGACTTGGTGCAAGATAAGTTAAATGACCACCGCCATCGACAGACAATTGGTCGTGTGCTTTTTTCTTAAATTCGTTGAATTTTTTCTCGTCATCACACGATACCCAACGTACGGTATTGATACTTACAGGCTCATAAATACAATCAACTTTGTATTCTTCTTTCAGACGATAAGCCACAACTTCAAACTGAAGCACACCCACAGCACCCACGATTAAGTCGTTACTGTTTTGAGGCATAAAGACCTGAGTAGCCCCTTCTTCTGAAAGTTCTTTTAAGCCTTTTTGTAGCTGTTTTGACTTCAAAGGATCTTTTAAACGCACGCGACGGAACATTTCAGGGGCGAAGTGAGGAATACCGGTAAAATGTAAATCTTCACCCGAAGTGAAAGTATCACCGATTTGAATCGTACCATGGTTATGCAAACCGATAATGTCACCCGGCCATGCTTCTTCAAGGTGTTGACGGTCACCGGCAAGGAACGTTAAGGCATCACTAATACGCACATCTTTACCTAGACGCACATGTTTCATTTTTAAGCCTTTTTCATACTTACCCGAACAGATACGCATGAATGCAATACGGTCACGGTGTTTTGGATCCATATTGGCTTGAATTTTAAAGACGAAACCAGTGAAGCCTTCTTCAGTCGCTTCAACTTTACGGTCTTGAGTTGGATGTGCTTTAGGTTCAGGCGCATATTGACTAAATGCATCCAAAACGTGGTCCACACCAAAGTTACCGAGTGCCGTACCAAACAAGACTGGCGTTTGACGACCTGCCAAAAATTCATCACGGTCTAAAGGTTCATTGGCCATTTGAACCAATTCCAATGATTCTTCAAATGCAGCCCAAGCGAGATCACCGACTTTTTCACGCAAATCTGCATAGTCATAGCCATCACGGACTTCAATATCCGTAATGGTTGAACCGAAACCTGCCTTATAAACGTAGAACTTTTCTTCGAGTAGGTTAAATACACCGGCAAAGTCACGACCTGTGCCCAGTGGCCAAGTAATCGGAACACATTTAATTTTTAAAACGTTTTCGATTTCATCAAGCAATTCTAATGGCTCACGAATTTCACGGTCCATTTTGTTGACGAATGAAATAATCGGCGTGTCGCGCATACGACACACTTCCATCAACTTGATCGTACGATCTTCGACACCTTTTGCACCATCAATCACCATAAGTGCAGAGTCAACGGCAGTTAATGTACGGTAGGTATCTTCAGAAAAGTCTTCATGCCCTGGGGTGTCGAGCAAGTTAATCATCTTGTCTTTAAACGGGAACTGCATAACCGAAGTGGTGATCGAAATCCCACGTTCTTTTTCCATTTCCATCCAGTCAGACGTTGCCGCACGATCAGATTTACGGCTTTTTACCATACCTGCAACCTGAATCGCCTGTCCCCATAACAACAGTTTTTCTGTCATTGTGGTTTTACCGGCATCGGGGTGGGAAATAATAGCGAAAGTACGTCGCTGAGCGACCTGTGTCGCTAATTCTTCTTTAAAACTCATGAAAGACACCTACTGCAAAACTCGCAGTGCAAAAGATCAGATCTGATCAATATGGAAAATTGGCGATATTGTATCAGATTGACCATTAAAAATAATCAACCACATCGGGTTGAGTCAAAATCTTAGCGTGGCGTGTCTTGATGTTTTACATTGGATGACGACCTGTTTTTATCGACGATATAGCACATTTCATTTTCTTTTTTTCTATACACATTGGCAATGCGATCAGACTACAAATGACCTTATTCAACTTTCGCTTTCATGCTTTCTTCAAGCTGTACCACTGGCATCGGCATTCCTAACAAATATCCTTGTAACTGTTGGCAACCTAAACGTTTTAAAATTTCTGCTTGTTGTTCTGTCTCTACACCTTCTGCAGTGACTGTTAGCCCCAGTCGAATTGCCAAGTGAATAATACTTTCTAAAATAATTTCTTCTTTAGAGCCAACGCTCAAATTGCGGATAAATTCACGGTCAATTTTCAGCTCATCTACAGGTAGTTCTTTTAAATACAAGAAACTTGAATGTCCTGTTCCAAAGTCATCAATCGCAACTTTAATCCCCATCTGTCTCAAATGTTCAAAAGTCACGATACTGGCATCGATATGATGCATCGCTGTTGACTCGGTAATTTCAATAATTAAATTTGACGGGTTAATTTCATAACGTGCAAAAAGCGACTCTAAAGTACTAAATAAATGTTTATGCTCAAACTGGATGGCCGATAAATTGACCGCAATCGGATACAGCGGCATATTCAGCTTTTCCCAGTGCTGAATTTGCTTACAGGCTTCTTCAAGCGCCCAATAGCCCATGGCAATAATCAGTCCAGTTTTTTCCGCACCATTGATAAACTTATTTGGCGTCAGCATACCTAAGGTTGGATGATTCCAACGAATTAAGGCCTCAACCCCACAAATTTCACGATCAGTGGCATTGAATTTTGGCTGATAAAATAAGATAAATTGTTGTTCTTCTACCGCTTTATATAAATCATTGATCAGTTTCGTCTGACTTTTTTCTTCAAATTGGTCAGCGGTATAATTAAAAAATGAATAGGTATTCCGCCCTTGATACTTTGAACTCAACATTGCTGTATCTGCATTGATCAGCAGATCTTGTAGGTTCGCACCATGTTCAGGGTACATCGCAATACCAATACTGCCTGAAATATTGATTTCCTTGCCTGCAATCAAAAAGCTTTCTTGCATCAATTCCAATATTTTTTCAGACATTGCTGTCGCAGAGTCATTGCTTGCCGACTCAAGCACAATCAGAAACTCATCGCCACCGATTCGTAGCAATTTGGCTTGATCATCGATTAAACGATGAATTCGCGTGGCAATTTGAATCAGCAATTGATCACCCACATGGTGTCCAAACACATCATTGACCGCTTTAAAACGGTCGATATCAATATAAATAAAAGCAATTTTATCTTGTCTTAAGCGATGCTCTGTAAATAGAAAATGTGCATATTCAGCCAAAAACAGTCGATTAGGTAAACGGGTCAAATTGTCTTGTACCGCTTGATTGGCCAATTCTCGATTTGCACGCATCAACTGTAAACTGCGATGCTCTAAACGTTGTTCTAATACCGCTACACTAAAGGCTGCCATCAACAATAAACTGGTGACAAATAAGACAATAAACAGCAATAAATTATGGTTTATCTGCGCTGCCACCAATACATCCATCGAGTTTAGCGGTACAAAATCAACAGCCGCCATACCAATATAATGCATAGCCACAATGCTAAAAGTCAGCATTAATGCGACAAAGACATTCAAAATATTCCGTTTTGGCGAATATTTATTTTTAAACGTCATCCAAAAGGCCAAACCCGAACCACAGATCGCAACTAAAATTGAACAGATAACAATTAAAGGTTCATACCGTTGTTCATAGCCCTGAACGGCTAAACTCAGCATACCGGTATAATGCATGCCGGAAATGCCAAGGCCCATTAACACTGAACCTAAAATTAAACGAGGAAAAGGTAATGTCTGTCGTGTGGTTAACCACACAGCAAAAGTGGAAGCAACGAAAGCAATAAAATAGGATATCAGGGTCAGACTGGTATCGAAACTATGGCTTGAAGGCAAATGGCTGGCTATCATGCTTACAAAATGCATGCACCAGATCGCAGCACCTAAAATTGCACCGCTGAAGAATAAAATGACATTTTCATATCTTGGTCGTGTTCCACGAAACAACATTTGTTCGAGTGAAACAGCAAAGTAACAACTTAATAATGCAACTA
This sequence comes from Acinetobacter sp. YH12231, assembly GCF_013417755.1. Taxonomy (NCBI): domain Bacteria; kingdom Pseudomonadati; phylum Pseudomonadota; class Gammaproteobacteria; order Moraxellales; family Moraxellaceae; genus Acinetobacter; species Acinetobacter sp. YH12231. Next base: position 113,825 of record NZ_VPDJ01000003.1, read on the forward strand.
CGATTGAACCAGCGACCAGACTGTAATCATAATGAATATGAGTCATATCAAGCGTTCCGCTTAGGTTATCGTGGCACTTTCTTTAACCGAATTACCCAATCTATCTCTTCCCTTTAACTTGTTACGTTTTCAATTACTTACTTATTTTCCCTTAGAATCTATTAGTCTACGATAATGGTCAAGTCTTTCTTTCAAGATTTTAAGCAACTGATTAATTTAAAAAAAGAAAGCTTGATCAAGTTCACTAAAACTTAAACTTTTGATAAAAAATGCATCAGGTGGTTTTTATTTTAGAACAGTTTCTAACCATAATAAAATGAATAAATTAGATTGATTTCTATATTGTTTTCTAGATTTAAATCATGCCTCTCTACACAAAAAAATAGCGAGCCGTAGCTCGCTATTTCTCAATAGGTAAATTCATCTTTTCCGTCAAAAACTTAAGCAATCAGCTCAATATTTTTATGGATGAATGGCTTACTTTTTGGCTGCTGTTGTTGGATTCGTACCTTGTAATTTGGCATAGTCCATTAGCACATTCGCTGCTTCCATCACAAAGACTTCTTCTTCAGGCAGTGCTGGACGTTGGTTCGCCTTCATTTTCGCACGTGCTTCCACCAATGCATCCATAGACGCTTGGTAGCTCTCCCAGTTGGCATAAGGCTTTTGACCCACCACTTTACGACGTTGATTTTCAGCATCCAAAGACTTTTGCTCAAGTGCCAACAATTCAGCTTTACGCTTCGTTAAGTCGAGTACCACACGCTTTTGCTCATCCGTCTTTTTTGCAATCGCTGTACGTTGCTCTAAATACTTAAATTGAGGATCAATCGTGACGCGTTGCTGAGATGACTTAATCAAATCTGGAACATAGGCTTGGATCGAGCCTTCACGTTTAAACGGTGCAGTTGGAATAGTATCCCACTGTAAAGCATTTTTCGATTTACGCTCACCAAACTCTTCATTGTAAATATCGACCAGCTTAATATCCGGTACGACCCCTTTATTTTGGGTACTGCCGCCCGTCACTCGGTAAAATTTACGTTGCGTTAAGGTTGCTTGACCATAGGCTAAAGAGTCAAGTTGTACCTGCGCTGTTCCTTTACCCGTTGTGGTACTACCAATCACCACACCACGCTCATAGTCTTGAATCGCAGCAGAATAAATTTCACTCGCAGAAGCCGAAGCCAAATTAATCAATACCGCCAATGGGCCTGCATAAGTTTGCGCGCCACCATCATCATCTTCAAACACGCTGACATTGCCATTACCATCACGGATTTGCACCACTGGACCTGATTTAATCACTTGTCCAAGCATACGTGCTACTTCTTCAAGTGAGCCACCAGGGTTGTTACGCAAGTCAATGATGATGCCTTCAACATTTTGCGCATCTAAAGTTTTTAAAGCTTTATTGGTATCTTCCGACACAGAACGGTAATCTGTACCCGCACGACGTGCACGATAGTTTAAGTAAAACGATGGAATTTCAATCACACCAAACTTATGTTTTTTGCCATCACGTTCAATTTCAACGGTACGTGAACGCACGCCTGCATCTTCTTCTTGAATTACATCACGTACAATAGTGACATTTCGCGCTTGATTCATGGACGCACCAGCACCCAATAAACGTAAAGTCACTTTGGTGCCACGTTTACCACGAATCAGTCCGACAATTTCATTGCTCGGCCAACCAATCACATCGACCATTTTGTCGCCATCTTGGGCAACACCAACGATGCGATCGCCTGACTTCACTTGTCCTGATTTGCTGGCTGGCCCACCTTCCACAATCGTCTCGATTTTGGTGTAGTCTTCATTACCACGTTCAGGACGGATCGATACCCCAATCCCTTCCAATTGCAGCGTGGTTTGACGGTTCAATTCCATCGCATCTACAGGTGGAAAGTAATTACTGTGCGGATCATACGTCAGCATCATGGCATTCAGAGTTTTATCAAGCACATCATCGCTTTTTAAACGACTAATCCGCTCTAACTGACGTGTATAACGCTTGGTTAAAGTCTGTACAGGTGTTAAGTCTTCAGGACCTGTTAAGTCTTGACCATTTGCCAGTGTTGGGTCATCTTTCAACGCTTTTTGTTTGGCTTTCTCTTCTTCTTTGCTGATGGTTAAGTTGATCAGCTGAGAGACCAACATTTTATTCCAATGCGCACGCTGTTCTTCTGTCGATTTAAAGAATGGCGCTTTTTCACGATCGGTTTCGATGTAGTTATTCGGTTGATTTAAATTCTGTGGCTTTTTCAGCTCTTCCAACATATAGGTGTAGAACTGTTTTAAGCGCTCACGATATTGCGCATGAATGGCATACGGCCCTGTTAAATTGCCCGCTTTGAGATTTGCACCAAAAGTTGAGCCATAACGTTTTTTATAATTTTCAATATCCGATGCCAAGAACAACGTATGTTCAGGGTCTAAACTATCAATATAAAAATCTAAAATACGGTTAGAGGTATTGGCATCTAAACGCTGGTTTAAATAGTGTTGACGGTCTACCAATGTTGCAAGCTGACGTGAGACCAAGGCTTGCTCTTGTGTGGGCTGAATGGTACCCGCGCTCACTGCTTCTGTATTATTGGCAGCAATTGCGTCATTCACCACATGAGTGAAAAAGAATCCACCTGTCGCAATCGCAACGGCACAAGCTAATGTTTGAAGTTTCATAAATAATTTGTACTTCCTTGGTATTAAGACCAATATTACCGTGTTGGTTTTCGACCTGAATTGAATAGATTCAAAATCTTAAACAACTTAATATGTTTATGTCGTGTAGTTTTATCATATTCTCTGCTGACAAAGTGTAGCAAATCATTGCAGAATTCAGGTATTGTTTTTCCTTAAAAATTCCAACACGGACACCGAATATGATTGGCGCATTAATGCTCGACATTGCTGGCACAGAACTTACCCAAGAAGATATTGAACTATTACAGGCACCACAAGTTGGCGGCATGATTTTATTTGGTCGCAACATTGAATCTCCTGAACAAGTTCGTGCCCTGACCGACCATATGCGTCAAATTCGTCCTGATATTTTAATTGCCGTCGATCAGGAAGGTGGTCGTGTACAACGCTTAAAGCAAGGCTTCACACTCCTACCAGCTATGGGTAAGTTTGGTGAACTTTACTTAACTGAACCTGAAAAAGCAGTTGAACTGGCTGAACAATGTGGCTGGTTGATGGCAGCCGAAGTCCTTGCGGTCGGCATCGATTTCAGTTTTGCACCAGTGCTGGATTTAAATGATGTCAGTGATGTGATTGGTGACCGTGGTTTTGCCAAAAATATGCAAGACATTATTCCATTGGCAAGTGCTTTCTTAAAAGGTATGAAACGTGCGGGGATGGCATCTACAGGTAAGCATTTCCCAGGCCATGGATCGGTGAAAGCAGACTCACATGTTGCTGCTGCCATTGACCATCGTAGTTATGAAGAAATCTATCAAAAAGACATGCAAAGCTTTATTCAACTGCAACCACAGCTTGATGCCTTAATGCCTGCGCATGTGATTTATGAAAATATTGATCCTAACCCTGCTGGTTTTTCACCGTATTGGATTCAGAAAGTCTTACGTCAAGAGCTCCAATTTGATGGCGTTTTATTCTCCGATGATTTAAGCATGCAAGCCGCTTGTGTCGCTGGCGGCGCAGATGCTCGTATCCAAGCAGCATTAAATGCAGGTTGTGATATGGGCCTCGTATGTAATAACCGTGAATCTGCATGCATTGCGCTTGATGGAATTCAAAACTTGGCTCTTCCAAATCAGGAACGCTTAGAACGTATGCGCGGTAAAATCCCACAAATTGAGATTGGACAAAGCATTGAACTCGGAGCGGACTGGCAAAACGTGCGTAACCGTATTGTGGATTTTAAAAATCAATATTGCTAATCCAAGACTTTCAAAATTCTAGAAAATGGAGCACGACAAGGTGCTCCTTTTTGATTTATGATGAAGACAAAATAAGTGCTTCGGCGCTATACAAAAATTGCCAATAAAAACAACATTAGGTCAGGACGACATGACACAAAGTTTATCGGAACATCGACACATTTCCTTTACTGCACATTACACCGGCTATATTTGGTACAGCATGGGGATTTCGCATCCCGTTTTTGCCACACGTAAAGGTAAATTTTTAGCACGTTTAGTCCATCCTTTAGAAAGCTGGGCAGAAAAGAATGTGGGCGGTAGCATGCGTTCGACGCTTAAACAGCGCCATGCCATGATCGATCAACATTTAGATCAACTCATTACCCAACACCCTCAGCTACAAGTCCTCGAAATTGCCTGTGGCCTTTCCCCGCGTGGTTGGAATTTTCGCACCAAGCATCCTGAAATTAACTATCGTGAACTCGACTTGCCGGATATGGCAAAAATCAAAACACAGGCACTCAAACAGATTGACCCGCATGCCCCCGAGGTCTTAACTGGCGACATTTTCACACAAGATTTTGAACGTATTTTTCAGAGTTTCAACCCTGAACGTCCTTTGGTGGTGATTAGTGAAGGGCTAATTAATTATTTTGATCAAACGCTACTGAATAAATTATTGCAAGGGATCACCGAATATGGCGCCTCATTTCAGGAATTACATTATCTGACCGACATCTATCCTGAACCCGTCAAGAACCGTTTAGCACGTTTTATTTGGGCCAGTAGTAAATTACTCAAAGTCATGTCTCGCAGCGCTTTTACTTTTCATTTTCAATCCCCTGCTGAATTACAGCAGTTTTTCAGTCATACAGGATTTGAAGAAGTAGACGTCGTTCAGCCGGCCTTATACTTTCCACAACAGCAACAAGAACAAGTGATTCCTTTCCACGATGCAGAGCAGCACTGTGGCGATTTGGTTTGGATGGTCCATGCCAAAACAAAAAAACAGCGCTAACGCGCTGTTTTTTATATGTTCATGTTTTAACTTACGGCTTCTAATAACAACACATCTTCTTTTTGGCGTTGTACAAAGCGCAATAAACGCTCCGCCAACTCAAAACTACCATGCTTAAACAAAGCACGAACCTGCGTATCTACAACGTCAAAGATGAGACATTCAATTTTAAACTCACCTTCTTCGTCTTCTAGATGTAATGCCAAATCCCGAGGATATGCGTGCATGGAGTCCAACATTTCAGCCTGTACATTCAGCAACACGCCGAAATAATTTAAATCCGTAATTTGAGTTTCAACCACGAGGTCTGAATGGCGATGAGATAAATGCGTGAATGGCTGTTGTACACTTACACGCGCTTCGCCACGGCGTTCAATATTTTGCATTTGCTCTCGGCTCATTGGAATGATCCCATCCAACTGCTGAATAGACTCACCGCGTAGATAAGTTGCAAACAAATTCATGGTTTCCTTACGGCGTTGCAACTGCGGTAAATGATCCGCATTGGCAATCATGGCAAATTGCATATTCGGACATTGCAAGGCAAAGCCCGCATTTTCATGTGGCAAAGTAAAACTGTCGTACTGCCCGCAAGACACCAATACATCACACTGTGGAATCGGCACGTCTTGCAAACGCAGCAAACGGTTACAGTTAATGTCATAACGCTCTTGTTCGGTATTGGTGAATTCAGCCATTTGTCTAAAGAACAAACGCTTTGCTGTCGGTGACATCCGCGTCACATCCAGTTTGGCATGATTAACCAAATACAAAATCACCGCTTGACCAAATTCATCCATGCGCTGTTCTTTCATCAAATGCAAGGATTCTTCAAGCAACATGCGCCAGCTCTTGCGCGTTTTTTGCATTACGCCCATCAATATCATGCGGTCAATCAATTCAGGACGTTGATCCGCCAGTCCTGCAGCCACCACTGAACCGAGCGACATCCCCATCACGGATACTTTTTCTAGCCCGACGATATCCAACCAAACGCCTAACATCTGTGCCAGATCACCCAACTCTAAAGTCCCTGCCGACACCGAAGTATCGACATTGGTAATTTGCTGGTTTGAGCCCATGGAGGGTAAATCAATTAAAATAATTGGGCCTGCCGCAAATAATTGTTCGACACAATATTTGTAGGAATTAAAGTTTTGAAATGCCCCACCAATAATAACAATCGGGGTGCGATGAATGGTTTCAGGTTGTGCAATGGCCATATATTCGACCTTCCAGCCATCAATCCATGTCGTTCTGGCAGGCTGTTTAAAGCTTTGCTTGTCATACAGATCGAAAAAACTGTAATGCGTACTTTCCTGTACGGTGGGATCCATTTGGATAATGGAATTCATATTCCTTTCCTCCATTCCTGCCTTATTTTTATTGTCAGGAATTCATTTAGAGACTCTGCTCGACTTAGCGTCCTGCTCTTTAATCGTTATTTGTACGACTTCAATGTCGCTATTGTTTCATTCTATACAGAGGTTCATTTTACAAGCAACTGATATCCCCGCCGCTTATCTACTTTTGTTCTAAAAACAATTTCAAAATGTTAATTCTGGTCAGCATGTACAGTCGAATATGCACTTAAGTGCTTCATTGTTCAGTCACAGGCTGTTAATATCGAGTTGAAATTTCTAAGTGATCAAACCGCTATGCAAGAGTCTATTGAACAATACATGCAAACGGTAGGACAGCAAGCACGCACAGCATCACGTGTGCTCGCAGGGGCTTCTACCCAGACTAAAAATAATGCCTTATCAGCAATTTATACTGCTTTACAAAACAGTGAAACTGCAATTTTGGCAGCTAACCAAGTGGATATGACCAAAGCGCATAACAACAACTTGGATAGTGCTCTACTTGATCGCTTAGAACTTACCCCCACACGCTTTAAAGGCATGCTTCAAGGTCTAAAAGATGTAATCGCACTCACTGACCCGATTGGCGAAATTACCGATATGGCCTTTCGTCCGACAGGTATTCAGCTGGGCAAAATGCGCGTGCCGCTAGGTGTTGTCGGCATGATTTATGAATCTCGCCCGAATGTAACGCTTGAAGCCGCATCTTTAGCGCTTAAATCAGGTAACGCGATTATTTTACGTGGTGGTTCTGAAGCTTTGGAATCTAACCAAGCAATTGCGGCAGCGATTCAACATGGCTTAACTGCTGCAGGTGTACCTGAGCATGCCGTTCAAGTGCTTAATACCCCAGACCGTGCTGCGGTTGGCCAATTAATTACTATGCCTGAATATGTCGATGTGATCGTACCTCGTGGTGGCAAAGGCTTAATCGAACGTATCACCAATGAAGCACGTGTGCCTGTTATCAAACATCTTGATGGTAACTGCCATGTTTTTGTGGAAGCTCAGGCTGATTTGCAAAAAGCATTACCTATTGCGCTTAATGCCAAAACACACCGTTATGGCGTATGTAATGCCATGGAAACCTTGCTCGTCGATGAAAATGTCGCTGAAGAGTTTTTACCACGCATTGCTGAACTTTATGCTGAGAAAAAAGTTGAACTTCGTGGCTGTGCTGAAACCCAGCGCATTTTGGGTGAATCGATTGTTCCTGCAACTGAAGAAGATTGGTACACCGAATACTTAGGCCCGATTTTGGCAGTGAAAGTCGTTACTGGCCTAGATGAAGCGATCGAGCACATCAACAAATATGGCTCACACCATACCGACTCGATCATTACCGAAAACTTTAGTCTGGCTCGTCAGTTCTTGGCGCGTGTAGATTCGAGTTCAGTGATGATCAATGCCTCAACGCGTTTTGCGGATGGGTTTGAATATGGTCTTGGTGCTGAGATTGGTATTTCAACCGATAAAATCCATGCACGCGGACCAGTCGGTCTAGAAGGTCTAACTTCTCAAAAATGGATTGTGTTTGGTGATGGTCAAATTCGCCAATAACACCCAATAAGACAATGAAAGCTGTGCTTTTCTGATTAAAGGCACAGCTTTTTTTATGGCGATTTAAAAAACTAGACCCAGGGTTCACATATTGAAATATAAGCCTGCAAACACACAGGATATAGAATCGAAAACAGATTTTTTGACAATTAAATGCTTAAGAAGAATAAGAAAAGTTCAAATTACCTGCTTTTTGCAACAATTTGAGGATTACAGCGCAGCAACCGCATGTTATGTTCTATGTATATCCCTTAAATCGTATAAATTTTGAGGATTATTTTATTAATAAATGAAAACTATGAACTGATAAATTTTAATTATTATTGTGCTCAGGGTCGATAGTGCTTAAGTCTAATCTCCTAAAGTCTATCTAGGACGATAAAAAAACCCATGATAAAACATCATCACAGATCTAAATTGCATCAATCAATACAACTGCAATCAGATCAATATTATGGATAAGTATTTCAATTAGAATTCGGGTATTTAAACGTGTCTACATCAGTATTAGTAATTAACTGCGGATCTTCTTCTATCAAATATGCGTTAGTTTCTGAGCGCCGTGAAGATCGTATTTTTGGTCTAGCCGAGAACCTAGGTTCTGCTGATGCACGTATTAAAGGGGTCACTACAGGTGGTGATGCGCTTGAGCTGTCTATTCCATATGCTGACCATGAAAAAGCCCTCGAAACTATTTTAGAGCGTTTGGCTCACCATAATCCTCAAGCGATTGGTCACCGCGTTGTTCACGGCGGTACATTAACCAAAGCTGAGCTATTAACACCAGAAATTATTGAACGTATTCGTGAAGCAACTCCACTTGCTCCATTGCATAACCCGGCTCACTTGGTGGGTATCGAAGCAACCATGCGTTTGTTCCCTGAACTTCCGCAAGTAGCCGTATTTGACACTGCATTCCACCAAACCATGCCGTCTCATGCATACCGCTATGCTTTACCAAAATTCTTGTACACACAGCATAACGTGCGTCGTTATGGCTTCCACGGTACAAGCCATGCCTACGTATCTGAGCGTGGCTCAATGTTGGCAGGCAGCTTTAAACAAGGTGGCTGGTTAACTGCTCACTTAGGCAATGGTAGCTCGACTTGTGCGATTTGGAATGGTCAATCTGTAGATACGTCAATGGGTCTAACACCTCTTGAAGGTGTGGTCATGGGCACACGTAGTGGTGATGTTGACCCAAGTATTCACAGCTTCCTTGCGAGCAACTTAGGTTGGGATATCTACAAAATCGACAAAATGCTGAACAGCCAATCAGGCCTACTCGGTTTGTCTGATCTTTCAAATGACATGCGTACATTGATCGAAGCATCGGAACAAGGCAACGAAGATGCCGCGCTTGCCATTGAAGTATTCTGCTACCGTTTAGCAAAATCTTTAGCAGGTCTCAGCTGTGGTCTACCACGTATTGACGGTTTATTCTTTACCGGTGGTATTGGTGAAAATTCTGCCTACATTCGTGAAAAAACGGTTTCATACTTACCACACTTTGGTTTCAACCTGAGTAAAGAATTAAATGACAACCTAAAACGCGGTACGGAAGGTCGTATTGACCACGGTACTGGCCCACAAATTTGGGTTGTTCCTACCGATGAAGAAGGCCGTATTGCCAAAGAAACTGAGCATGTTGTAGACGAGGTGACAGCGTCTGCTACAAAAAAGCCTGATGCTGAAGCTGCGATTGCATAAGCAATCGCATCAGCCCCTTCGCCTTCAATATTAATTTTTAGCTTTAATTTAGACACCGTATGAAAACAATTTTACTCGTGCCAACTGGGGAAGGTGTAGGTTTAACATCTGCATGCTTAGGTTTAATTTATGCTTTGGAATGCCAAGGGGTCAAAGCAGGTTTTCTGAAACCATTTTCACAGGAAAATGTCGCAGATACTGTAGACCGTACAACGGCTCTTTATCGTCATTTATTTAATAATGAAACGGTAGAACCCATTCACCATGCCACCATCGTGAAACAACTCAGTCATGATGAAAGTGATGAACTGCTCGAAGAAGCGGTTCGTTTGCACCGTGAAATTGCAAAAAAGCATGACCTAATTATTGTTGAAGGCTTGGTTCCAAACAGCCGAGATAACTTTGCCTCAGAACTGAATGCGACTTTAGCAAAAGCACTCGATGCCAAAGTGATTATTGTCAGCACAGCAGATATTCAAAATGCCACGAAAACGGCTGAGAAAATTGACAGTTCACTACGCCAATTTGGTGGTGCGGCATCTGAACGTACTGCGGGTGTTTTGTTTATGCGCACACGTGGCTTGCCAGAAGAGTCTGCGCAAATTCCTGTCACACTTGATCCAAATCTGCGTTTAATTAGTGACACCAATAAATTTGTACTCGAATTACAACAAAGTAATCCGCAAATTGGTTCTACACAGCTACCTGTTATTGGCCTCGTTCCATTTAGTAATACGCTCAGCGTACCGCGCATGTCTGACTTGGCGACGCATATTCAAGCGGAATGGATCAACCAAGGCGATGCCGCTCATCGCCGCGTACTACATAGCAGCCTAGTTGCATCGAATATTGAACATGAACTTCACAAATTTGTGGCAGGCGAACTGATTATCAGCGCCTCTGACCGTATTGATGTGTTGTTGGCTTCTAGCCTTGCAAGTAGCAATGGTATTCCACTTGCCGGTTTAGTTTTGACTGAACACCATCAACCGAACCCACAAGTTTTGGATTTCTGCCAAACTGCGATTAAGCAAGGCTTACCGATTTTACATACGCCTTTAAGCACTTTTGAAACGGCACAACAACTTTCAAATTTAGGCAATGAAATTCCTGTCGATGACGTAGAACGTGCAGAACAAGTGACCCGCTTTGTTTCAAGCCACATCAATGCTGAATGGATTACTGAAGTATTAAATGGTTCATATCAACCACGCTTGTCCCCTTCTGCATTCCGTCATGAATTGGTACAAAAATCTATTGCTGCGAAAAAACGAATTGTTCTACCTGAAGGTGATGAACCACGCACCATTCAGGCGGCTGCCATTTGTCAATCACGTGGCATTGCACACTGTATTTTATTGGCAAAACCTGAAGCCGTGATTGAAGTTGCAAAAGCACGTAATATCGAACTTCCACATGATTTGGAAATTATTGATCCAGATCTGATTCGTGAAAACTATGTGCCTAAAATGGTTGAGCTGCGTAAAGGCAAACTCAATGATCTACAAGCACGCGAACAGCTACAAGACACCGTGGTTTTAGGCACCATGATGCTTGCACTCGATCAGGTGGATGGCTTAGTCTCAGGCGCAGTACATACTACGGCGAATACTGTACGTCCTGCATTCCAATTGATTAAGACCGCACCTGATTATTCATTGGTTTCTTCAGTATTCTTTATGCTGTTACCGGATGAAGTCTATGTATATGGTGACTGTGCAATTAATCCAGATCCAAATGCAGAACAGCTTGCAGAGATTGCGATTCAATCTGCAGATTCAGCAAAAGCCTTTGGTATTGACCCACGTATTGCGATGATTTCATATTCAACAGGTACTTCTGGTGCAGGCGCAGATGTCGAGAAAGTGGCTGAAGCAACACGTATTGCCAAAGAACGTCGTCCAGATTTACTCATTGATGGCCCGCTTCAATACGATGCTGCATCGGTGGAAAGTGTGGGACGCTCTAAAGCACCTGACTCGAAAGTGGCTGGTCGTGCCAATGTATTTATTTTCCCAGACTTAAATACAGGTAATACAACCTATAAAGCAGTTCAACGTTCTGCAAATGTAGTCAGTGTTGGCCCAATGCTGCAAGGTTTAAACAAGCCTGTAAATGACTTGTCTCGTGGCGCATTGGTCGATGACATCGTGTTTACCATTGCATTAACGGCGATTCAATCCGAACAACAAGAAGCTTAATTTTAGTTTCGAGTTCTTAACCACCCTTTCGAAAGACTGGGTGGTTTTTTGTTTTGTATAACTGCCATTATGTTGAAAAGACTCAGAATTAGTAGAAATTTCTTTTAAATTCTATGGCTGAATTTTGAGTATTTGGTACATGACCAATAATGTATTCATTCTTCGCTTGAAAAAAGAAATCAAAGCTCTGACTCATCAGTGAATCTTGCTGGCTTTGCTTTTTGTAAATCGGAGCGATACGGTTAAGATAGTAATTGATCCATTCTGCTTGATTAGAAAACGCTGCATAGTCTTTTAAATCTGTATATAGATTCTGTAGATCTGTGGAAATTAATTCAATATTGGGGTCAAACATCCATACTGTGATATCCATTGGTTCAATCTCTGTGAATGTAAGAGGTTGTGCACTATCAAAACGCTCTATCTTATAAAGTTGAGCTCCATTTTCACTATAGCTACTACAAAGAAGTTTGGTATTCTCGACCTGATAGTGATTTTTCCCTATTTCTAATTCTCTGATTTGTTTTGATATTTCTAAGCATTGAGGTAGTTTATGAATATTTGAATACGCTAGTTGTTTGAAAAGAACTATGGACCGATGTATTACATAGCTCTCTCCTGTTCCAATAATAATTCCATTATCCCAAGTATGAAGTTTTAATGTATAACATTCGTTAAAGCTGTCTATTTTTTCCTCACTTATGACAACCACTTTTTTATCTGCTGTAACAACGATGCTATCCTTCAGTTGAAGGGCAATGATGAAAGTCATATCTAAATTAAAAAATTTTGAAATATTCGTTTTATATATTAAGTCAATTTCGAGCTTAATTTTTGAATTTAATAAAAACAGGTAATATATGGCTGGTGGTTCTCAAATCATACTAAATAAGAATGGGATTACATTGATTACACCTGCAAAATTTGAGGCTAAAGCAGGGCAACACATCTTTAAAAGTGGGGCTGAAGTAGGTGTAAATCTTAAAGGGTTACCAGCTTACGAAGCTTATAACGAAAAATTTCAGATGTTATTACCCTCTGGTGAGCCCTTGAAAAATGCTGATTATAAAATCTCAAACGGGTCTGATGAGTTGACAGCTATAGCTGATAATAAAGGGCGCTCTAAACGAGTGAACTCCTTACAAGAAGAAAGCTTAAAGCTGGATTTGAATTGGATGAAGTTAGAAGCTGAACCGAATGATGGGGATGAATAGTGGGAAGTTTAGATTGGGAAGGTAATACAAATACAACAGAAAACAGCTGTAAAACCGCACAGTGTGATTGCTTAACTTTTTGGGAAATACAACAACAAGAAGCTCTGATACGCCTATCTAATTTAAAAGATAAAAGAAAAAATTTACATAAATTAGAGCCTGGATATGAAGCTAGGGCGAGACGTATTGCTTCAGTTTATGCCAATATTTATCTAGAAAAAGAAAAACATGGAAACAAGGATTTGGTTGGCCGTTACTATTGGATGGGCTTAGGTGCATTTGCTTCAAAAACCGTAGCTGCCATTTTTAAACATGGTTTAACTACATGGGGGTATAAATGGATTCCACTAGGGGTAATTCGTGATCCTGTACATACTTTTGCAAAAGGTAACTTATGGTTATTTATGGATATTGCACCTTGGCATTATGCTTGGAGCATGTCTTCAACCTCTTTCAATCAATGCCGAATTCAACGTGATGTTTCCAAATTCACTCATATTAAGGAAGAAGTTATAAACGTTCCTTGGTCAAGTTGTTTACCCATAATTAAACACTTAAAAAGCACTCCAGAAATTAAAAGTGCTTTTGAATATCTACCTAAAATTGAAAAAGTATTTATAAAAAAGAATGTATCAAGACAAAATAGATTTAAGTTGTCTAGTAAAAATCTTTTCGATCACCTCATGGTGGTTGCAGTACAAGAGCAAAGAAATATTTTACAAGAATTAGTATGGAAAGACTGGAAGGTACAAGCTCAAGCAACGGTGCAAAGCTTTACTCGCTTACCTGATAGTACCTTAGTCCTGTCGAGCGATTACTTCGTTGAAAGTGTTAAATCTGTTAGAAAATCGAAAAGTATTCTGCCGAGTTCTTATAATATCAAAAGCATGGAAAGAGAATATCAGGGGCGACACGCAGGTGTACTCGATAAGGTACCAGAAACAGTATACAGCGAACCATTAGCAAACACTAAAGTCGCCAATTATGACAGCCGTATGGAGTGGATTACGGAAGCAGCAAAAAAATATCATCGGTTAATGCTTAGTGATATAGGGCGATCATTCTTAGAAAAAGAACTCGCAATCATTGCAGGATGGGGCAATAGTAAAGCTGATTTTAAAGTTGGTAAGGACAGTAATGATGGAAAAATTTAGGTCCTATTTCAATTTTTTCTTCGTCGTCATATTCGGCTTCCTCCTTTTAGGTTGTCAACCTAATACAAAAAATACAGAGAACAATGCAATGAATCAGCAACCTTATTTAATACATTTTGGTCCACAAGGTTTTAAAGATTTTGCTCAATATAATCAAGGGGAGGTTGATAACCATCCTGTAGCGAGTTTTACATCTCTTCGCTTCTCAGCACCGAACCTTGGTCAAATTAAGATTGAAAATGGTGCAAATAGCCTACTGATTGATCACGTTTTTAATGTTTTAGGAACATCTTTTCATAAAGAAGAAGGTATTGAAGGTATAGATATTGATGCTGGCTTAAACAAAGAAGAGTTTGTACGTCCTGAACAAGCCTATGAGGCTTATGTTGCTTTAATGAAGCGACTGAATGAGGCAAGATGGAAAAATTATTTCTATCGTTTTTCTGCACGAATAGCAAAGGAAGATAATATTCGATACCTAATGCAATCAGGTGATGTCATTGACCCGGCTTATATATTTACTGATGAAGAATGGAAAAAAATAATTAATAACGTTACAGGAAACTCGATAGGCTATCGGTTATATGCCAATGGTATCCTTTTAAATCTAAGTATAAAACAAACTCAAAAAAATGAAGATGGTAAAGAACAATATATAGTTCGTTATGCTTTCAATACGATTCGTTATGATGAAAGAAATTCAATGGATGATTCAGAGAATAATATTGATACTTACAAAATGACGTCAAAAGAGTTAGAACAAGCATTTACAAATGAGCTGATAAGAAATAAAAAATCAAGAGAAATTGATGAAAAAGAAGTTATAGTACAAGGCTACCATATCGATGAAAATTATGAAGATCCTGATGTTTGGCAATATGTTAAATAATCAAATGTTGTCGCGTTTAGACTCAATTTTAAAGCACTTTTACACAAAATTGATCATTGAAACTAAAGATTTGAAGATTTGAAGATTTGAAGATTTGAAGATTTGAAGATTTGAAGATTTGAAGATTTGAAGATTTGAAGATTTGAAGATTTGAAGATTTGAAGATTTGAAGATTTGAAGATTTGAAGATTTGAAGAAGAATATTATTTTTATAAAATTTAAAGCAAAAAAAGAAGATAAAGCTTTAGGCTTGATCTTCTTGTTGACCGTAGAACCAAGTTGCTGCGATAAACAGAGAAAAACCAATAACTGACAACACTGGAGTAACCATATATTTCACACTCTAACTTTGATGACGTCATTATGTAAAAGTTTTATGACAGTTATATGACAAATACGAAATATTTAAAAATAACAAATATCATTTATTTTCAACAATTTAAAAATAAAAACATATCTCCCCCTCTAGTTTTGTGACAAATATTTCATGAAATATGACAGTTAAAACGTCATTTTCAGGCCATTTATGACAGCGAAACATGGCACTGTTTAAGCCTATTAAACTTTCGGCCAAAGATTAAGCGAAATACCCACACAACTGTGTTTTTGTCTTATAATTTAGCCCGCTAGCTATCAGCCCGCTCAAGAGATATTTGTATGACAATTATTATCAAGCAAGATGACTTGATCACATCGGTAAAAGATGCGCTTCAGTTCATTTCTTACTATCACCCACAGGACTTCATCCAAGCGATGAGCCGTGCGTATGACCGTGAAGAAAACAAAGCCGCAAAAGACGCGATTGCACAAATTTTAATTAACTCTCGTATGTGT
Organism: Acinetobacter sp. YH12231; assembly: GCF_013417755.1. Lineage (NCBI taxonomy): Bacteria > Pseudomonadati > Pseudomonadota > Gammaproteobacteria > Moraxellales > Moraxellaceae > Acinetobacter > Acinetobacter sp. YH12231. The sequence continues at coordinate 129,662 of NZ_VPDJ01000003.1, forward strand.
GCAGAAGGCCATCGTCCTATCTGTCAAGATACGGGTATTGTGAACGTATTTCTTGAAGTGGGCTTAGACGTTAAATTTGATTTAACCATGAGCCTAGACGATGCAATTAACGAAGGTGTACGTCAAGGTTATCTTGAAAACTCAAACATTCTTCGTGCATCAGTATTAGCTGATCCTGCTTTTGGTCGTAAAAATACCAAAGACAACACCCCTGCTGTAATTCACTACAAACTCGTTCCGGGTAATAAAGTTGATATTACTGTTGCTGCTAAGGGTGGCGGTTCAGAAAACAAATCTAAACTTGCAATGCTTAACCCTTCTGACTCTATCGTAGATTGGGTACTTAAAACTGTTCCAACAATGGGTGCAGGTTGGTGTCCTCCTGGTATGCTCGGTATCGGTATTGGTGGTACTGCTGAAAAAGCCATGATGCTTGCAAAAGAAGCATTGATGGAAGAAATCAACATGGACGAATTACTTCGTCGTGGCCCACAAAACCAAATCGAAGAACTTCGTATCGAAATCTTCGAAAAAGTAAATGCTTTAGGTATTGGTGCTCAAGGTCTTGGCGGTTTAACGACTGTTCTTGATATCAAAATCAAAGACTACCCATGTCATGCTGCGGGTAAACCAGTAGGTATGATTCCTAACTGTGCTGCAACTCGTCATGCACATTTCCAATTAGACGGTTCAGGTGTAGCACATATTCAAGCGCCTAGCCTTGAAGACTACCCTGCGGTAACTTGGGATTCATCAACGTCTAAACGTGTTGACTTAGATAACATCACTCAAGAAGAAATGAACTCTTGGCAACTGGGTGACACACTACTTCTTAACGGTACAATCTATACAGGTCGTGACGCTGCGCACAAACGTATGGTTGACATGTTAAACAAAGGTGAAGAACTTCCAGTTGACCTAAAAGGTAAATTTATTTACTACGTTGGCCCTGTTGATCCAGTCGGTGACGAAGTTGTTGGTCCAGCTGGCCCAACAACTGCAACACGTATGGATAAGTTCACACGTCAAGTGCTTGAAGCAACTGGCATGTTCGGTATGATTGGTAAAGCGGATCGTGGTCCTGCTGCTGTTGAAGCAATCAAAGACAACAAAGCAACTTACCTCATGGCTGTTGGTGGTGCTGCTTACTTAGTATCGAAAGCGATTCGTGAAGCTGAAGTTGTAGCATTTGCTGACTTAGGTATGGAAGCGATCTACAAATTTGTTGTAAAAGACATGCCGGTATCTGTAGCTGTTGACGTAAATGGTACTTCTGTTCACGCAACTGCACCAAAAATCTGGCAAGCAAAAATTGGTAAAATCCCAGTAGTTGATGCTGCTGCGAACTAATTTCGCCACGTTCAAGATCAAAAAAAAGCACCCCATCGGGTGCTTTTTTATTGTCAATATTTAGACTGTCTGTCGAATGACATTCGCTATTTAATGCTTTCACACACTCAAAAACACGAGCTAATTACATTACCAAGTTAATGGATTCCACAGTTTAAAAGGCTTGGTCAACTGCACATCTTCCGCAGGATCATAATGAGGTGCTTTCAACTTCTGCGCAATTTTCCGCACTTTTCCAGTGTTTTGATCTTCTGCCACAAAGTTAAAACTGTTGGATTTCAACTCTGTAAATGCGATTTCATTTCGACCAATTTTTTCAGGCATGAGCAGCAATGGCCCTGAAACCGTTCTTTTACTGGATAAATTCTCTTCATCATATTTAATGAAGTAAGTTTGACCTGCTTCAACATCAAAGTCTAAATATTTAGGTTTTTGAAAATGATTCACCCCCAAAGGGCGACTCGATGATAAGCGGTAATTCCCCGCAGGTAACTCCACCCAGTAATAATGATTATTCAATAAACTTGGAATACGCTCACTGTTCAGAAATAAGCTGCTGGCCACAATTTCTTGACGATTCCATTTACTGTCTGGACGATATAAATACACAATCGCTGCTTGATCATGCTGAGCTTTCACTTCTTGAAAATGTCGGCCTTGTTTCTGATTGACCCAACCACCAATGGTAAACATACCCAATCGATATTGCTCAATATGACCCGGTGTACTTTCAGGATCCACAGGCTTTAATGTCGAAGCCAATGACGTTTGCTCAACGGCTGATTTTCCATGACAACCCAGCAGCGCTACACTGCTTAAAAGTAGAATTGCAACTCCACGCATGATTATCCCTCACTGCGTCTTTTTTTATTTTTACACTTTTGTTTTCAGTTTTTTACATTCAGGCATCCACGCCATCCTGCTGAGATTAACATTCTGCTTTTATTTTTGGAAATAAAAAACGTGTGCAAATCTTGGATTTACACACGTTTCAGACGAATAGCGCTTAAGCAGATTTAGAGTTCACAACTTTTAAATCTGACTTCGGTGCAGCTTCTTCAGTTTTCTTTGGTTGACGTTCTGATTTAAATTCAGGTTCCGCTTCACCATTAATCACCGCTTCATTGACGACAACCGTACCCACATCTGAACGACTTGGTAGGTCATACATCGTTTCAAGCAATGAATTTTCTAAAATCGAACGTAGACCACGTGCACCCGTATTACGGTCAAGGGCTTTTTTAGCCACGGCACGCAATGCTGAGTCTTCAAATACGAGGTCAACATTTTCCATTTCAAATAAATATTGGTACTGACGTGTCAATGCATTTTTTGGTTCAGTCAGAATCTGCATCAATGCTTCTTCGTCGAGTTCTTCCAAGGTAGCAATGACAGGTAAACGACCAATAAATTCAGGAATCAGACCGAATTTAACCAAATCTGTCGCTTCAACTTGGCGGAATAAGTCAGATAGTTTTTTAGTTTCATCTTTCTTACGCACTTCAGCTGTAAAGCCAATACCACCTTTTTCCTGACGCTGCTGTACGATTTTCTCTAGACCAGAGAATGCGCCACCACAGATAAACAGGATGTTTGAAGTATCAATTTGAATAAATTCTTGCTGCGGATGCTTACGACCACCTTGAGGCGGAATCGACGCAACCGTACCTTCGATCATTTTCAATAACGCTTGCTGAACACCTTCACCCGATACATCACGAGTGATTGATGGGTTTTCAGACTTACGGGTAATTTTGTCGATTTCATCGATATAGATAATGCCTTTTTGCGCTTTTTCTACATCGTAATCGGCTTTTTGAAGGAGTTTTTGAACAATGTTCTCAACGTCTTCACCCACATAACCAGCTTCAGTTAAAGTCGTTGCATCTGCCATCGCAAATGGCACATCTAAAAGACGCGCAAGTGTCTGAGCAAGCAGTGTTTTACCTGAGCCTGTTGGTCCAACCAACATGATGTTACTTTTCGAAATCTCTACACCGTCTTCTGGTTTTTTACCACTGTTGCCAACTTTTAGGCGTTTATAGTGGTTGTATACCGCAACAGAGAGGGTCTTTTTCGCAACATCTTGACCAATCACATATTGGTCAAGCGCAGCACGGATTTCATGCGGTTTTGGTAAAGGACGAGTTGCCCAGTCATTTGATTCAACTTGCTGACTGGTCTGAACTAGGTCAAGACATACGTCCACACACTCATTACAGATGTACGTGTCCTCACCTGCAATCAGTTTCCCGACTTCAGACTGCGTTTTACCGCAAAATGAACAATGCTTTTGTCCTTGAGGATGTTCGGACATATTCACTCCAATAATTAATTCTTTAAAACTTATGGGCGTTTAGATAAAACTTCGTCCACAAGACCGTATTCTTTCGCAGCTTGCGCTGTCATAAAGTTGTCACGGTCAGTATCTCGAGCAACAGTTTCGTAGTCTTGACCACTATGCTCTGCCATTAAACGATTTAAACGTTCTTTGATGAATAGAATTTCACGTGCATGAATTTCAATGTCAGATGCCTGACCACGGAAACCACCGAGTGGTTGGTGAATCATGACACGGGCATTTTCAAGACAGTAACGTTTGCCTTTAGCACCGGCATTAAGCAGGAATGCACCCATCGATGCTGCTTGCCCCATGCAGTAAGTCACAACATCAGGTTTAATAAATTGCATGGTATCGTAAATCGCCATACCTGCAGTAACCGAACCGCCTGGTGAGTTGATATATAAATGAATATCTTTATCTGGGTTTTCTGCTTCTAAGAACAACATTTGGGCAACAATCAAATTTGCCATGTTGTCTTCAACTTCACCGGTTAAAAAAATCACACGTTCACGCAAAAGGCGTGAATAAATATCAAAAGAACGCTCGCCACGAGATGACTGTTCTACCACCATTGGCACTAGTGCGTTTTCAATTGTTGGAACATACATACGTTATTTATTCCTAAATTTTTCTGACTCAACCCATAATTCACAATATGAGGGATATTTGTCGAAATTGCAAAAGATTCCCAATTAAATAACAGATATTTTTTTCATAAGCATTGTGAAATCAGGACAACTTATTTGGGGGCAAATTTCGATAAAAAAAGGCGCTTAATGCGCCTTTTTTTGAAAGCTAGAAATTAGCCTTGTTGACGAGCTTGTTGCTCTTTCAATAAGTCTTCATAGCTCACAGTTGTATCAGTTACTTTAGCAGAAGCTAAGATGTGATCTACAACTTGGTCTTCTAGAATAACAGCTTCGATTTGAGCGCGTTGCTGTTTATCGTTGTTGAAGTATTCAATCACTTCTTTAGGATCTTCGTAAGAAGAAGCCATGTCTTCGATGTAAGCATCAACACGTTCAGCATCAACTTCAAGTTTAGCTTCAGCCAATACTTTGCTGACTAATACGCCAAGTTTAACTGATTTTTCAGCTTGCTCTTTGAATAGGTCATCTGGAAGCATGCTTGAATCAAACGCTTTAGCGCCTTGAGCACCAAACTGTTGAGTGAATTGTTGGATCATTTGTTGACGTTGACGGTCAATTTCTTGAGCAACCATTGCTTCTGGAAGTTCTACTTCGTTTGCAGCTACAAGCGCATCAAAAGTTGCACCTTTCACTTGGTTACGAAGACCGTTTTTCACTTCACGTTCCATGTTTTTACGCACGTCAGCTTTCAGCTTTTCAACGCCTTCTTCTTCAGTTAGACCGAAGATTTTTAAGAATTCAGCATCAACTTCTGGAAGTTTTTGTTTTTCAACAAGCTTAACAGTGATTTTGAATTGAGCAGCTTTACCAGCAAGGTTTTCAGCTTGGTAGTCTTCAGGGAAAGTTACATCGATAACTTTCTCTTCGCCTTTCTTCATACCAACGATGCCGTCTTCGAAGCCAGGGATCATACGACCAGAACCAAGAACGAGTTTAAAGTCTTCAGCAGCGCCGCCTTCAAACTTCTCGCCATCAACAGTACCTTCAAAGTCGAAAGTTACTTGCATGTCTTTTTTAGCCATGCCTTTAGTTTCAACCCATGAAGCGCGTTGTTTTTGAAGATTTTCAATCATCTTCTCAACGTCTTTGTCGTCAACTGAAGTTGTTTTACGTTCAACTTCTAGACCTTCGAACTTAACTTCAACTTCTGGATAAACTTCTACAGTTGCTTCATAAACTAAAGCATCATCTTTCATTTCAGTTTTTTCAATGTTTGGCATACCAACAGCATTGATTTTTTCTTGTTGGATCGCTTCGAATACTGTGTCACGAATGATGTCGTTTACAACTTCTTGATAGATACCAGCACCGTATTCACGACGAACAACGTTTACAGGTACTTTACCTGGACGGAAGCCGTTGATCTTCACAGTTTTGGCAGTGCGTTTCAAGCGAGCTTCAAACTGCTCGTTAATACGGCTCGTCGGTACAGATACATTTAAACGACGGGCAACGCCCGAAACCGCTTCAGAAGTTACTTGCATGGCTTCCTCGATAATTTGTTAGTTAAAACAGTTTTAAAAAAAAGTGCCACATTATATGACAACAATTAAAGATATACAAAAATGGATTATAACACTATAAATTCAGGCATGGATGCCCTCTTATTTTTAGAATTTTTCAGCTTTTTTCGAAGAAATATTGATTATTTTTTAATTCACCATTGAAAATGAGAAACTTTCTCACTATTATTCTTAATGATATTTTTTTAATTTATTTTCATATATTTATCTTGTACATATTTGGTATTCTTTTATGAGTAAATTTAATCTCAACCCTCTTTCCGCTGCTTTATTTGGGGCAATTGTAACTACTACGAGTTTCGCACATGCTGAAACGACTGAATCTCAAGCTCAACAGATGGAAACCATTGTTGTTTCTGCAGCGGGCTTTGAACAAAAGATCAAGAATGCTCCTGCTTCAATTACCGTGATTACGGCTGAAGACTTAAAAAATAAATGTATTACATCAGTAGCAGATGCCCTAAGTGATGTAGAAGGTGTCGATATTAGCCCTACAGCAGGGAAAACCGGCGGATTAAATATTCGTATTCGTGGTATGGACGCCGAATATACCTTGGTTTTAATTGATGGCCGCCGACAAAATAGTACAGGTGACATTGCCCCTAATGGATTTGGTGAGTCGAATAATAGTTTTATTCCGCCCGTTTCGGCTATCCAACGCATCGAAGTCATCCGCGGACCAGCTTCTACTTTATATGGTTCTGATGCAATTGGTGGTGTGGTCAATATCATTACCAAAAAAGTTTCACCTGAATGGACTGGTTCGGTCACGCTAGAAGGGACAGTACTGCCAAATCACTCAGACTTTGGTAACCAACGCGCTGTCGATGCATTTTTAACAGGGCCAATCATTCAAGATTTATTGGGCTTACAAATCCGTGCACGTAAAGCGGAACGTGATCAATCAGATTTAATACGTAGTGATGACGATGATACTGGTGCTGAACTTAGTGGCGGAAATAGCCCAACTAAATCAGATCTAGAAACTATCGGTGCTCGCTTAACCCTGACACCGCACAGCGACCATGATATTTCAGTTGAATATGAAAAAACTGAACAATGGTATGACAATAGCAAAGGTCAATTAGGGACGCTTGGCGCAAACGGTGGTTATGGTGATGCTCAAGAATATAACCGTGAGAAAATGATCCTCGCACATACTTGGAATAATGCTATTGGCAAACTTGAGTCAAGTATTATCAATACTCAAACAGAAACGGTTGGACGTTTAATTCCTGCACGTGCACAAGGAATGTCAACAGCCATCACTCCTCGTGTGTTAGAAAGTGAAGATACGATTTTTGATACTAAATTTACCACTCAACATTTTGAAGACCACCGTATTACTCTAGGCGGTCAATGGTGGGAAGCCAGTATCAGTGATGGTTTGCGTGTAAAAAAAGAAGTTTCTTTTGAGCAATTGGGTCTATTCGCCGAAGATACTTGGTCGCTGAACGACAATCTTGCATTAACACTTGGTCTTCGTTATGACGACCACGATACGTTTGGTGACTTTTGGACACCACGTGCATATTTGGTATGGAATGCAAATGAAAACTGGACCTTCAAAGGCGGATATAGTGAAGGTTATAAAGCCCCACGTTTAGAACGTTTAACTGATGGTGTGGTCAATGTCAGTGGTCAGGGTCGTACACCAACTTTTGGCAACCCAAATCTAAAACCTGAAACCAGCAAGAACTTTGAGTTTGGTACATACTTTTCTACCAATAATAATTTTGACTTCAACGTAACAGCTTTCTTTAGCCAAATTGAAGATAAAATTATGACGGGCAATAAAGAAATTAGCTGTAATACTGATAACACAACAACTTCGGGTATTAATTGGTCTAAAGCGGACTGTGAAGCATTCATGGCGTCGGTGGGAACGCCGTGGGTGATGGATTATAACCGTGGCACACCAGATTCATGGAATGTGACTCGTCCTGTGAATGCCGAAGAAGCTGAAGTTTATGGTATTGAAGCCGGTTTAAACTGGGCATTTGCCGACAATTGGAAATTTGGTCTGAACTACACTTGGACTGAAACTGAAATTAAAGATAGTAGTTTAGGTAATCCTGTACTTAATGACACACCAGAACATATGGTCAATGCTTCACTTAAATGGCAAGCTGCTGACTTTGTGAATTTATGGGCGCGTGGTGAGTATCGAAGTGAACGTGCACGCTTCACATCAACTTATGACAATCTCACGACAGCTAATCAACAAGTGTATGACGCTTTAGGTAACTACAAAGAATATGCGCTATTACATGTGGGTTCAAACTTTAATGTCACCCCAAATTGGGATATTGGGGTTGCTCTGTACAATGTCTTTGATAAAAACTTTAACGATTACGAGAAAGTCGCGGATAGCTATTACAACCATTATAGCAATACTCAGGAAGGCCGCCGTTTACAATTAAGTACAACCTTTAAATTCTAAATAACCGCATAATAAAAAACCTGCTTCGGCAGGTTTTTTTGCACTAACAATTACGATTACTTCTTATTTAATTCACAATCATGTCTATATTTATAATCTCAATTAAACATAAAAAAACAATACATTTTATCAATATTCAAATAAAACATAGCCTTAATTAATACTTGTTATATCATTACATTAAATAGGGCTATCACGATACGATTATTTATCGCCATTTACAATTACATAAAGATGTAAGAAAAAATAAGAATCATTATTATTCGCATACAAATTCACTATTCCAAATCGGGTTCGAAATGGCCTTCATTAAAACACGTAAGAAAATTGTTTCTTCAGCAATTGCTTCATCACTTTCAATCATTGCAGGCAATGTAATGGCTGAAGAAAAAGCTGTCCAACTCGAGACGATTAATCAAACTGTAAATAAAGAGAATTATAAAGTAGAAAAAGCGTCTTCAGATAAGTTTACGCAATCTCAACTAAATACGACTCAGACTATGGCCATTATCCCTGAGAAAGTATTAAAAGAACAAAATGCAACGACCCTAACAGAAGCACTTCGAAACGTTCCTGGTGTCGGCACATTCTCCCTAGGTGAAAACGGACGAATGAATACTGGTGATGCTGTTACCATGCGTGGATTTGATACAGCAAATAGTATCTTCATCGATGGAGTACGTGACTTGGGTAACGTTACTCGAGACATGTTTAATTACGAACAAATTGAAGTATTTAAAGGCCCTGTTGGTACAGATAATGGTCGTACAGCTGCCTCAGGTTCAATTAATTTATCAACAAAAGAAGCAAAACTTCAAGACGCTAACAATGCAACTCTTGGTTTCGGCTCAGATGAATATTACCGAGCAACTGCGGATATTAATAAAGCAATAAACGATACAACGGCCATCCGTTTTAATGCCATGGGTGAAAACTCAGACGGTATTGGTCGTGACGGTGTTGAAAATGAAAAATGGGCTGCTGCACTTTCAGCAGGCTTTGGTTTAGGCACAGATCTTCGCTTTTTCTTAGACTATCTACATATTGAACAAGACAATGTCTTGGATGGTGGTATCCCAACTGTAGGTTTACCAGGGTTTGATGCAAATAAAAGTACGAATGCAAGTATTAAAAGTCTTGCGCCATATCTAAATAGCCATAAAGTTGATACTTCAAATTATTATGGTGCACCTGAAGATTTTGATGATGTCACTGCGGACATGGCAACTGCTCGTTTAGAGTATGATTTATCAGAAAATACGAAAATCAAAAATACTTCTCGTTGGGGCAAAACAGAGCATCAATATTTAACGACATTCTCAGGTAATGCCTTCACTACAACGTCAACTGACCTGAATGATCCTACTGCGATGCGCGTTTCAGGCAATGCAAATAATAGTGATACTGAAAATGAAATTATAACTAACCAAACTAGCTTGGTTACAAGTTTCAATACAGGTCGCTTAAAACATGATGTCAGTACAGGGGTTGAATTTACACGTGAAGAAATGAAAACACGTGGTTGGACTGCTACGGTTACCGGTACAAGTTCATTGTATAACCCACAAGGCACTGTACATACCGCTTTAGTCAGAAATACCAATGGTAATGGTGATTCTGAAGCTCAAATGGATACCTACTCTATTTTTGCCTTCGATACTATTGAAATTTCACCACAATTTTCTGTGAATGGTGGCGTTCGTCTAGATCGTTATAAACTTGATGCCGATACATTTGTGAATACGGCTGCTTCAGGTCAACCGGCAAATTATGTTGCACAAAGCTTTAAAGATGACGGCAACCTATTCAACTGGAAAGTTGGGGCACTATATAAACCAACTGAAAACGGTAGCTTGTATGCTAACTACGCCATCCAACAACAAGCACCGGGTACTATTACAGGTGGTGACGGTATTGGTAATGCCAATGCATTTGCCCCATCTGGTTCAGCGAGCAGCAATAACAACTTAGATCTTGATCCTCAAGAAATTGAAACCATTGAAGTTGGTGCTAAATGGGAATTTTTTGACAACCGTTTACTCTTAACAGGTGCACTTTTCCAAACTGAACTCACAAATGAGTTGGAAAAAGATGGTGAAGAATACTACCAAACTGGTGAAAAATCAGTTAAAGGTGTTGAACTTGGCGTGATTGGTAACTTAAATGACAATTGGCAAGTTATTGCTGGTTATACACATCAAAAAACAGACATTAAAAATGTAACCCAAGCTGCGAGTAACCAGCAAGTTTCAGCAGATGGTTCAAGTAATATGCCATTTACGCCTTCTGATGCATTCACATTGTGGACGACCTACAATATGGATAAATGGAGCATTGGTAGCGGCGCGCGTTACAATGGTGAAATGACTAAAAACAAAGATGGCAATCAGGTCGGTCCTGCTGTCATCCCTGACTACTGGGTATTTGACTCAATGGTTAGTTACCAAGCAACACCAAATGTAGGGATTCAATTCAACATCAACAATTTATTTGATGAAGACTACATTAACAGCATCAACCGTGGTGGATTACGTTACATCGCAGGTGCTGAACGTAACTATCGCTTAACATTTAATTTTAAGTTCTAAATTAAATATTCTAAAAAAAGCCTTAATCTTGTATTAAGGCTTTTTTATTTATGCTTATCTTATGTAGATTTGATTAAAATTAGATTAAGGTTAAATTATGCTTCTTCATGTCCCTCATGTCCTTTCAAAGCAACACGTTCAAAGCATCAGACAAGCGATGAACCAAGATAATCAGTGGGTTTCAGGAAAAAGTTCGGCCGGAGCACAAGCTCAAAACATCAAAAAAAATTTACAAATCAATTCAAACAGTCAGCTCTATCAGCAGTTAAGTCAGCAAGTATTACCGCAAATTAAAGAAAGTCTGCTCATTCAATCTTTTGCATTACCTAAAGAAATCTTGCCTCCGCTTTTCAATTGCTACCAAGATACCGGTCACTACGGTAATCATGTCGATAATGCAATCCATTACTATCATGAAAAAAATATAACTGTGCGTACAGATGTCTCAATGACCATTTTTTTATCAGAACCCGATGAATATGAAGGTGGTGAACTGATCATTGAGGATACTTATGGTGAACATGAAGTTAAGTTAGATGCTGGCGATGCAATTATTTATCCAGCGACCAGTCTACATCGTGTTGAACCTGTGACTTCAGGCTCCCGTATAGCAGCTTGTACTTGGGTACAAAGCATGGTCAAAGATGATTGGCAAAGAAGCATGCTTTTTAATTTAGATCAGACCATTATGCAATTACGACAAAATTTAGGCGATAGCAAAGAAATATTACAACTGACGAATCACTACCATAATCTTTTACGTCAATGGGCAGTTCTATGAGTCAACATTCTCCATTGCAACCACTGACTCAGATTCCTGCTCATTTACAAACCATTGCCGATTACGAAAAACAGGCTGAACTGCACCTGTCACACATGGTGTGGCAATACCTACAAGGTGGTTCTATGGATGAACACAGTGTACGTGGCAATTTGTCTCAGTTTGAACAGATACAACTTCTACCACGTATGCTCAGAGATCTGACCCAAGGTCATACCCAAATTGAGATATTAGGACAGCGCTTTCCGCACCCTATTTTTGTTGCCCCGATCGGACATCAACAACAATTTCATCCTGATGCTGAAGCTGCAACAGCCCTCGCCGCCGAAGTCCTTGGCAGCAATATGATCCTCAGTACGTTTACCAATACAGATATGCGTGAGTTAAAGCAGGGCAATCCATTCAAATGGTTCCAATTGTATTGGCAAGGTGAGCGCGAAAAGTCATTATCACTGGTCAAAATGGCAGAAGCACATGGTTTTAAAGCGATTGTGGTGACCGTTGATTCTCCACATTCAGGAATTCGTGACCGAGAGAGACATGCGTTTTTTGAACTTCCTAAGTATGAACCTCAGCCTCATCATTTTATTCAACAACCTCAAAGCAAGCAAAATGAACACCCATTATTTCAAGGTCTGATGAAAATCGCGCCGACATGGGCGGATATCCTTTGGCTCAGTCAAAACACCTCATTACCGATTATTTTAAAGGGCATTGTCAGTCCACATGATGCTGAACTTGCCCTGCAACACGGTGTACAAGGCATTATTGTGTCGAATCATGGTGGGCGCGTACTGGACGGTTGCATTTCCCCTCTCACCGCCTTAGAACTGATTAAAAAAGTTGTGCCTCTGGATTTCCCAGTTTTATATGATGGTGGTATTCGTCGTGGTTCAGATGTATTTAAAGCGATAGCCTTGGGTGCATCTGCCGTATTAGTCGGCCGTCCCTGCATTTATGGTTTAGCTACAGCGGGTGCTTTAGGCGTTGCACATGTACTCAAAATACTGAAAGAAGAATTTGAGATTACGATGGCATTGATGGGAACAGCCACCGTCGATGAGATTAATAAAGATTATATTTTTCAAAAAAGCTAATTTTATAGAAAAATATTTTCCAGTAATGGCATCTTGACGCAAAAATAGGAAATTATTTCCGGAATATATGGACTAATATTTAGTTATACATTTACGAGCTTACGGTAAAGCTAAGTCATGTGAATCTTTACAGATTTATTTCGACTTTCGACTAAAGACTCCGAAATTAAACTTGTAAATTGCTAGAATAGACACAATCTATATAAGTAGTACCTTGCCGTTTATCCACGACATTTATCCACGGTGCTATAAGGAGTTTTCACATGATGTTGGCAGATCCAAGCAAAAAATACCGTCGCATGTACCAACGTGTAGACTTACCAGACCGTCAATGGCCAAATAACGAAATCAATAAAGCGCCGATCTGGATGAGTACCGACCTTCGTGACGGTAACCAAGCGATCTTCGAGCCAATGAACATTGAACAAAAGTTCAAAATGTTCCAAATGCTTGTGAAAATTGGTTTCAAACACATTGAAATCGGCTTCCCTTCTGCATCACAAATCGACTTCGATTTCACTCGTTTGTTGATCGAAGGCGGCCATATTCCTGATGATGTGTACATCGAAGTTTTGGTTCAAGCGCGTGATCATCTGATTCAACGCACATTTGAATCATTGCAGGGCGCAAAACGCGCAATCGTGCATATCTACAACTCAAATTCTCCAACTTTCCGCAATAAAGTGTTGAATGTTGATGTTGCTGGTGCAAAACAATTAGCGATTAATGCCGCAACGAAAGTCAAAGAATACGCTGCAAAACAGCCTGAAACTGAATTTGTATTCCAATACAGTCCAGAGTGTTTTACTGCAACAGAATTAGAAGTTGCTAAAGATGTCTGTGATGCGGTCACTGAAATTTGGGAAGCATCTCCAGAGAACAAAGTGATTTTAAACTTGCCTGCAACGGTTGAAGTTTCAGGTCCGAACGTCTATGCAGACCAAGTGGAATGGATGCACCGTAACATTCAACGCCGTGACGGTGTGATTATTTCTGTGCACTGTCATAACGACCGTGGCTGTGGTATTGCCGCTTCTGAGTTGGCCATTATGGCTGGTGCTGACCGCGTCGAAGGCTGTGTGTTTGGTAACGGTGAACGTACAGGTAACGTGGACGTTGCAGCGATTGCATTGAACATGTATACCCAAGGTGTTGCGCCAAACTTAGATTTCTCAAACATTAACGAAATCATTTCAATCATTGAAGAATGCACAGGCTTGCCGGTACACCCTCGTCATCCGTATGCTGGTGATTTGGTCTTCACCGCGTTCTCTGGCTCACACCAAGATGCCATTAAAAAAGGTTTCGAGTTCCAAAAGAACGAAGAAATGTGGGATATGCCTTATTTGCCAATCGACCCGAAAGATTTGGGCCGCGACTATGATGCCGTGATTCGTGTCAACTCACAGTCTGGTAAAGGCGGTATTGCGTACTTGTTAGAATCAAATTACAACGTGGTGTTGCCTCGTCGTATTCAAATTGAGTTCTCGCAAATCGTACAGCAAAAAACAGATGAAGACGGTACTGAGATTTCTGCGCAAGCAATCTGGTCTTTATTTAAAGACACGTATGTGGCTGCCAAAGACACGCATTATGCGGCGAAAAACTACCGCTTACATGATGAAAATGGCAAACAAGTCATTGAGCTTGATGTCGAAGTGAACGGTGAGATCCAGCAATTACGTGGTGAAGGCAACGGCCCAATCTCTGCTATCTTAAATGCCTTGCAGTTACCGATTGATGTCTTGAACTATGAAGAACGTAGCATCAGTTCAGGCGCACATGCTAAAGCCTTGGCTTTAATTGAGCTTCAAGTGAAAGGTACAGGTAAGTCTGCATTCGGCGCAGGTGTGCATGACAACATCGTGACCGCATCTATCGAGGCGATTATTGCCAGCACTAACCGTTTAATTGAACAAGGTGTTTTGAGTACTGAACAAGTGATTGCTGCTGCAGTCTAATTCAATGCTATAAATATCAAATAGCAATAAAATGACTTTAGAAGGATACCCTCAAGTGGTATCCTTTTATTATTCATACTAAAGATTTAAGGCGAATTATTCCTGTGTCTTTTCCAGCTGACTCAGTGGGCTTAGTTACCCCACAAAAGTTTATTTTTGAAGAGCCGTTAGAGCTCGAATGCGATCGCATACTCCCACGTTTTGAGCTCATGGTTGAAACTTATGGCGAACTGAATGCAGACAAATCTAATGCAATTTTGATTTGTCATGCACTGTCAGGCCATCATCATGCAGCAGGTTATCATCATGAAGATGACCGTAAACCGGGTTGGTGGGACGCATGTATTGGACCAGGCAAAGCTATTGATACGTCAAAATTCTTTGTCGTAGCACTAAATAATATTGGCGGCTGTAGCGGTTCTACTGGACCGACCTCTCCAAATCCTGAAAATGACAATCGCCCTTATGGTCCTGATTTTCCATTAGTGACTGTCCGTGACTGGGTCAAAACCCAAGCCATGTTGTCTGATCGTTTAGAGATTCAGCAGTGGTATGCGGTGATTGGCGGCTCTTTAGGTGGTATGCAAGCTTTACAATGGTCTGTGGACTATCCAGATCGTTTACAAAAGTGCGTGATTATTGCCAGCACACCAAAACTGTCTGCGCAAAACATTGCCTTTAACGAAGTGGCGCGTCAGTCTATTTTGTCTGACCCAGATTTTCATGATGGTCGTTATTTAGAAAATGATAGTTATCCTAAGCGTGGTTTGATCTTGGCCCGTATGGTGGGTCATATCACTTACCTCTCTGAAGAAGCCATGAAACAAAAATTTGGCCGTGACTTAAAGTCAGGTAAATTTATGTATGGCTTTGACGTCGAATTCCAAGTCGAAAGTTATTTGCGTTATCAAGGTGAGCAATTTAGCCGTAACTTTGATGCCAATACCTATTTGATCATGACCAAGGCTTTAGATTATTTCGATCCATCACGTGAATATGAGCAATCATTAAAAACCGCGATGTCTAAAACCAAGTGTCAATTTTTAGTTGTTTCATTTACAACGGACTGGCGTTTTACCCCTGCTCGTTCGCAAGAAATTGTAGATGCATTAATTAGTAATCATAAGCCTGTGAGCTATGTGGATATTGATGCTGAACAAGGTCATGACTCTTTCTTGTTCCCGATTCCGTTATATGTGAAAAGCTTACGTGCATTCCTAGGCGGTGTAAAACACCTGCAAGAAACACCGAAGGAGACCAACTAATGCGTATTGATCATCAACTGGCTGAACGTTGGATTAAACCAGATTCAAGCGTACTCGATTTAGGGTGTGGTGACGGTGAACTGCTTGCACATATGAGCAAAAAGCACAATATTCGTGCATATGGCTTAGAAATTGATCAAGAAAAGATTGCAATTGCGGTCAGTCGCGGGTTAAATATCATCCAACAGGACTTGAACTTAGGTTTAAGTCGCTTTGCCGACCAGTCTTTTGACTATGTGGTTATGGCACAAGCCTTGCAAGCTGTAGATGCACCAGACGTTCTTTTAAGAGACATGGTGCGTGTGGGGAAACAGGCCATTATCACCTTTCCAAACTTTGCACATTGGAAGACTCGTTCTTTCCTTGCATTAAAAGGAATGATGCCTGTTTCAGACGCGTTACCCTATATGTGGTATAACACGCCCAATATTCATTTATGTACTTTCCGTGATTTTGAAGCGCTGTGTGCTGAAAATAACATCCGGATTATTAACCGACTTGCCGTGAATGGGGATCAACAAGATAGTTTACTGAGTAAACGTCTCCCAAATCTATTTGGTGAAGTCGCAATTTATCGAGTGAGCGCTCTATGAAAAAATTATTATTAAGCACGACGCTACTGATTGGACTTTTTAGCATACAAGCCCATGCGGATTATGTTGCTCCATCATCTTCAGTTTCTAGCCAAGCTGCACAATATTCAATTATGGATATTCACAGCTTAAGTAAAGCTGCTAAAGCAGGTCAGCCTGGTGCTCAGTTTTACTTAGGCACTAAATATCAACAAGGTAAAGACGTTGCAAAAGATGAACGTCAAGCTTTTGCATGGTACAAAGCTGCTGCCGATCAAGGTTTATCTGCAGCTCAGCTCAATGTGGGTCGTATGCTCGCTGATGGCATTGGGACTAAAAAAGATGAAGCGCTTGCTCGTCAATATTTCGAAAAAGCAGCCAGCCGTGGTGATAACCGCGCAAGCTTTAACTTAGCCATGATGGAAGAGCAAAAGAAAAACTACATGGGTGCATACCAATGGTATGAGCTTTCTACCCGTGATGGCATGCTCGACAACAAAGTGATTAGCTTGTCTGAAGGCAAAAAAACCGCTTTAGCAGCGAACTTAAGCCAAGACCAAATCCGTCAAGCACGTGACCGTGCGGACAAATGGATTCAAGCACAATAAGTTTTTGAATCTTAAAAAGCACCTTCGGGTGCTTTTTTATTGCCTGTCAGCCACAGCATCTTGTTAAAATAGCCTCAAATCTTGTTTTATGGTGAATATTCACATGGCTTCAACTGATTGGTTATCTCAAGGCACTTTGGTGCTTGCAAGTAATAACAAAGGCAAAATTGCAGAATTTGAAAAAATGTTTGCCGAGCTTAATCTTCCTGTTGAAGTGATTCCACAAGGTCAGTTGAACATTGAAGATGCCATCGAAGACGGTCTAAGCTTTGTTGAAAATGCCATTATCAAAGCGCGTCACGCATCGAAAATTTCAGGCAAGCCAGCCATTGCAGATGATTCTGGCATTTGCGTTCCTGTACTCGGTGGCGCACCAGGGATTTACTCTGCGCGCTATGCAGGTGA
Source organism: Acinetobacter sp. YH12231 (assembly GCF_013417755.1). Lineage (NCBI taxonomy): Bacteria > Pseudomonadati > Pseudomonadota > Gammaproteobacteria > Moraxellales > Moraxellaceae > Acinetobacter > Acinetobacter sp. YH12231. The sequence continues at coordinate 147,249 of NZ_VPDJ01000003.1, forward strand.
ACATGGCAATGATGCCGCTAACAATGCCAAGTTGCTTGCTGACCTCAAACCACTCCGTAAAGAGAGTGAAGCCATCGAAGGGATGTTTGTATGTGTCTTGGCTTTGGTCCAACATGCAGAAGACCCACTCCCACAAATTTTCCAAGGGATTTGGCGCGGTGAAGTGATGGAAGCAGCACGCGGTGAAAATGGCTTTGGCTATGACCCACTGTTTTGGCTGCCTGAACTAAACGTTTCTAGTGCTGAATTATCAAAAGAAGAAAAAAATAAAATCAGCCATCGTGGTCAGGCGATGAAATTATTTAAAGCAAGTTTGAAATAATTTGCATTGGAGTTAATCTCAATGCCAAAGATTAACTCCAATCCCTGAATAAAAATAGAATAATTATGGCACTTCAACCGATACAGATCATATGTAACACTTGCCATCACACTTCAACTGAAATCCCGACACGCTCTTTTCTTGGTTTTCAAAAATTAAGCTGCCCTCATTGCCAGGCGCAACTGACCTACCCGCTCACCTCAGGCTTTCGTACCACTTACGCTATTTTTGCAGTGTTGATCATACTGTCGATCATGCTTAATCTGTCGCAAGGTCAGGTTGGATTTCCAGGGCTGATAGGTATCGCGATGATATATGCCCTCGTGCGTGATTGGCAGATTCGCAAACAGCTCAAGTAGTCACCCTTTGCTGGCATCTATAATTCACTTTTCATTTTAAAGCGAAAAAAGATGCAAAATTAACCCATAAAAACTGACGACGATACAGCTCATAATCGTGCCTGAAGCAATATAACGTGCCGAAGTGCCTGTTCCTTGATAATGCGTTTCTAAAGCCACAATATTCGCTGCAGGGGGTAAGCAGAACAGCATGAACATCACCCCAATATATTTCTCGATCTGGGGAATCGGAAGAAAGGCATAACTCAAACTACAGATCACCGCGCCAACGGTGAGTTTCATCGCATAAATACGACTACTGTTAATCAGATCACGCCACTGTATCTTAGTTTGGCGCAGCCACATGCCTAAGACGCACATCCCTGTGAAACTCATTCCTATTTTTGCAGCTTGATAGAGCCAATCTAAGATCTGATGTTCTTCTAAATGCTGCAGTCCAACTATTCGACAGACACCTGCAATCATCAAGGCAAATACAGGGGGTGACATCGCCACTTTTTGAATCACGCTCGACCATGGGAGTTGGGCTGAACTGACGGCTGTCACGGCCCACATATTGCCAAAGATAGAGCCACCGACATACAAAGCCACCATCGCTGCACTTATTTCAGGGCCGAACAGTGCTAAGGCAAAAGGAAAACCCAGCCAAGCCAAGTTCAAATAACTGACACACAAGGCACGTAAACTATCTTTTAACAGCCAGCGAAATAAATAAAACATCAGCACGGCAACACTAAAGCTAAAAAGCATGAGTGCTAAACTGCCTGCTTGATAGAACACCATGTTGTAGATGATCACGGCTGGAATAAAACAGCGTGCAAGTAAGCTAGAGAAAATCGATTTGAGCGATGATGTTCCTGATAATGATGCCAATCCGAGACCACTTAAAAAACCCAATATCGGAAGAAGAAACGCCACTACACCACCCTCACTGCTCAATCTATGCATAGTAACACTGAACATAAGCTTCGCGGCTGTCTTTAAACTGCAACATCTTGGTCACTTCACTGTCATCTACAACTGCTGAAATGTTGTGCAGACCAACAAGAGGATAACAAGATGGCTGGACTATCGATTTGGCATGTACTGATTTTTGCAATTGTGGTGATTTTACTCTTTGGTACCTCTAAGCTAAAAAACTTGGGCAAAGATGTCGGCGGCGCGGTCAAAGATTTCAAAAAGTCGATGCGTGATGAAGACGCAGCAAATACACAGCTTAATGAGCCTCGCACGCTAGAGCATGAAGCTCAAAATAAAACCAATTCCTCAGTTCAAAGCTAAGGAGTTGTCATAATGCTTAATATTGGTATTAGCGAATTACTGGTGTTCAGCATTATTGCGCTGATCGTACTCGGCCCGGAAAAACTGCCTGAAGGTATCCGCTTTGCAGGCAAATGGTACGGGAAAGTTAAACGACTGATCAGTAACGTGCAAACAGATATTGACCGTGAACTTCGCATGTCCGAACTTCGTGAAGAAATGCAAAAAGAAATGCAACGTATTCAACAGCTCGAAGCGCATATGCAGGCGCAGATGAATGAATTGCAACAAACGCAACATCCCATAGAACAGACTGCGCAAAAACAACAAGAAGCAGTCCTACCTGACAATAAAAATTTATCCCCACGTTATCAATACATCGAACGTGGTCAGAGCACGATCTTTGCCATGGTTACACCCCAAATGAAAATAAAGCACGAAATTAAAACAGATCAATCTGCTGCATTAAGCTCGACCGAAGCATTAGCAGAATATCAGGTGGCCGTATGACAGATCTTTCACTGAATAATTCACAGAACACTGTGCCTGATTTGGAAGAAATGCCGATCACCAAACATTTGGTGATTTTGCGTCGGCATTTGATCAAAATTACAGGGCTCATTTTGATTCTGTTCTTTTGTTTATTGCCCTTTGCCAATCAAAGCTATCAATTGATGTCAGAGCCTCTGCGTGCGCAGTTGCCGATGACCTCATCCATGATCGCAACGGATGTGACCGCCACCTTTATGGCGCCGTTCAAGTTGAATTTCTTTGTCGCGCTTATGCTCGCGATGCCTTTCGTGATTTATCAACTTTGGGCCTTCATCAAACCTGCACTGTATGAAAAAGAGCGGCATTTGGCGATGCCCTTATTATTCGGCAGTATCGTCCTCTTCTATGTCGGAATTGCCTTTGCCTATTGGGTTGCTCTGCCCTCCATCCTACATTTTTTTATGAGTGTTTCCCCTGAAACAGTCGCCCCGATGACGGATATCAATAGTTATTTAAGTTTCTGCTTAAAGCTTTTTTTGGTGTTTGGGCTGACCTTTGAAATTCCCATCATCACGCTAATTTTGATTTTGATCGGAGTGGTGTCTACTCAAACCTTGGTGGAGAAGCGTCGTTTTATTATCGTCGGCTGTTTTTTTGTCGCCATGTTTGCCACGCCACCCGATGCGCTTTCGATGATCATGCTGGCCATTCCCATGTGGATGCTCTTTGAGCTGGGTTTGTTCTTTGGCAAGCTGATTGAAAAACGACGTACATCTGTAACTTAAACAAACTGATGTTTCGACAATTTTGGTGAGTTTTACACCTAAGAGGCTGAGATAGCCTCTTTTTTTATGCGCCCATTTAATGTTTTGCAATTTTCATGCAGCGAAATCTAAACGCCTATTTCATCAGTTTGCAACATTAGCTTCAAAGCATTGTCATATTTTATCTATAGTTTTATGTGATCAACTTTTACCCAGCACACCTTTGCCAGGATTTAAATTCATGACAAACATGCCATATAACGAAGATCAAGAACTTGATAACAACACTTCGGATAACCTTCATTTTCGTGACATTTTAGAACAGCGCATCAGCCGTCGTAGCTTGATTACCAAGACTGCGAGTGGTGCCGTCGCACTTGCATTGGCATCTTCATTAACGGGGTGTAATGATGACAATGACTCAGGTTCAAATAGCAATACCAAACCACCTGTCACTGATCCAAATCAAAAACCGACCAAGTTCAATTTCACACCGGTGAAAAAAAATTTAGACGATATTGTGACTGTTCCTGAAGGCTATCAAGCGCATGTGCTATATGCGATGGGTGACTCGATTAACCCTGCATACCCAGCGTGGGATGATAACAATGTTCCTTCTGGCCCGAGCTTCCAATTCCGCTCTGGTGACTGCCATGACGGTATGAGCTTCTTTGGTTTAAATACCACCTCTGGACGTTATGATGCCAAGCAGTCTGACCAAGGTTTGTTGGTGATGAACCATGAATACATCAATCCAACCTTCTTACACCCACAAGGCCCAACCAAAGTGGATGGTCGTCGCCCTGAAGATGAAGTCATCCGTGAAGTCAATGCACACGGTGTTTCTGTGATTCAAATTGAAAAAGACAGCAAGACTCAAGCCGTTAAACTGGTACAAAATTCTCCATTTAACCGTCGTATTACCGCATCGACCGTAATGGACTTTAAAGGCCCTGTAGCAGGCTCAAGCTTAGTTTGCACGAAATTTTCAACCAATAGCCAGCAAACCCGTGGTACACACAACAACTGCGGTAATGGCTATACCCCTTGGGGCACTTACCTGACAACAGAAGAAAACTTCATTGGTTACTTCGCTCGTGCAAAAGACGATGATGCCAAACGTAGTCCTGCTGAAATTGTGGCACTCAACCGTTATGGCCTAAAAGCGGGTGCAAACTCACGCTATGGTTGGGAAACGGCGATTGGAAGTAATGAGTCACAAGATTTATATGACCGTTGGTCAGCGAATGTTACCGGTACTCAGGCAGCAGAAGATTATCGTAATGGTCCAAACACCTTTGGTTGGATTGTCGAAATCGACCCATTTGACCGCCGTGAAAACCCAGTAAAACGTACAGCACTGGGTCGCTTTGCACATGAAGACTGCCGTGCAAGTCGCTTACGTGAAGATGACAACCTTGCGTTTTACATGGGCGATGACTCGCGCGGTGAATACATCTATAAATTTGTATCAGACCAAAAATGGAATAAAAAAGATGTCAACGGTGGCTATGCCGCGGGCGACAAATACATGAACAACGGTAAGTTATACGTTGCCAAATTTAACAATGATGGCAAAGGTCAATGGATTGAATTGAGCTATAACGTCAATGGTTTAAACCAAAGCAACAGCGTGTATCCGTTTAGCTCACAAGCAGATGTTCTGACCTTCGCACGTCTTGCCGCAGATGCTGTCGGTGCTACCAAAATGGACCGCCCTGAATGGGTCGCTGTGCATCCAGACAATGGTGAAGTCTATGTGACCCTCACCAATAACTCGAACCGTGGTACGACGCATGCACTAGATGCTGCCAACCCTCGTAACTACACCGACCCTGAAGGTGGTAAAGGCAATGTCAACGGTCATATTATCCGTTTCCGTGAAGATGGTGATACAACCACAGCACTCAGCTTTACTTGGGATATTTACCTGTTTGGTGCTGAAGCAAAAATGGCGAGCAACATTAACTTATCTGGTCTAAATGACAATAATGACTTGTCATCACCTGATGGGATGTGGTTCGACCCACGTGGTGTGTTATGGATTCAAACCGATGACGGTGCTTATACCGATACCACCAACTGTATGATGCTTGCTGCACTTCCAGGTCAAGTCGGTGATGGCACAAAAGCTACGACCTCATCGGGTCAAGAAACCATTGTGGGGGCAAAGCTGAATGATGAAAACTTACGTCGCTTCCTGACTGGACCAAAAGAGTGTGAAATCACAGGTGTGACGATGACACCTGACTACAAAGCGATTTTTATCAATGTGCAACATCCCGGTGAAGATTCAGCATCCTATTCTGAACCGACCAGCCACTGGCCTGCATCACAAACCAATGCAGCAGCGACTTCACGTCCTCGCTCAGCGACCGTAGTCATCACCCGTAAAGATGGTGGTGTGATTGCTGGCGAAGCGGTAGAACAAGCTCAGCCAACGCAAAAAACCGCATAAGACATCTCTAAAAAAAAAGCCGACGAATCGTCGGCTTTTTTTATGGCTTTAAATGCACTTCTATCTGGGTGATCTGTCCTTGTTGCTCACCCTGCTGCTGTTTTTCCTGCCAATGCCACTGTGAATCCCGGATACATAATAAATTTGAACAGCGGGTGCCATACACTGGACTTTGAATAAAGGTTGAAGACAACAAATGTTCCATTTCCGCCTGAATCCCAGTATTGGGTAACAATGATGGAATGATTTTACGTTCATCTTCCAAAATATCCCACGCAGCAGCGTCTATGTCCGCCTGTGGTTGCTGGCTTTGTAGCATCGGCAAAAATTCTTGCGTGAAACGTTTACGTAAATGTCGGGTCTTTTCCCAATGTTCAGTCATTAAACCATTAGATGTGACATACACCCCTTTGGCTAAGACTTGTGGCGCTTCACCGCGATTACTCATATAAACGGCTTGAGTGGCATCGCCAACGAATAAATTAAAGCCAGCATAATTACATTGGATTTGTTCCAGTGCTTGCGCAAACCGAATGGGCGTTTGCTCAGATTCTAAAAATTGCTGAATCAAAGCACCACGTGAAGTGGAATATGCGGTCTGATCACGACCATCACGAAAATTGGTCACAATCGCCCAACGCCCTTGAGCTGTTATCCCCATCCATGTTCCACCAGACTGTAAGTCCTGCCCTGCAATAATCGGACTATCTACCCATTGCTTTAGGCCTGTCGTCGGTCGATGATAAAACTCATCACGATTCGAAATCAGGCAGAGTGGCATGTCATCCAAGACCTGCCAAGCAAAAGCCACAATGCACATATTCAACTCTCAATATCTTTACACATTGAATGTACAACATTTTTCAGCACATTCAGCTAAAATCTGTGCAAAACATAATGACAAGGAACAGCAATGCTGACATATCCAAATATCGACCCTGTGGCGATATCACTGGGGCCACTACAAGTCCACTGGTATGGTCTGATGTATTTATTGGCCTTTTTATTTGCATGGGGCTTGGCAACCTACCGTGCAAAACAACGTGACGGCTGGAACGCAGAAATGGTCTCTGACCTGATTTTCTACGGTGCATTAGGTGTCGTGATTGGTGGACGCTTTGGCTATGTCTTCTTTTATGGTTTCGATCAATTCCTTGCCAACCCACTTTGGCTGTTCCAAGTTTGGACAGGTGGCATGAGCTTCCATGGCGGTTTCCTTGGGGTCATGATTGCCATGTTACTGTGGTGCAAAAAATATAAAATGACCTGGTTTCAAACCCTCGACTTTATTGCACCCTGCGTTCCGACAGGCTTGATGTTTGGTCGTATTGGTAACTTTATTGGTGGCGAACTATATGGCCGTGCAGTGACTGACCCTAATTTTGTTTTCGGTATGATCTTCCCAACCGATCCACTTCAGTTGGTGCGCCATCCGTCGCAGCTCTATCAAGCACTCTGTGAAGGTTTAATTCTGTTTATCGTGCTGTGGTGGTTTAGTTCAAAACCTCGTCCACGTTATGCCGTTTCAGCCTTGTTCCTCATCGGATATGGTATTGCACGCTTCACCGTTGAATTCTTCCGTGAGCCGGACAATGGTCAACTGTTCATTGGATGGATGAGTAAAGGTCAGTTCCTGACAGTTCCGATGATTCTGATTGGACTATGGATGATGTGGTATGCCTACCAGAAAAAAATCTATGACTGGGGTCCACAAAAAAATCATTAATATTTTATAATTGTCTTTAAGCAAGCGAGGTCTAAGCCTCGCTTTTTTATGCGCTGAAATTTATCCCTTCATACGTATTTACTGCACATGAAGTGACTGAATTAGACAACTGATCTGTGCTAAAGTTTATTCAGCTTATTTTTAAACTATCGATCCATGCTTGAATTTTGGTTTAACCCCAGCGTTTCTGTACTTAAAAAAATCTTGTTTTTTATTGCGATGGTCGTACTGACCAGTGTTCTGTATTGGATGGAACCCCTAACACTTCAAGCCATTCTAATGTTCATGGGTACAGGCGTCATTTTCCTGATTTGTCGTTATTGCAAGATTCATTTTGCAGCAAAAAACCCAACAGGTTTGCTCTATCGTTTATTGACCTGGATACCGATTGCACTGCTGTTAGCATTGGTTTTTATCAACATGAATAAGGGTGAAATTTTGATTCCGGGTGCTCAAGGCATTGGCTTTATGGCTTTGGCGATCTGCCTGCTCTCCCCGATTTCTCTACTGAATAAAAACGAGAAAACTTCACCCCAAGGTAAAGTTTAAATGCTGACGTTTTGGTACTCTGAGCGCTGTAACCGACAAATCAAGCTCTTCATTTGTATCAGTACCTGTGTGCTTATTTTTCTATGCGCTGAACAAAAACAACTTGATCCCCGCTTTGCGGGCATAAGTTTAGCCATTGGTTTGATGATTGATCTGCTTTATAAGCTCAGACAAGACAAACTAAAAACACTGTCTCCGTCATTAAAATGCGGTTTGGCTAGTTTGCCAATTTTATGTTTAGTGTGCTTAATTTATTTTCTACCCAATGAGCAACGCTGGATTTTAGCGCTGCAATGTATGGGCTTTGCGGCAATTGGATTATTTATCGTCTCGATCTACAGTCAGCGTGCAAAAAGGTTTGAAGACTAACCTTTTTGCAGCCATGGGCTGTTAATCCGCTAAGCGGTAATAGCTGTATTTCACATTTGGAGTTCGATAGACCGCATAACCCGCTTGACGATAATCAGACACCCAATCCTTACCTGAATATGCTGCGATATGACCATAACGGCTACTTTGATTGCGGTCGATAATATAAATATCGCCTTTCTTTGGTCGATCAAACGCTAAATTAATTTTTTGATAACCAATTTTTTGTAATGTGCTGCCCCAATCTGCTGCGGCAACGGGGTGACCGTTAAAACGTGCCCCTGCGGACTCAAGTGCTAAACGAACACTGCGGGCACATTTCTGAGTACTGCTTTGGCGGGTAATGCCTTGTAAAAATCCAGTCAAACGATCGATATCGATACGCTGACCATTGCGGGATACCACATTTTTAGTCGCTGCTTTTTGAGTGGTATTGGACTTGCCCGTATTTTTACTCGCCTGAGAACGAATTATGATATTTGCCTGAACTGGAGCATGCACTTCACTCAAGTTTACATTGTGATCATAAGCCATTCTTTAACCCACACTCCCGCCTATATTTAGGCATTCAAAAATTTTAACGAGGGTGATAGTACCGCGTAAATCATGTTTTTTCATGTAAAAAATGTAAGATTTCTTAAACAAATCTTCACATTTAAATACGACCGTCTATTTTTAATTCAAATAGATTTATTTTTTATATCAAACTCTTAATCAAAAATAGTTGTTCAATATCACCTCTTCATAATGAGAAAAATCACGTTTATTTTTTAATCAAACTTATCTGTATTTTTTTCAACACTGCGAAAGAAGCATCTCTCAATATGTAAAAAATAGAGCTTAAGTTTCCTAAGCTCATGCTTGATTTAACAGACATATTGTCTCGTTAACACTTGATGTAGTTGTTATAAATAGACGTCTTCAGCTCAGGCAACTCAGCGCTTGTTGCCTGCAAAATTTGGTCATCACCCAATAAACACCGTATGTTTTGGATTTTTTAAACCTGACTATATTCAAGCGCCCATCACAGTTCCTTCCACACGCAAAACAAGCTAATATGTGCCACAAGAAATTTAGCAAATTATGAGAGAGACATGCGCCAGTATTTAGACCTTTTACAACACATTCTCGACAACGGCGGCGACAAGGGCGACCGTACGGGTACGGGAACACGTTCTGTATTTGGTCATCAAATGCGCTTCGATCTTTCTCAAGGTTTCCCTTTACTCACCACCAAGAAAGTTCATTTCCGCTCTATCGTGATTGAACTGTTGTGGTTCCTTAAAGGCGATACCAATGTTCAATATTTGCAAGACAATAAAGTCTCGATTTGGGATGAATGGTCTACAGCAGAACAAACTGCACGCTTCGGTCGTCCTGCCGGAGAATTAGGTCCTGTTTACGGTCATCAATGGCGTAATTTCGGTGCAACCAAAAAAGCCGATGGCCTATATGAACAAGATGGTTTTGACCAAATTAAATGGTTGGTCAATGAAATCAAAACCAATCCTAACTCACGTCGTCTAATCGTGTCGGGTTGGAATCCAAATGAGGCCGGTAATGTTGCATTGCCACCATGCCATACCTTGTTTCAATTTTTTGTTCAAAACGGAAAATTATCTTGCCAATTATATCAACGCAGTGCTGACGTTTTTTTGGGTGTGCCGTTTAACATTGCCAGCTATGCCCTGTTAACACACATGATTGCGCAAGTTTGTGGTCTAGGTGTAGGCGACTTCGTTTGGACCGGTGGGGATACACATTTATATGCCAACCATTTCGAACAAGCGCAGTTGCAATTGACCCGTGAACCAATGGGTCTGTGCCAATTAAAACTCAATCCTGAAATTACCGATCTTTTCGATTTTAAATTTGAAGATATTGAAATCGTAGGTTATGAATCACATCCTGCGATTAAAGCCCCTGTTGCGGTTTAATTTTTAGAAATCCCAAGTGAAAAGCAAAATCCCGCTTTACCTCAAGCGGGATTTTGCATTCTAATAGACGGCAAATATTTCGGCTATTTGAGTTCAAACTATGGCATTTCAAAATTTAGAAATCGTGCACGTTGTCGCTATGGATCAGCAGCGCTGCATTGGTAAAGGTAATGATTTGCCGTGGCATATATCTGCCGATTTACAGCACTTTAAAGCCATCACTCAAGGCGGTGTAGTGGTCATGGGACGCAAAACCTTAGAGTCTATGGGACGTACCCTTCCGAAGCGTGTCAATTGGGTAATTACACGAGATAACACTTGGTCATTTGAAGGCACCAAAGTCGCATATAGTATCGACGAGGCGTTAACGCAAGCTGTTGCTGATGTCGCGAGTTCAGAAAAACCAACGAGTTTGTTTATTATTGGTGGTGGTGAAATTTTTAAGCAAACCATCGGGATCGCAGACCGTTTAGAACTCACGCATGTTGAACTGGATGTTCAAGGTGATGCGCATTATCCTGAAATTCCTGCGGACTTTCAAAAAGTGGCGTCAGAACAACATATCGACGACAAAACTGGGATTGCTTTTGAGTTCGCAACTTACCGAAAATAAAGAAAAATCTTAAGCTAAAAGAAAAATATGCAACAGAGTGACCAACAAGCAATCTTCAAAAAAATAGGGCGAAGTATTCTTCATTCTCTATTTAGTGTGTTTGTCCTCTGTTCTTCGATTTGGCTCTGTGCCGCCCTGTGGATACAGCAACCGGCAGGCTGGTTAGGCAGCCGCATTATCATTGGGATCTGGATCGCTTTTGCCCTGAGCATTTTAGGCATCTATATTACCCAACACTTTTTTAGCCGTCGTAAAGATGTCTTGATTTATATTGTGGGCTTTATCTGTGGTCTATTTTGGTATTTTGGCATGGAGGCACGCCAAGATCGTGAATGGAATCCTGAAGTGGCAGAAATTCTGCATTATGAAAAGCAAGGCAATCTGGTCACCTTACACAATGTGCGTAATTTCGACTGGCATGCCGATGGCAGCTATACCCCGCGTTGGGAAACCCGCCAATATGACCTAAGTCAAATCAATGGCGTCAACATCATTACCTCGTATTGGATGGGGCCGAAAATTGCACATACACTGGTCAGTTTTGATTTTGCTGACCGACCACCGCTGACGTTTTCGATTGAAATTCGCAAAGAGAAAAATGAAGAATTCTCTGCGATTGGTGGTTTTTTCCGTAAATATGAACTGAGCCTCATTGCATCAGATGAAAAAGATATCATCTATACCCGCAGCAACACACGCGGTGAACAGGTCTATTTCTTCCCCGTAAACATGCCAAAATCTGAAATGCAGGCGCTGTTTATTGAATATCTGCATAAAGCCGATGAACTACAGACTCAACCCAAATGGTACAACACGCTCACCAGTAATTGTACAACACTGGTGTTTGACATGATTCAAGCGGTTTCCAAACATCAGCTTCCAACCGATTACCGCTTATTCGCATCGGGTTATTTGCCGAATTATTTGCATGACCTTCATGCCATAGACCAAAATTGGGATATGAAAACATGGTATCAAAAAGCCCATGTTAACCCCCGCGTCTCTCAAATTAAGCAACTGAGCAGTGAACAATATTCGAAGTTAATCCGACAAGGTTTGCCGCATTCACAGTCTAATCCAAGCGCCAATCAATTGTAATTCTTAAATATTGATACAAATATGGCTAGCTTATCTGTGCGATATTTGCTTAGATAGTTGAAATGCCTCCACGGGGAAATTCCGATGCTAAAACAAATATTTGTTGCTGCAACTTTGGTTTCAACTTTAGTGGTGACAGGCTGTGAAACAATGCCTGCACAAGACAACACCATAACTGAAAATTTAAACCTATTACAAAACCGTACTTGGATTGCCACTCAAATTGGTAACACCCCAATTAAAACATCACCCAATGCGCATAATATTCCAAGCATTCAATTCGATGCGGCTTCAAAACGTGTCTCAGGTGCAGACGGCTGTAATCGTATAATGGGCGGCTATAATGCTGGCAAAGACACCATAACGTTTGGCCCGATTGCAGCGACACAGATGGCTTGTCTCAATAACAATGGGCTAGACCGACAGTACCATGCAGCACTCGAAAAGGTAACGCATTATCAAGTTTTTGGAAAAACTTTGAAATTACTAGACCGTCATGGCAATTTATTAATTCAATATGAAAGCGCCGTTCAACCGCGTTAAATCATTTTAAAAGTCTGCTTCGGCAGACTTTTTTATTCACTGTTCAGTCATGCCAGAGACATTTAATGCACATAAACTTGTGATTAATATACAGACGTACATTGCAGTTTTTAGCTATAACCCCATATTAAACATCAGGGAACAAGATAGGATTTCACTATGCAACAAGCGGTATTTGGTGGTGGATGCTTTTGGTGTGTAGAAGCAGTTTTTCTACAACTTCAGGGCGTGCAAACAGTTGTCAGTGGTTATGCAGGGGGAATTACTCAGCATCCAAGCTATGAGCAAATCTGTGAGGGAAATACCCAACATGCAGAAGTCATTCAGATCAATTTTGATGACAGCCAAATCAGTTTTAGCCAATTGCTGGATGTATTTTTCGCAACCCACGATCCCACTACGCTGAACCGTCAAGGCAATGATGTCGGTACACAGTATCGCTCAGTGATTTTCTATCAAGACGAATCACAAAAGCAAATCGCTGAACAACGTATTGAAGAATTAAAAGCTGAAGGCATCAATATCGTGACTGAACTGAGTCCAATGCCGACCTTCTACCCTGCCGAAGAATATCATCAGAACTTCTTTGCACGTAACCCAAACCAAGGCTATTGTAATTTCTCAATACCACCTAAACTCATGAAATTACGTAGCAAATTTCAAGACCTACTCAAATCTGAGTGATCTATTTGTACGACGTCTTTTCAAAATAGAGACATAAAAAAAGCGACATTTCAGTCGCTTTTTTTAGTTATCTTTGCTCAGTGCTTAGTTATCACTGGCAAAGGCGATATCGCTGAGTCCGGCTCCACTCGCACGCGACATCACTTGTGCAACTGTGTCATAACGTGATTCTTTATCGGCTTTTAAGACCAATGCAGGCTTACGTTCTTGCTGACCAGCTGTATTTAGACGACTTTCTAAATCTTCGAGCGTCACAATATCACCATTCCAAGCGATATCACCCGCTGAGTTAATACTGATGGTTACGCTTTCAGGCGGCAGATCAATCACTTCTGCAGTCGTTTGTGGCAAGGTTAATGGAATTGATGGGTTGGCAACAGTCGCAGTCACCAAGAAGATGATCATCAATACCAACATAATATCGATGAGCGGAATGAGGTTCATCTCATTCATGCCAGCATCGTTGTCTTCACCCAATTGAAAAGCCATTAAGCTTGACCTCCAGCTAAACTTTGCTGTGCAGTTTTCACGTCTTCTTTCTTCGCTGCAGATTCTTGTTGCAACATAGTATCAATCAATAAACCATGCGCTTGATCTTGCAATTCATTCGACAGTGTACGGTTAAAACGAACACAGATGTTATAAGCCAATACCGCAGGAATCGCCACAGCCAAACCAAGACCGGTCATGATCAAAGCTTCACCGACTGGAGTTGCCACTTGCGCTAAACCCGCTTGACCGCTTTTACCCACTGCTACAAGGGCATGGAAAATACCCCACACTGTACCGAACAAACCTACGAACGGTGCAATTGAAGCAATCGTACCCAATACAGATACGCCTTTTTCAGCATTAGCTTTTTCTACCGAAATTTGACGTAGTAATGCTTGTTCAGCCACAGCCTTACGTTGTTCAAAAGCCAAAGGAGCAAATTTCGCTTTCAGTTTGCTTAGTGCATCTGCAAGGTGGTTATACGCCACTTGTTTGAGCTGACGTGTGCCCATAATACGAAGAACGAAGATCGTCCAAGTCGCAATCGACATTGCAAGTAACACGAAATACAGTGTTTTGCTGACTGCATCTGCATGTTGCCAATAAACTGAAAAGTTCATATTCGAACTCCTAATGGGTTAGCCGGAATCTTAATTAAGTTTAAAGTTAAATGGTTGATCAACTCGCGTCGGAGTTGCAACACCATTATCAATATATTTGGATAAACGCGCACGCTTCACTGCTGCAGTCACTTTACGGTTCACAGCAGCGCCACAAGTCGAGTTTTTAATCGTTGCTGATTCGACTTTACCTTCAGCACTTGCTGCAATCGCAACTTCAACTGTACACGACGCTTTTAATTCACCATCTTCAAATTGAACATTAGGTTTCTTAATCCAACTGACACCATTACCGATGCTGACTGTTTTAGGTGTCGGTGGCGCAGGTGGTGCTGGAGGCGCAGGTGGTGGTGCAACAGGTGCCGGAGGTGTTGGTTCAACACGAACGACTTTCGTTTCAGAAACCACAGTTGAAACAACAGGTGTTGGTGGTACGTTTTTGACCGCTTCAACAGTTGGTTTCGGCGCATCTTTCTTTTTCACCTGTTCCACTTTTTCCACTTTCTTCGGTGGAGGTGGTAAAGGCTTATCTACAATTTTAACTTCTTTTGGCTTTGGTGGCTCTTTCTTCGGTTCTGGTTTTGGCTTTGGAGGTTCAGGTTTTTTCTCTTCAACAATCTTCACAAAACGAACTTTAATCGGATCTTTTTCAATCGGTTTAAGTTCTGGTGCTTTCATATTGCTGACCGCCCACAATACTCCCATATGCCCTACCACAACAGCGAGAAGCGCAGTAATGATTTTCTTTTTCATCGGGTTAGGTGATTGCATCATTGGAGCGGGAGATTGACTCATTAAACTCAGTTACCTTGAAGAAGCGATTGCATTTATTTTGTCAAAAATACAATCATGCTCATCGGTTAGCACAATTAAAGTACGGCAATAATAAATGAGAAGTGTTTTCATTTGCAACTATTAATTCGTCAGTTTTAATGACTTTTTTTAATCATAATATAAAAAAGGCATACCTAAAGTATGCCCTTTTATTCAAAAATTCATCTCGTTTTATTGAAATACAACAGTTTTATTACCATCGACAATAATACGATCTTCAAGATGCCATTTGACTGCACGTGCGAGCACATTACGTTCTACGTCCTGACCTAACTCACGCAATTGTTCAACAGTAAAGTCGTGGCTTACACGCTCTACGTCTTGCTCAATAATCGGCCCTTGGTCAAGATCAGCAGTCACATAATGCGCTGTCGCACCAATCAACTTCACACCTTTTTCATGCGCTTGCTTATATGGGTTCGCACCAACAAAGGCTGGGAGGAATGAATGGTGAATGTTGATCACTTTCATTTCCCATTTTTGAACAAATTCTTCGTCTAAAATTTGCATATAACGAGCAAGAACCAATAAATCATTGCCTTGCATCAATTGATCAATTTGCTCATAAGCTTCACGTTTGTTTTCTTTGTTCACGGGAACCACTTCAAACGGAATACCGAAATTTTCTACAGATTCACGTAAAGCATCGTGATTAGACACGACTTTGGTGATTTCACATGGCAAACCACCACGTGCATGACGCCATAACAGCTCAAGCAATGCATGGTCAACTTTAGACACCAAGATACCGACTTTCTTCACATCACTGACTAAAGCTAAACGCCAGTGCATGTTGTAACGCTCAGCAACATTGCTCGCAAATGTTTGAGTTAGACTTTCTTTACGGCTTTGTAAATTGTCCAATTCGAACTCAACACGCATGAAGTATCGCCCCCCTTGAGCTTCAGTCGCGTATTGATCAAGTGCGGTAATATTTGCTCCCTGATGATACAAAAAGCTCGATACAGCTTGCACAATCCCCGGTTTATCTTCACAGGTAATGAGTAAGCGTGCTGTGTTAGCGGTCGACATATTCATGTTGGTTTATATCACTAATCAGTTAAATTGAAAAAAGAGCCGAGTATTCTAACGCTTTTTAAAGCCAGACTAAATAGTCTTATTCAGTAACCTGATGCTTTGCGTTTGAAAGACTTGCAAATAAGTCCGACGGCCCTAAAGTTTCGAGCAATCGCTCATAGGTTTCACGGCTTTCACCACGTAGATATGCACCTTCTAAGAACACCATTTGTCGTAGTGCTTGCCACACCCACTTTTCTTCCAAAGTGTTTGAGTCAGTAATATGGCCAGACATATAAAGGAAGTTGGTCCAGTTGGTCAGCACGATCCACAAGTTAATGGTTAAGGCCTCAATTTCAGAATCGGTCATCTGCATTAAGCCTGCGTCAACAAAGGCACGATAAATTTTCTGCCCTTGTTGCATGACTTGACCGGCAAAACGTGGATACATTTTGCGGAAATCTTCATTATTTTCGACCAAGTGATAAACATCACGATGTAAAAAGCGATAAGCCCATAATTGGCTACTTAACACTTGGAAATAGCGAATTTTATCATTGGCATCAAGCTGACGATCATCAGGAAGCGCTAACATTTCTAGCGTTTCATGCTGATATTGCTCCATTAATTCCTTAATAATTTCACTTTTATTTCGGAAATGGTAATACAAGTTACCTGGGCTCATTCCCAGTTCAGCAGCAATATGATTGGTTGTCACTGAACGCTCGCTACGCTCATTAAACAACTGCAAACTCAGCTGCAAAATACGTTCTTTCGTTTTTAAGGTTTTGGTGTGAGACATCCTAAAACAACCATTTATTTCAAAGCATTAGAACACTAACACATAAAGTAACTTGACTATTTAGAGTATTTGCTCTAAAAATTAATTAATCGCTAATTTGGATATGGTCGTGCGACATGAATAGTCAAACAAAAACAACTTCAATGACACCACATTCTTTTGATCACCAGCATCTCAACAATATGTTGGAACAGCAGAAACAAGCGTATTTACGTTACCCATCGCCTACAGCGAAGGAACGTATAGACCGTTTGGCTCGGCTTAAGCGTATCTTAGTTAAGTATCAAGATCAATTTGCTGATGCAATTAATCAAGACTATGGTAACCGTTCTATTGGTGAAACCAAGATTGGTGAGTTGCTCACATGTCTTGAACACATCAAATATTATAGCAAGCATTTGACAGACTGGATGAAACCATCCAAACGCCATGTCGGAATTATTCATCAACCTGCAAAAGCATGGGTGCAATATCAACCGCTTGGTGTCGTCGGCATTATTACGCCATGGAACTACCCACTGCTTCTTTCTATAGGCCCACTGATTTGTGCTTTGGCTGCGGGCAACCATGCCATGATCAAAATTTCGAGTGCCTCTGCGGCATTCGGTGATGTGCTCGAAAAAGCTCTCGCAGAAGCATTTCCTCAAGAATTGGTCGCAGTCGTCAACGGTGGTGGCCCAATTTCAGATGCGTTTAGTCACCTTGCCTTCGACAAAATGATTTTTACTGGCTCGACCAATGTCGGTAAAACCGTCATGGCGGCAGCGTCTGAAAACTTAGTTCCGGTGATTTTAGAATTAGGCGGAAAGTCACCTGTATTGGTTCATCCGTCTATTGACCTAGCAGATGTCGCACAGCGTCTTGCTGTTGGTAAACTTTGGAATGCAGGTCAAACTTGTGTTGCACCTGACTATGTGTTCTTACCTCGTGGTAAAACAGCTGAATTTTTAGATCACTATAAAGTGTGCGTTGAAGCCATGTACCCAAGTATTGCCCAAAATCAGGACTACACCTCGATTATTAATGACAAGCAGTACAACCGCCTACAAGGTTATTTAGAAGATGCGCGTGATCAAGGCGCACAAATCATCAGTTTTAACCCACAAAATGAAGATGTGGACGCTGTACGTAAAATTGCACCGACTGTTTTAACGGGTGTCACTCCAGACATGCAAATTATGCAGCATGAAATCTTCGGTCCGATCCTTCCGATCATGGAATATGATCAAATTGACGAGGTTATTGCTTTTATTAATAGCCGTCCTCGTCCACTTGCTTTATACTATTTCGACTTTGATCAGGCACGTGCCGACTATGTCGCAACACGTACCCATTCAGGACATTTCGGACAAAACACGGTATTAACCCATGTTGCTCAAGATGACCTGCCGTTTGGCGGTGTGGGGGCTTCGGGTATGGGGAAATATCATGGTCCAGAAGGTTTCTTCAGTTTGTCGCATGAACGCTCGGTGATGTCGAATCCAAAACTCTATAGTTTGAAATTCATTCTTCCACCGTTCAATAAGCCGATCCACAAACTGATTTCGAAGACACTTCTTCGATAAACGATCAAGGCATGAACGATCACACTAGGTGATCGTTCGTTTTATGCAAAATCGCTTGTCTTTTAAGCGCATTTTTGATATAAAACGCCCCTTGAATGAATTCAATGTTTTTTTTGACTGGCCATACAGATTTGCTGTTGGCTAAATCAATGGAGTTACACCATGTCTAAGGTTTGCCAAGTTACCGGCAAGCGTCCAGTCGTTGGTAACAACGTCTCACACGCCAACAACAAAACTAAACGCCGGTTCGAGCCGAACCTGCATCACCACCGTTTTTGGTTAGAAAGCGAAAAACGTTTCGTACGTCTTCGTCTAACTACTAAAGGTATGCGTATTATCGACAAATTGGGCATCGAAAAGGTTGTTGCTGACCTACGTGCTCAAGGTCAAAAGATCTAAGGAGCTACGAACATGCGTGATAAAATTCGCCTAGTTTCTTCTGCTGGTACAGGTTATTTCTACACTACCACTAAGAACAAACGTACTATGCCGGAAAAAATGGAAATCAAAAAATTTGATCCAAAAATCCGTCAACACGTAATCTTCAAAGAAGCTAAAATCAAATAATTTTAGTTTTTTGAAAAAAACGACCTACTTAGGTCGTTTTTTTTTGCATTTTTTTTATTCGAATTGCTAAACTTTCAAAATGCTTTTTGGCACTTTTTGTGCTTGTCTTTTTTACCCTTAACTTAGGCTTAAGGAGTTTTTAGTGCCTCATGATGTAGAACTCATAATATTACTTGCTGTTGGCTTTGGTTTTGCCTTAATTTTTGGCTATATTGCTGCACGCCTGCGACTTCCTCCCCTTATCGGCTATCTGATTGCCGGTATTATTATTAGCCCAAACACACCTGGGGTAGTTGGCGATATCCATCTCGCTAACCAATTGGCCGAACTCGGTGTCATGTTCCTGATGTTTGGCGTGGGTATGCACTTTTCACTCAATGATTTGATGCAAGTCCGTCGTATTGCCCTCCCGGGTGCCATTTTACAAATTGCAGTGGCGACCTTACTCGGTATGGGAATTTCCATGCTTTGGGGCTGGAGCATGGGCTCAGCCTTAGTGTTTGGCTTAAGTTTGTCGTGTGCAAGTACTGTCGTTCTACTCAAAGCCTTAGGTGATCGCGGTTTACTCAACTCCGTCAATGGTAAAATTGCCGTGGGTTGGCTCTTGGTTGAAGACTTGGTGATGGTTTTGGTCCTGGTCCTTCTGCCTGCTACTGCCGTACTGCTTGGCGGCCAACCGCTCACAGAAAGCAGTGCTGATGAAAATATTTGGCTGACCTTAGGTCTAACTTTACTCAAAGTTGCTGGCTTTATTGCCTTCATGCTGATCATTGGTAAACGTTTAGTGCCAATGATTATGCAAGTGGTTGCACGCTTAGGCTCACGTGAATTATTCACGCTCACTGTGGTTGCAGCAGCCGTGTCTATTGCCTTTGGTGCCTACAAGGTATTTGGTGTATCCATGGCACTGGGCGCATTTTTTGCCGGTATGGTGGTCAAAGAGTCTGACTTTAGTCACCGTGCAGAAGAAGAAACCCTTCCGCTTCGTGAAATTTTTTCGATTCTGTTTTTCGTCTCCGTCGGCATGCTGTTTGATCCACGGATCTTGATTGAACAACCGCTTCACGTCTTAGCTGTGGTCGGTATTATCATGATTGGTAAGACCATCGCTGCAATGGCATTAGTATTGTTCTTCCGCTACCCCATCAATACCGCATTAACCGTTGGGGCAAGCTTGGCGCAAATTGGTGAGTTCTCATTTATTTTGGCGACCTTGGGTGTATCTCTAAACCTCCTTTCTATGGAAGGACAAAACCTGATACTGGCAGGTGCATTAATCTCGATTACGCTGAATTCATTTGTATTTTCTGCAATCGAGCCTATGCAGCGACTCATCCGTGAGCGCTCGAATTTGGCCCGTTTACTGGAACGTAGTAGTGACCCATTGGCCATGTTGCCGGATGAGGTCTCACAGGATTATCTACGTGATCAGGTGGTACTGATTGGTCATGGTGAAGTCGGTCGTCGCATTACCCGTGAATTAATGAATGAAAACATTAAAGTGGTTATTGCTGAAGAAAACCGTGAAATCGTGGAAAACTTGCGGGAAAAAGGCATCGCTGCGGTATCCGGTGTAGCAACAGAACCGGGTGTTTTAATTCAGGCCCATATTCAACACGCACGCCTTTTGGTCATTTCACCTATGGATATTTTAGATATTCATAAAATTGTCGATATTGCCAAAATGCTGAATCCTTCTATCCAAGTATTGGTGTGTGCGGAAAGTAAAGAAGAAGCTGAAGTCATTCGTCGTGACAATATCGGTGAGGTTTATTATGCCAAAGAGGAAATGGCGAAAAATATGAGCAATCATATTTTAAATCAAATCCAAATTGCCCATCACCAAACTCCGACACACTAAACTAAGTGCCTAATTAAGTTCTTATGAGCAAAACCCAAAAGGCGATGCATTAAAGCATCGCCTTTTTTTAATTGATATAATTCAGTAATTTTAAAATTACAAATAATTGAATTTAAAAAACATATTGATAAAATGAGCATCAAACGAAGCATCATGTTAAATACTTCAAACAAGAAACGAGAAAAACATGTACATCCTCTATTTAGGCCTTGCCATTATTTTAATTGGCGGTCTGGGCTTTCTCATCGCTGCATTTAAAACCAGTATTTTATGGGGACTGGGCTGTCTATTGTTTTATCCCATTTCCATCGTCTTTCTGATTCTGTATTGGCAAGATGCCAAAAATCCTTTTTTCTTACAGCTCATCGGGGTCTTTATTGTATTTTTAGGTTCGATACTGATCTCACCTACTGAACTGGGCACAGTCTAAGTGTCATTTTGGGCATAAAAAAACGCACCGAAAGGTGCGTTTTCATTATCATGATCCGCAAAGTCAGCAGCTATATGATTAGCTCATATATTTGGGCTTTTCATCAACCACTTCGGCATGCCATTCATCCACTTGTTTTTCTAACAAACCAAACAATGCAGCCTGAATCATTTGCTGAGCGATCACACTCATTTGATCGCCCAAAATATTGCGTAATTCTTCATTGAATTGGATAGTCACCAAAGGCTCTTTTTCTGAGCCTGCATTACGCAATGCCAACTCACCACCTTCCAATTGAACCAGCTCTAAAATTGCTTCCTGGTTCCCAAAGAGTTCTTTCAACTGTTCTATAGACATATATCCCTCCATGCGCAACATGGTGATAAAGGCATCTGCACTTTGTATTACTTAGATAATCTTATATCGGGTTAAATAAATTTATTTCAAGTAGCAATAGTCCAATTAGAACTCCACCATCTCGTTACGAAATCCATCAATCAATTGGGTTAGATCACGATGCCATTCACGCAAAATAGCGGTATCTGGCAACCATGCTTGCGGTGTTTGAGTGACTTTAATAATTAAATTTGAAGACGTTTCATCTTCTGGCTCTGGTGCAGACGGTTCAGGTGCATACTGACACATACGATGTGCGCGTTTCAGCTCTGCAATAAAGCCCTGCTTTGCCAATTGCTGCATAACAGTCACTTCAGGTGATACCTGACCTTTTTCAGCCATCAGCGTTTCAATCGACTTTAACGTGGGCGCAGGCTCATTTAAACGATAGTAACGCACCAACTCTTGTAAAAACGCAAGTACTGCACCATGCAAATGAAAAACCGCTGCTTCGCGATAAGCCTGAGCTTGTTGAACATGATCGGTCTGCTCGGCTTGCTGACATGCAAGACGGCTAAAATATAACTTTTGATTGGTACGATCAGCATGAAAGCGAGCAACACGAGACATGAACAATTCCCTAAATTTTGGCGTTTTTCTACATGAATAAGCTTAAACGGATTTTTAGGAAATTCACAATAAATATTATGGATGATCGATTTCAATTAAATAAATGTCACGCTTGGCAGGAACAGGCATATCCCAATCAATCATCCTGATATTTTCCAGACGCCAAGCCCAGTACCCTGCTGCCCAATATGTCGCCTACGCTTGCTCTACCTCTGTTTCAGTCCATGCATGAACGTCATATACATCGACCTTCGCCACTGCACGTCCAATATCTTCATCTCCGCTTTCATGTAAGTAGCGTTGATTTTCCACGATCACTAAATCTTTTAAAGGCAAATGTTCGGGCTGCCATGAGCGGACTTCAAGCGTTTTAAGCCCACACGCAATGTTCGAACCAGATGGCGCAACAATAGACAAAGCTGAGTAGCATTTTTTCATAGATCACCGATAAAAAAAGGAGCGTTACGCTCCTTTTTGAATTTATGCTTTAGGCTTATCTTCAGCCGCTTTTACGCGAATACCCGCACCTTTGACTTTCAAAGTATTCAGGCCTTTAATCGCTTTTACAGCTTCACGACCATTTGGCATTTCGACAAAACCAAACCCTTTCGATTTACCTGTGCTTGCATCCATAACAACAACAGCAGACTCTACTGCGCCAAATGGTTTAAACAGTTCAACCAATTCTGCTTCAGTAACTGAACGCTCTAAGTTACGTACTAAAATTTTCATTCAATCTTCCAAATAGACAGCATCATCAAAAAGCATTTGTCTATTTTGCTTTTTAACTTGCGTGTAAATCACGTCAAAAATCTATTTTAATCGAGATCGATACCAAAATCTAAATTAATCGATTTTCTTTCGATTAACGCACTTTTTACGGTTTGCTGACGGGTTTTATAATGTGTTTCCAAACTACATAGGTTTCGAGTTAAATCATTCATAAAGTAACTTTCTACTTTACGCCCTTGCTCATCGACAGTTTCACGCGCCCAGTGGTTCAAGTTTTGCTTAGTCAAAATCAATTCATTTTGCGCACGTGTCAGCGCCACATATAACACGCGGCGCTCTTCTTCCACTTCATCGAAATTGCCTTGGGCACGTGCATGCGGGTATTGCCCTGGTGTCACATTCGCCACATAACAGACTTTTTGCTCCGTTCCTTTTGCCGAATGAATAGTAATTAACGTCACGACATCACTGTCAGATTGGCGTTCAATTTCAGAAATGGAAACTGGATCAAGGACATATTCTTCTAAGAATTCACTCAACTGCGTATGTTTGGATGCCAATTGTTTCACCAGATCAAAATCACCGACACGGCGATTCCAATCTTTTTTATAGTTCTCTTCCAGCTGCTCAGAAATCGCTTGAACAGCCAAGCTTACACATTCTTTGACCTGATCTTTCAACACCGACATTTGCTTCATCATCAGAATCGCTTGGTCAGGCACTTTGCCAAATTTTTCCAACTTGGTTGCAATGGCTTGCATTTCTGGCTCAAGTAAAATCTGCTGCGATAACTTACTCGCACCGACATCACCCACACCATTCCACAAGGTTAAAAAGCGCATCCACGCGATATCATCTAAAGGATTGGCCACTACACGCAGCACACTGAGCAAGTCTTTGACATGGGCTGTTTCAAGTAATTTCATGCCGCCGATAAAGCGATACGGCACATTTGCGGCAATACAGGCCGCTTCAATATGACGAGCAGCAAAGCTTGAACGCACAAGCACCATATGATCCGACCATTTGCTGCCTTCGAGGTAATGACGCTCTTTGATGTCGATGGCAATCCATTTGGCTTCATCAAACTCATTCGGGAAAATATGCATTTTCGGCTTAATCCCTTCACCACGATAGGCATCTAAGCGTTTGTCATATTTAATTTCGCTTTCATCCAACAACCAATTCGACAGGTCTAAAATTTCTTGGGTTGAACGATAATTTTTTTCAAGTTTAAAAATCTGTGCGTCGGGTACCCGCTCTTTGAAATGATGAATATTTTCAAAGTCTGCACCTCGGAAGCCATAGATTGACTGTGCATCATCGCCGACACAGAACAAACTGACACGTTCCTTTAGTGGCTCAAGTAACGCCCATTGCAGCGGATTGGTATCCTGCATTTCATCAACCAACATGTGGCGACAAATCGAAGCAACATAATCGACCAGTCCATCTGATTCCGCCAAGGCTTTCGCCACAATCGCCAAGATATCGTCATAATCTAAAAAACTACGCGCACGTTTACGGGCTTCGTATTCTTTCATGATATCCGCGATTTGATCTTTCAACGCAAAGTACTCAGGCATTTGCTTTTCCATAGCAATGCTGAGTTTTTGGCGCGTATTCCGCGCAAAGGAATACAGATCACAGAGTTCTTTCGGCTTGGGCAAGTGATTGGGGTTTTTCTTATCATCACGACCACGAATCAGGCGGAACATCATGAGTTGATCATCACGATCAATAATCGAAAACTGTTCTAGGCCAAAGGCTTTTGGAATGCGGCGCAATAGGTACATACAAAAAGTATGAAAGGTTGATGCACGTAACCCTTTGGCTTGCTCACCTAGAGCCAACTCCACACGAGCGACAATTTCACTGGCCGCACGGCGAGTAAAAGTCAAAATTTGAATTTGATTGGCAGGCACGCCTTGATCAATTAAATAAGCTGCACGCGCTACGATGGTTTTGGTTTTACCACAACCTGCTCCTGCCAAAACCAAGCTATGCTGTGCTTCTGTTGTTGCGGCTTGTTTTTGTTGAGGATTTAATTCATCAATCAGGTTGGCTAAACTCATATGTACTCATCATTTCATGGATAGGTATAGTTTAGCAGATTGAAAAAAAATACATGCTAATGTAGGATCAAAATTACAACTAGAAAAAGATAAGTTTATGAAAAATTTTAAGCTAATTAGCCATTTCCTTCAGCCAGTTTTATTACTTTTAATATTTACAAATCATCCATCTTACGCAAAAAAAATTGACTCAAACTGAATTTGATCACTTGATAAGTAAAAATAATCAGAAAGGAATTCAACTCCATGATGATCTAGCTGTAGCTCTAATTTCTGGCAATCATAAGCTTATATCCGATAATTTATGTGCAACTTATAAAATGAGTAAAGCACAATATGAAATTGCTTCAGAGAATTCTGAATTATTAAAAGCGAAACGGGCAAAAGAAAATGCAATAGAAAATATAAAAAACATTGAAAATATAATTCCAAAAAATCAAAAACCAATGGAAAAATATTGCAAAGATTCTCAACCAAATTAATCATATTTTCTAACTATGATTATCTTAAAACTCGCTAAATGCATTCATAAATTTTACCTTGATTTTTATTTCAAACATCTCATCACATTTCGACAGCAATGTTCCAAATTTAGTTCCGCATTTTTTAATGCATCTTCCAACTTACAATCTGGTGGATTAATCCCAACAATCTGTGTGAAACCTAAATCATAGAGTTCTGCTATCCCCTCACCCACTAGACCAGTAAAGGCGATCACAGGTTTATTAAACTTTTTTGCAACTTGCGCCACACCAAATGGCGTTTTACCGAACTTAGTTTGATGATCAATTTTCCCTTCACCTGTCAGCACATAATCTGCCTGTGCTATTTTTTCATTCAACTGACATTGTTCAATGACCAATTCCACACCTGATTGCATCGATGCACCCGCAAAAGCCATCAACCCAAAACCTAATCCACCTGCAGCACCTGCACCTGCGACATCACGTAAAGTACAACCCAGTGTCGCTTCAACGACATTGGCATAATGATTGAGGTTCCGATCTAACTGACGCACCATCTCCTGCGTTGCTCCTTTTTGCAGGCCAAAAATATGGGATGCGCCATTTTCACCACATAATGGATTCATGACGTCGCTAGCAATGATGATCTCTGTGTGCGTTAAACGTGAGTCGAGCTGCGTCAAATCAAGACTGTTAATTTGATCCAGACAACCACCACAAACTGCTATTTCCAAGCCATTTTCATCTAAAAATTGTGCCCCCAAGGCCTGCGCCATACCTGCACCGCCATCATTGGTCACACTCCCGCCCAAGCCAATAATAATTTTACTTACTCCGAAGTCTAGAGCAGCCTGGATCATTTCGCCCGTACCATAAGTTGACGTCAGTAAAGGATTTCGCTGAGCAATATCGACAAGATGAATTCCATTGGCTTTTGCCATTTCAATCACCGCAGTTTTTCCACCGTCGATCAAACCGAAATACGTCGTCACAGCTTGATTGGGCAAAGGACCTGTAAGCGCTATCGTCACTTTTTGGCCGTCGCAAGCACTGAGTAACGCATCTACAGTTCCCTCACCACCATCTGCTATTGGCACAGCGATGACATTGGCGTCAGGTATGAGCTTTAAAATTGCACGCTGCATCGCGTCACAGGCTTGTTGAGCACTCATACTTTCTTTAAATGAATCTGGCGCAAGAACAAAAGTGGTCATCTAAATGCTCAAAATAAAATTTATCCTCAACCATAACGGTTTTAAAATAGCAGGTATATCTAAAAACATCAGAAAGGTTCGAAATGTCACGAATCAACCTAGGTCAGTCTGCACCTGAGCTATATAAAAAAGTTGCAGAACTTGATGCACTGGCAATGCAAAAAATAAATGAAGCTGGCCTAAGTGAAGGATTAGCTCATTTACTCAAATTACGTGCATCCCAAATCAACGAATGTGCCTTCTATATTCGTATGCATGCACACGATGCACTGAAAACAGGTGAAAGCATTGAACGTATTAGCCTACTGAATGCATGGCGTGAAACTGCGTACTACGATGAAAAAGAACGTGCAGCTTTGAGCTTGATCGAAGCGATCACGTTAATTGCTGAAGGCCAAGTTCCCGATGCAGTTTATGAAGATGCTTTGCCCTTTTTAACAGATGAACAAATCAGTGCGATTGAGTGGCTCGCGATTGTCATCAACACATGGAACCGAATTGCAATTAGTAGCCGCTATAGCGTTAAACCTTAACGGGTTGTACACATTAAAAGTGAATAAAAAAAGAGTACCTCAGCACTCTTTTTTTATTTATCGGAGACGCAAGCAACTTACTGCTCTGCTGAGCTTTTCGGCACTTCACGTCGAATATAAGAAGCCAAAGTAAGGTAGTTGACCCCTTGGAATAAAATATCAACCGCCAAGAATAATCCTAATACCCAAAATGGCGCATCAGGCGACATCAAAATGATCACACCCGTAATCAAGGTCAATAGACCTGAAAATAGCGTCCATCCCCAACCTTGAAATGCTCTAAATAGCACAGCATTAAAGATACGAATGACCCCTGCAATGATCAAGATAATCGCCAATAAATTGGTCAGGACAATGGCTGTTTTGACAGGCGTTGTAAATGCATAATAGCCTGCAACCAAATACAGCACACCAAATAGTGCCCAGAACCAGCGGTAACCGCCTTCAAAAATTTTAAATGCCGCGATGAAGTGAATTACGCCACCTAACATCATCAGCACACCAAAAATATAAATCACCGTAAGTGTCGCAAATGGCAAAGCTGCCAAAAGGACCAATCCGAAGACCACCAATAAAGCACCTAAACCGAGATACCACTTACGGTTTTCATGGAGCTGACTGCGAATTAAATCGTTGCCTACTGTTCTCATGTTTTTTCTCAAGTTATTCGTTATTCAATGGATTATGCAACTTCATGATGAAGAAAAATGAAAGAAAAGTCCAAATCTTATCCACACTCCTGACTTAGACTGTGGATAAGATAGGTTTTATCCACATTATTTTTTCCATCCCAGTTCAATCGCTGTGACGTCATTCACCACAGTATCAGCTAAATCTTCAGGCATTTTACTTTGCGTCTGTGAGGTAGGAATATGCCCTGCCATCAGTTCAGCTTTGCTTTGTGGAAACAAAGGCTGCCGCTCAGGTTCTGCATAACCGACAGGAAAAATCGGCTGACCTGTAGCCAAATCATACTTATCAGTTGCACCAAAAGCGTGTAATAACTCATGTGCTAAAACGATTTTATTCTGCGCTGTCTGTTTATTCGATGCAAATAAATTCACCGATCCAATTCGACCATTTTCCAAGGCTGTGGAATGTTTAAGTTCTTTGGTTTGGTTCGGATCGTAATAATTTAGAAAGAGCGTGACACTCGAAACCCCGTCTACATTTTCATGCTGTTGCCAAGCATAGTAGCGGAATTTCAAACTCCATAAGATAACATCCAACATACCGGCGTCATTGGGTACTTTGGGAGGTAAAACTTTCAGCTCACGACCTAACTTAAAATACAAATAAGTCGGTTGCCCTCGGTATTTCTGTGCTGTCGCTTGTAAATATTGTTGAACATCATTTAAATCATTGACAGAGAGCTGCTGTATATAAGCTTGAGTGCTCTCTCGACCATCGGCATTAATTGGATGTAACAATACAAAGATCGGTTTACTCCAGTCTTGGTTTTTGTCTTTATAGGCATTGACTGCGACCACTAGTAGAATCAGCAGTAAACACAGTACCCGAATTTTTTTCCACATTCCCCAAGATCTCAATTAATTTTTAGCATTTATTTTCAGAATTAAAACAGAACATTCTTAAAATGTCTTGGACAATTTAAAAGCTCAATCGATTACTTACTTTAAAAAATCCTTGATCAAAAGACATAAAAAATGCCGACCGAAGTCAGCATTTTATTGATTTTAAAGCTTAAGCCTCAACCCACTTACCATCTTGGTACACCAAAGACCATTTGGTTTGCTTGCCTTCAGCATTTTCAGAACCAATATATTGCGCTTGGTTTTTACGGCTGAATTTTACTAATGTTGGGTTTCCTTCAGGATCGACATCTGGTGCTTGTAAGATGAACTGATATTTCGCATCCAACTGATCTGCGACAGAACGTAGTTCAGCCACTTTAGGCGCACGAGTTTCACGTACTTTCGGGAACTTACTTGCAGCTAAGAATAAACCTGCTGCGCCATCACGAAGGACAAAGAAGTCATCATGTTTGGTTGAACGTAAATGTTCCATTTTAATTGGATCTACACGTGGAGGTGCAGGCTGACCACTCTTCAATACTTTACGTGTATTGTCACAGCTATTACATGCAAAGTAAGGACCGAAACGGCCTGTCTTCAATTGCATTTCGCCATCACATTTGTCACAAGGAATGGTTGGACCATCATAACCTTTGATTTTGAACTCACCTTCTTCAAGCTCAAAACCAGCACAGTCTGGGTTATTACCACAGATATGCAACTTACGCCCACCATCAATCACATAGCTATCCATGGCTGTTTCACAGATTGGACAGCGTTTTTTCGACATTAAATCTGCTGTTTCTGCCGAGTCATCATCAGACAGTGCAGCCAATGATTCTACAGGTGTCAGGTTTAAAGTTCCCTTACAACGCTCTTTTGGCGGTAAGTTATAACCTGAACAACCCAAGAACACGCCTGTAGTCCCTGTACGAATTTGCATCGGACGGTCACATTCTTTACAGTGCACAGCATCCACTTCTACAGGTAAATTACGGCGCATGCCATTTTCACCCTGAGCTGTGGTTAAGCGTGTTTTAAAATCACCGTAGAAGCTATTGAGTAACTCTTTCCAGTTACGATCACCATCCGCGACTTTATCCAACTGACCTTCTAAATCGGCGGTAAAGGCATAGTTCATCAAGTTATTAAAGTTTTCATCGAGACGGTCTGTCACGATTTCACCCATTTTCTCGGCGAACAAACGACGGTTATCGAGCTTCACATAACCACGGTCTTGAATGGTTGAGATAATCGCAGCATACGTCGATGGACGACCAATCCCTTTTTTCTCAAGCTCTTTGACCAATGATGCTTCAGTGAAGCGCGCAGGTGGTTTAGTAAAGTGCTGCGATGGATCTAATTTTTCAAGTTTCAGTACTTCACCGACTTTTACAGCAGGTAACAGTACATCATCATCCGATTTGTTTTGGCCACGCACTTTAGTGAAACCATCAAAGACCAATGTACGGCCTTTGGCTTTGAGTTCGACGCCATTGGCATTAACTAAAATCGTTGATGATAAATATTCTGCAGGGGTCATTTGACATGCAACGAACTGACGCCAGATCAGGTCATAAAGACGCTGTGCATCACGCTCTACACCCACCAAACTATCGCCTTTTAGCGCGACATTTGATGGACGAATCGCTTCATGGGCTTCTTGCGCACCAGCTTTATTGCCGTAGCGATTTGGTTTAGCCGGTAAATATTTTTGACCAAACTCAGTTTCAATATGACCACGAACCATATTTACAGCGTCATCACTCAAGAATGTTGAGTCTGTACGCATGTAGGTAATAAAGCCGGCTTCATATAACCGCTGTGCCAACATCATGGTTTTCTTCACAGAAAAACCTAAACGTGTACTTGCTGCTTGTTGCAATGTAGACGTGATGTAAGGCGCGCTTGGATTAACCTTGGTTGGTTTGTCTTCACGTGCTGAAACTGTGTAGTCGGCATCTTTAATCAGGTTCAGTAAAGCATCCGTTTCAGCTTTATTGTGCAGTTTTAAAGTCTTGCCATTTTGCTTCACCGCTTCTAAGCGGATATCGTCTTTCTTCGACTTGGTATCTGCAAAAACTTGCCAAAATTCTTCTGGAACGAAGGCACGAATTTCACGTTCACGCTCAACCACAAGTTTAACAGCCACAGATTGCACACGACCTGCCGATAAACCACGGGCGATTTTTTCCCATAAGAGTGGCGAGATCATAAAGCCCACAATACGGTCGAGGAAACGACGGGCTTGCTGAGCATTGACTTTATCTGTATCGAGGCGAGAAGGATGTTTAAACGCTTCTTGGATGGCATTTTTGGTAATTTCGTTGAACACCACGCGTTGATAACGTGAGTCATCACCGCCAATGACTTCTTTTAAATGCCAAGCAATCGCTTCTCCTTCCCTATCCATATCCGTTGCGAGATAGACCTCGTCAACTTGCGATGCAAGCTTTTTCAGTTCCGCAACAACATGTTCTTTGCCCGGTAGGACTTCGTACTGTGCCTTCCAGTCATTTTCAGGGTCTACACCCATACGATTAACCAAAGCTTTTTGTGCTTTTTTGGCTTTTTCAGCTTCAGTTAATTTTGCACGAGTTACTGGCTTTTTCTCTGCTGTTTTACTCGAGCCGCCTGTAGGTAAATCACGGACATGACCCACCGATGATTTCACGATGTAATCAGAGCCCAAATATTTATTGATTGTTTTCGCTTTTGCAGGCGATTCCACAATCACTAACGCACGCTTTTTCCCAGCATCGGCAGATTTTGCTGTGGTACTTTTAGATGTGGACCGAGGAGCGTTCGCCATAGTTAACCATCATTCCTGTTTAATAGGTTTTTTAAAATTTAAAGTTCAGCCAATGAATGTAAAAATGCTTTCATATCTTCAAGCTGTGTGGCTCTTAAGTCAGATTCTTCGTTCCAATAGAGTCCTACACAGTTTGCCTGCATATCAATAGCATAAATGCCCTTTAATGTAATGGCTAAATCCTTGAACTTGTCATCACCATGTACCAGTTCAAGTTTGTCATCGACTACTAAAGCACGCATTAAAGGCAAACGCGCATCTGGAATCAGCACACTGTAATACGCCACCATACTGGCACGTTTTTCAGATGCCATTGGAATCTTGGTCCAAGCAGGTGCAGCCACTAAACGTGGGTGCAGCCCCATCTTACGCGCCTTCTCGCGCATATTGCCCAAGGCTTTTTCTCTAGGATTTACTCGAAGTCCAAAAATCGACCCAAGTACAAAGACCACAATAAAAACGGTAACCCAGATTCCAGTATTTTCCATAGCACAACCTTTATATTCCTTTATTAGAGTTGCATAAGCGCAATATAAAACGCAAGCATGCTTAATGAATAATATTAGTTAGCAATATCGGGTTATAACTAACTTGCCGTTTACTATTAACCTCTATCAATCTATATTTCCTCAATAATTCTAATGAGTTAATAACATCATCTTCAGGCAAACATCTCTTTAAAATACTAGTAAAACCACTTAAAGATTTAGGAGGAGTATGGTTATTTACATCCATATGAGCGAGTAATTTATTTCTTATCTCAATCAATTTTTGCTCAATAGTTTCAGCAGTTTCAGCAGTTTCAGCAGTTTCAGCAGTTTCAGCAGTTTCAGCAGTTTCAGCAGTTTCAGCAGTTTCAGCAGTTTCAGCAGTTTCAGCAGTTTCAGCAGTTTCAGCAGTTTCAGCAGTTTCAGCAGT